>NZ_JBEKBF010000023.1:0-67713 GCF_050015535.1 Binatus soli (SeqCode) | reverse complement strand
AATGCGTATCTGCTTTCGATCTCATCTCCGCTCCTTTTGGGGTTAAGATGAGCCAAAAACCCTCTCTTCCTCAATCGCTGCAAACTGTCCAACTTGTGCTGACGGGGAACACTCGGAACCTGCGCTTGCCCTCTAAGTTCTTCTATCCGGCCCCGCAATTCCGCTATCTTCTTAGAGTTCATGATATCATGGGCGATATCATTAGCGCCAGCGAGAAGGTCGTGTCAAGAACCGGGCTTCTTCCAACGGAATTGAGCGGCCTTTTTTTGCGATTTCTTTGCGACATTTCGCGGAGAGGTAGAAAAAGGAACAGGAATTAACTGTGCCGCCGTCGGAGAAACCCCCGAAAGATTCCACACCCTGATTTTTTCAAAACCGCCCACTACCAACTTTCCCGCGTTCCCGTCGTCAGTTTGTGGCCTCGCGTACCTCGGCCTTCATGGATATTGTTACCTTACCCAATGCGTTCGGGTTCGGCGGCATGGATCAACTTTCAGACAATTGGAAAGCTCAACCGGACAACGAGCAGGGAATAGTCACGCGCGTTCGCGGGTCGGTCGTTGACGTCGAGTTTGCCCGCGGACGCCTGCCGGCAATCAATGACGCAATGACGATCGAGCTGGACGGACGGGCCCGGCTGGTCGCTGAAATCCAGGACCATCTCGATCTTCATACCGTCCGCGCCGTTGCGATGGAGAATACTTCGGGTCTGCGCCGCGGTGCGATCGCCCGCCGTGGCGGGCCCATCTGCGTGCCGGTGGGAGAGAAGGTGCTTGGCCGTCTCATCAACGCGATCGGCGATCCGATCGATCGCCTCGGGCCAATCGAGTCCGCAACCCGCTGGCCGATTCATCGCAGATCGCCCGCGCTCAATCGCCAGGATCACAAGCGCGAGGTCTTCCGTACCGGCATCAAGGTAGCCGACCTTCTGGCCCCGCTCGCGCGCGGCGGCAAAGCCGGGATGTTCGGTGGCGCCGGCGTCGGCAAGACCGTGCTGATCATGGAGCTGATTCGGAGCACCGTCGAAAACTACTCGGGCATCTGCGTGTTCGCGGGCATCGGCGAGCGATCGCGCGAAGGCCACGAGCTGCTGGCCGAGCTGCGCAGATCGGGCGTGCTGAGCCGCACCGCGCTCGTCTTCGGACAGATGAACGAGCCGCCGGGCGCGCGCTGGCGGGTTGGCATGACCGCGCTGACCGTCGCCGAATATTTTCGCGACGCGAAGGGACACGACGTTCTGCTCCTGATGGACAACGTGTTCCGATTCGTGCAGGCAGGCTCGGAGGTATCGGGGATGCTCGGGCGGTTGCCGTCGCGTGTCGGCTACCAGCCCACGCTGGCCACCGAGATCGCCGAACTCGAAGAGCGAATCGCGTCGGTGGCCGGCGCATCGGTGACCGCAATCCAGGCAGTGTACGTGCCGGCCGACGATTTTACCGATCCCGCGGTGGTCGAAACGTTTCGCCATCTGGACTCATCGATCGTCCTGTCGCGAGATATGGCGGCGGAGGGACTGTATCCCGCGATCGATCCGCTGGCGTCGACTTCGGCCCTGCTCGATCCGCGCGTCGTCGGCGAAGAACATTATGCGGTCGCCGAGGAGGTGCGCCGAACGATCGTGCGCTACAAGGAACTCCAGGAAATCATCTCGTTGCTCGGCGTAGAGGAGCTGAGCACGGAAGACCGGCGCATCGTGGCGCGCGCGCGGCGCCTCGAGCGGTTTCTCACGCAGCCGTTTCTCGTGACCGAGCAATTCACCGGAATTGCGGGAAAATCCGTCCCTATCGAGGAAACCGTCAAGGGCTGCCGCGCTATACTTGCGGGCGAAGGCGACGAATGGGCCGAAAGCTCATTTTACATGGTCGGAACTTTCGAGGATGCTCGCGAAAAGGAGATCGTTGCGCGCAAGGCGCAGCAATGATCCGGTTGCAATGAAGCTGATCGTCACCACGCCCACCGCGATCGCGCTTGATGAAAGCTCCGTTCGTTACGTTCGCGCCGAAGATGCCACCGGCGGCTTTGGTATCGAACCCCGCCATGCGGATTTTCTCACCACCCTCTCGATCTGCGTCGTGAGATGGCGCAATGGCGGCGGCGTCGAGCACTACCTCGCCGTGCGTGGCGGCGTGCTGCGCGTCCGCGAGGGCAAGGTCGTGGAGATAGCAACCCGCGAGGCGGTCGTAGACGATGATCTGGGACATTTGCGCAGCGAAATCCTCGCCATGATGGCGGAGGGCATTGAGGTCGAACGCTCGGCCCGATCGGTAGCGCTCAGCCTGGAACAAGCCGCAATTCGGCAAATCTATCGTTACCTGCGGCCCACTGATCAACCGCTCAAAGTCAGGCCGCTGAAATAACCGCGGGGCGCTGGTCGTGGCAACCGAGCAAGAGCATGGCAATCACGAGTTGGGGGCTGACGAACGCGAATTGGAAGAAGCCGCCAAACGGGCGCATAGCCGGCGCGAGCAGAAGCTGAGGACCGAAGAATGGCCGGTGGGCCGCTCGCTCGCAATGATCGGGCGGTTCGGATGGACGATCGTCGCGCCCATTCTTATCGGCGCGTTCGTTGGACGCTGGCTCGATCGTGCCTTCCATAGCGGTGTGTTCTGGAGCGCAGCCCTCGTCTTTGTTGGCGCCGCACTTGGTTTCTGGGCGGTTTGGAAGAGGATGAGCACCGAATGATCGGAGTAGTCGTTGTGCGGATGGCAGCCTATGCCGCACTCGGAGCGTTGATTGGCATGGCGTATTTCGCGGCGCTCGCGTGGAACGTCCGGCTTTACACCGGCCACGGAGCCGGACGGAACGCTCTGTTGGTCCATCTCTCACGCCTTGCCGTCGCTGTCGCGGCTTTCACGCTCTGCGCCAGGCAAGGCGCCGCACCCGTGCTCGCAAGCTTCGCGGGGTTTCTGGCGATACGGACGGTTTTGGTCAATCACTACCGGCTCGCGCTCCAGAGGAATCCATGAATCACTCGCCCCTTCAGACCGCGATCCTGTTTCACATCGGCATCGTTCCCATCAGCCGCACCGTCGTAACCACGTGGGGGTTGATGGCGGCGCTGACCGTCGCGAGCTGGATTGTGACGCGGAACTTTCGCGTCGATGCGGGCGCATGGCAGGTGATGATCGAAAGCGTTGTGGCGGAAATCGAAGAACAGATAGCCGCGCTGCTGAACTGCGATGCGGCCCCGTTCCTGCCGTTGCTCGGCACACTGTTCATCTTTCTGGTGGCCGCGAATCTTTGCGGGATCGTTCCCGGACTCACGGCCCCGACCGCATCGATCGAAACGCCCGCCGCGCTCGCCGCGATAGTTTTTCTATCGGTGCATTACTATGGCGTGCGCATTCAAGGCCTCGGCGCGTACTTGAAAGGCTATCTCAGGCCGAATCCGGTCATGTTGCCGTTCAATATCCTGGCCGAACTGACGCGATCGTTCTCGCTGGCGATGCGCCTGTTCGGAAATATCATGAGCGAGGAGATGGTGGTTGCGATCGTTGTGGCGCTGGCGGGTTTGCTGGTGCCGATTCCGTTCATGGCATTCGGAATTCTGGTTGGCCTGGTGCAGGCCTACATATTCAGCGTCCTGTCCGCGGTTTTTATCGGCGGCGGCATCGGCGCGATCGAGAAATGAGGGAGGTCGGAAGAAGATGACGGTCCAAATGCTCAGCATAATCGGCGCGGTGGTCGCGGTCGCCGTCGGCTCGATCTCGCCGGCGCTCGCCGAAGGCCGCGCAGTCGCGGCGGCGATGGAAGGCATCGCGCGGCAGCCCGAGGCCGCGGGCTCGCTGTCGCGCACCCTGTTCGTTGGCCTGGCGATGATAGAGACGATGGCGATCTACTGCCTGCTGGTCGCCTTGCTGCTGCTATTCGCCAATCCCTTCGCGCGATGAATTTCAGTTGGTGGAGCTTCGCGCTGCAGGCGGCCAACTTTCTCATCCTGGTCTGGCTGCTCAAGCGCTTTCTGTTCAAGCCGGTCAGTGCGATCGTCGCCCGGCGTAAGGAGGAGATTGCGCGCGGCATGGCGGAAGCGTCAGCTGAAAAGCAAAAAGCGCTGAATCTGCAGCGCGACCTCCAGGCACAATGGGCGGGAATCGAAGCCGCGCGCCAAAAGGCGATTGAAGAGCAGGGCGCGCAACTGGCCGCCGAACGGGTGAAGATGCTCGACGAAGCCCGCGCGGAAGCCGAGAAAATCCGCGATCACGCGACCACGCAGATCAGCGAAGAGCGCGCCGCCGCCACACAAGAGCTGTTTTCCCGGACAATCGAGCTCGCCGTGAACCTCGCGGAACGGCTGCTTCGCGGGCTGACCTTTCCTTCGATCGAGCATGCCTTCCTGACCCGCGTCCTAGACTATTTGGACCGTCTGTCGGCAACGGAGCGGGCCGCGCTCGTTTCGCATCTGGGCGAGACCGCTCTCGTGGTCACGACGGCTCACCCGCTCGACGCGCGGGAAGAGGCGCAATGGCGCGAACAACTCGGGAAACGGATTGGCGCCGGAGGGGGCATAAAGTTCAACAGCGATCCGGCGCTTATCGCCGGCGCCGAAATCACATTGCCGAGCGCAACTCTCCGCTTCAACTGGCGCGACGCGCTGACCACCGCCGCCAGGGAGATCAATCGCAATGAGCACGCTGGCTGAATCCGTAAAGGATCGTCTGAGCACGGCGGGCCGGCTTCTGAGTGAGCTCAAGGCCGAGCCCCGACTCGACCTGATCGGCCGCGTAGAACGAGTGGGAGACAATGTCGCCACGGTAGGCGGTTTGCCGGAAACGCGACTGGGTGAACTGCTGCTCTTCGACCGATTGGACGGCGGGGAGCCGGTTGCCGGAATCGTGCTGACGCTCGATCCGGACCTAATCGGATGCGCGATGCTCGGCGACGCCAGCTGTATCGAGGCGGGCAACCTGGTGCACGGAACCGGTTCAGTCGCAAGCGTGCCGGTAGGCGACAACCTGCTGGGCCGAATCGTGAACGCACTCGGCGTTGCGGTGGACGGAGGTCCGGAGATCGAAGCGGCGGGAGTCGAGCCGGTCGAGCGGCCGGCGCCCGCGATCGTCGATCGCGATTTCGTCGACACCGCGCTCAATACCGGCCTTCTCGTCATCGATGCGATGCTGCCGATCGGACGTGGCCAGCGCGAATTGATTATCGGCGATCGCGAAACCGGGAAAACCGCGATCGCGATCGACACGATAATCAATCAACGCGATACCGGCGTGGTTTGTATCTACTGTGCGGTGGGACAGAAGACCTCGTCCGTGAGCCAGGTGATCGATGCGGTCAGGCGCTACGGCGCGCCGGAGCGATGCATCTTCGTGTTCGCACCCGCGGACGACCCGCCTGGAATCCAATGGCTGGCGCCGTATGCGGCCTGCACGATGGCCGAGTATTTCTCAGAACGCGGTGGCGATGCGCTCTTGATCATCGACGATCTGAGCAAGCACGCCGTGATCTATCGGCAGCTGTCACTGCTGTTGCGAAATCCGCCGGGACGCGAAGCATACCCCGGCGACATCTTCTATATCCATTCGCGGCTGCTCGAACGCGCGGCCAAGCTCAATCGCGATCGCGGAGGCGGGTCGCTGACCGCGCTGCCGATCGCTGCGACGGAGGAAGGCAATCTGTCCGGTTACATACCAACCAATCTGATTTCGATCTCCGACGGGCAGATCGTTCTCGAGCCGCGGTTGTTTCACGAAGGACAGAAGCCTGCCGTCAACGTCGGCAAGAGCGTATCGCGCGTCGGAGGCAAGACGCAGTCGCATGCGATGCGCAAGCTGGCCGAAAATCTCCGCCTCGAATACGCGCAATTCCTCGAACTGGAAATCTTCACACGCTTCGGCGGGATGGTGGATCAGCGCACGCGCGAGATAATCGAGCATGGGCGGCGAATCCGCGCGGTCCTGACGCAGCCGCAATTCGCGCCGCTGTCAATCGCGCACCAGGTGGCGTTGCTGCTGGCGATCGACGAACGGCTGCTCGAGCGCCTGCCGCTGGACAAAGTGAGCGAGCTCCGGTTGAAACTCGGCCCCTGGCTGAACGAGCACGCCGCGGAACCCGTGCGGCGAATCAACACAGCCGGAGAGTTGGAGCCGCGAACGCGGCTGGCGCTCGTCACGGCGGTCGGAGAGCTGGTGGAAAGCTTGAATCACGCGGGCACTGCGCCGGCGAAGCGATAACTCGATGGCGCAAGAACGCGAAATCGCCACCCGAATCACCTCGCTCAACGAGCTACTCGAGATAGTTGCGGCGATTCGGGCGATGGCTGCCTCGCAGATGCAGCAGGCGCTCAGATCGCTGGAACCGATTCGCGGCTATGCCGAGCAGATTCGCGAGGCGTTGTCCGAAGCCGCAACTCTGCTGCCGCCCGCCGGCGTGATCGAAGCTGCGGCGCGACCAAACAAATCCGGCCTGGTCGTGTTCTGCGCCGAGCACGGCCTGTGCGGCGGCTTCAATGAGCATCCATTGCGTGCGGCCGAGCGCGCGACCGGCGGCGGGCTTGCGTTGATCGTAGTCGGAACCCGCGGCGCCCAGATTTGTCGCGAACGCGGATTGAGTCCGGACCTGGTGCTGCCGATGGCGACGCATTGCGCGGGAGTCACAGGCGCTGCACGCCGTGTCGCGGCAGAACTCTATCGGATGTTCAGCGAGCGCCGCATCGCGGGCGTCGAGGTCGTCTACGCACAATATGCCGGGGGTCAGCCGGCGCGCATCGAGCAGCGTCGCCTGCTGCCGCTCGAGGCGCCGGTCGTGCAAAAGACTTCCACCAACTTGCCCCCGATCATCAACCTTCGGCCGCAGCGTCTCTTTGATGACATAGTTGGGGAGTATTTTTTCGCAACGCTGGAGAACGCCGCGATGCAATCATTCTTCAGCGAGAACTCGACCCGCTTTCGCGCGATGGAAGCGGCGCATCAGAACATCCAGAACAAATCCCGTGACCTCACAAAACTGATGCAGCGCCTTCGCCAGGAATCGGTAACCACCGAAATTCTCGACCTGATAAGCGGCTCCGCCGCACTAGCCTCAAGTTCAGCTCCTGGCCGCGCTGGAATTGCTCACGCCGAATAGATCCATTTCGACTGACACAGCGGACTCTGCGAACTGCAAATAGCATTCGCGCACCCAGAGCACTTTCGCGAGGTTCAGGGATGATGGCGCTTTGCGGATCTGGCACGTCCGCGCTCCGCTTCGGCGGGCCCGATTGCAGCAATTCTTTCGTGCAAGATGGATAAAAGTCACCCGATTGGTTAGGGGAGCACATGATTTGTCGGCGGATGCCGAAAGGTGAGGCAGTGTGGAGCAGCATGCCGAGGTACTGATCGGCAGACCGTGGCATCAACGGGTCCCGACCTGGCGGGACGCCGTTGCGACGCTGTTGGTGCTGGCGATTGTGATGCTCCTCGGATCCGGCGCTCACCAGATGGTGGCGCCTTTCGTTGCCGCGCAACAGCCGAGGATCTCCCTCTCTCCGGCTGTCCTGCCGGTCTACGCTCTCCGCACGACGTTGCGCATGCTGGCCGCGCTCGTCGCCTCGCTAATCTTCACGTTCATCTACGCCACGCCGGCGGCCAAGAGTCGGCGGGCCGAAACAGTGCTGATACCGCTGCTGGACGTCCTCCAATCGGTGCCGGTACTTGGCTATCTCTCTTTCACGGTCGTGTTCTTCGTCTCGCTTTTTCCCGGCACTTCTCTGGGGCCGGAGCTTGCCGCGATCTTCGCGATCTTTACGGCCCAAGCCTGGAACATGACTTTCAGTTTCTATCAGTCGCTCATAACCATTCCGACCGATCTCGACGAGGTGAGCCGCAGTTTCCGGTTCTCGGGTTGGCAACGCTTTTGGCGCCTCGAGGTGCCGTTCGCCATGCCTGGGCTCATCTGGAACATGATGATGTCGATGTCCGGCGGCTGGTTCTTTGTCGTCGCCTCCGAAGCTATCTCCGTTGGTAACATCCAGGTCACGCTTCCGGGAATCGGGTCCTACGTCGCCCTTGCAATCCAGCAACGTGACCTCGCGGCAGTTGGATGGGCAATCGTCGCGATGACCGTCACGATCCTTATTTACGATCAGCTGCTCTTCCGTCCGCTGGTAGCCTGGGCCGACAAGTTCCGGTTCGAGCACACGGCTGCGGTGGTCGTGCCGAGGAGCTGGGTGCTTGACCTGTTTCGAGGCGCGAGCTTCCTTAGACTCCTTGGCAAGCCGATCGGCGGGGCCGTGCAGGCCACCCTGCGAGCCCGGCTTGCTCTCCCCCGAAAACCTCGTTGGCTTCCAGTTTTCGCGCTACCTCGCCGCGCAGCTGATGTCGCCTGGTTCGGCCTTCTTCTTGCCGGCCTTGCATATGTGGGATGGAAGCTCATGGAATTTGCCGAACCCGAACTGTCTTGGGGCGACGTTACTATCGCCGTAAACAACGGCGTCCTTACCTTCCTTCGGGTCGTGATCCTGATTGCCCTGGCGTCAGTGGTCTGGGTTCCGATCGGAGTCGGTGTAGGGCTGCGGCCGAAGCTCGCGGAGAAGGTCCAGCCGATCGCGCAGTTTCTCGCCGCCTTTCCGGCCAACCTGCTCTTCCCGGTCGCGGTCTTCCTAATCGTGAAGTTTGTCCTGGATCCCAAGATCTGGCTTAGCCCGTTGATGATTCTCGGGACGCAATGGTACATCCTTTTCAACGTTATCGCCGGCGCGAGTGCGTTTCCGAACGACTTCAGGGAAGCAGCAGCGAGCTTCCGAATCCGCGGTTGGCACTGGTGGCGCCAGGTGATGCTGCCCGGAATCTTCCCTTATTACGTGACGGGCGCGATTACGGCGTCCGGCGGCGCCTGGAATGCGAGCATCGTCTCTGAGGCGGTCAGTTGGGGGCCGACAAAGCTCAGTGGGTCAGGGCTTGGCGCTTATATCGCGCAGATGACTGAAGCGGGCGATTACCCTCGGATCGCGCTGGGCGTCGCGGTCATGTCAGTATTCGTCATCACGATGAACCGGCTGCTATGGCGGCCGCTCTACGCCTTTGCCCAACGGCGAACGCGGCTCGATTGAAAGGAACTAATGGCTAGCCCGGCGAACAAGCCCGTCATCGAAATGCACAAGGTCTGCAAAGTTTTCGCCAAGCCATCCGGCGAACCGCTGGCGGCGCTGGCCGACATCGAACTGTCATTGCGAGAAGGCGAGATCCTCGGCCTCCTTGGCCGCTCAGGTTCAGGGAAGTCGACCCTACTGCGCATTGCTGGAGGACTTATTAGGCCGACTTCCGGTGAGGTGCTCTATCGCGGGCAGCCGTTATCTGAGCCGGCCGAAGGTATAGCAGTTGTATTTCAGAGCTTTGCTCTATTCCCCTGGCTTACCGTACTCGAGAACGTCGAGGCCGGCCTCGATGCGCTCGGGTTGGCCCATGACGAGGCTCGCCGCCGGGCAATGTCGGCCATCGACTTGATCGGTCTCGACGGGTTCCAATCCGCTTATCCTCGCGAGCTCTCAGGGGGAATGCGCCAACGGGTCGGCTTCGCACGGGCGATCGTAATCGAGCCAGTTTTGCTTCTCATGGATGAGCCGTTTTCAGCCCTCGATGTTCTAACGGCTGAGACCTTACGGACCGACTTCCTCGATCTCTGGATAGAGCGTCAGCTTCCCACCAAGTCGGTATTGCTGGTAACCCACAACATCGAAGAAGCGATCATGATGTGCGACCGAATCCTTGTCCTTTCCACAAATCCCGGGCGTATCGCGGCCGAGATTCCGGTCCCCTTGGCGCATCCACGCAACCGATTGGATACCGAGTTTCATAATATTGTTGACGAGTTTTATTCGATTCTTACTTCGCGCGCGACGGAGTCGATCGGAGCACAAAGACAAATTCACGGGGGTTTGGCGCAGCCGCTGCCACCGGTCCCGATCAATCTGCTCGCCGGGTTCATTGAGGCGTTGGCTTCACCCCCTTACCAAGGGCGTGCCGAGCTGGCCAGGATCGCCGGCGCGCTGGCCCTGGACATCGGGGAACTCTTCCTGATTGCCGAAGCTCTTCACATCCTGGAGTTCGCGGAGCTACAGGAGGGCGCTATCAAGCTGACCGCGGCTGGGCGCGTTTTCGCCCAGAGCGGAATGGAAGAGCGTAAGCGGCTGTTCAGCGAGCATCTGCTTCAGTTTGTGCCTCTCGCCGCCCATATCCATCATGTCCTCAATGAGCGCGAGGGTCATCTCGCACCCAGGGTAAGATTCGAGTCCGAACTTGAGGACCATCTGAATCCGAGCGACACGGAGAAGACTCTGCGCGCCGTCATCGACTGGGGGCGCTATGCGGAACTTTTCACTTACGATGGCGAGACAAGGACGTTCACCGCCCGCAACCTTGTCGCGAACAGCTGAGGTCACGGTCTTCAAGCCACGATGCGCATGAGTGTTGCCGCGTTGGCGACAGCATATCCGCCGGCGTCGTTATTGAAATAGGCATAGACGTCGCGGCCTTTCTGGAGAAAAGCCTTCATATGGGCGCCCCATTGCTCGAGTTCACTTTCCGAGTACGACGAGGCGAAAAGGGCCTTGGGGCCGTGGAAGCGGAAGTAAACGAACGGCGCAGTAGCAATCACGCCGGGGAAGGGATAGCGGCTGGAATGAGAGAGCACGAGGCCCACACTATGTTCGCTGAGCAGCGCGACTGCCTCCTTGCTGAAGCATGACTCGTGTCTGAACTCCATCGCGAGCCGCAGCGGGGGCCGTGAAGCGCCGTAGCCGAGAAACCTTTCCACCAGCTTCAGATTCTGCGGTGTGGCGTGAAAGCTCGGCGGAAGCTGAAGAAGAATGGGGCCGAGTTTTTCCTTGAGGGCAACGGCTCGTCCGACGAACTCGGTCCATTCTGCCCTCACACCCTTGAGCCGCTTCATATGCGTGATTAGGCGCGACGACTTGAGAGCGAAAATGAAACCTTCGGGCGTTTGGCTGTGCCAGTTCTCGCAGGTCGTCAAGCGCGGCAGATGATAGAAGGAGTAATTGACCTCCGTGGTGTTGAAATGCTTTGCGTAGTAGGAAAGCCACTGTCGAGACGGAAGATCCTCGGGATAGAAACTGCCGCGCCAGCCGTAGTAATTCCAGCCTGAAGTGCCTACGAAGAATTGAGCCATTTGCACAAGCTCCGACAACGCCCCTTCGTCGCTTCGCGCGGTCCACGTAGCCAGGACCTCCTGCGCCACCTGGCCGGCCGCCACGACGTAGCGTCGGGCTTTTGAAATGAACTCCCAGCCCGGATCAAATCACGGCTTCCTTCGCGCCGGCTTCGCCTTCGCCCTGGCCTTGCGAGGGACTACTTTGGATTTCGCCGCCGCGACGGCCTTGCTCGCCTTCCCGCGAGCCTGGCGTGCAACCGGCCGGCGCTTCTTTTTGCCCCGGGCCAGATCGAGCAGAGTCTTACCGGAACGCCTCGATTTCTCACGCCCGCGCACGATCTCTTGAACAGTCTCTTCAGGCAGCACCTCTACAATCACCGCAAGCCCGTCGCGATCGCTGACATGTGGAAGGAGTCGACGGATGAGTTCAAGGCCGTATCCCGCCTGCTCCGGAGTGATTTCTTCAGCCTCGGCCAATTCGGCGAGCTCCTGAACGGCCTCGAGCGCAGCATCGTGCTCGGCGCCGAGCCTCTCAACGTAGTCGGCTCCATAGATCTCGGCGAGAGCTGGGTAGAGAACCTGCTCTTCGTAATGAAAGTGCGGACCGGCATGCGCCGCCATCTCGCCAACTCCCTGTCGAACCGCCTCGATGTCATTGGCCTCGATGGCGTCCATCAGGCCGAGCAGCATATCGCGCATCTGGCGGTGCTCCTCGCGGAAGACTTCTGTGAATTGATTCGCCAACATTTGCTCCCTCCCGGATTTACAGCGCCGACCCGATCCGGCTGCGCTGCAACTCTCCAATTTGCTTCTTCTCCTGGATCTCAACCTGCAATGCAACACTCACAGAGAAGGAGAGCAAATCGCTTGCCATCGGGACTAACTGGATTGGGCCGGTTATTGCACTTCTTGTGTGACGCAGAAGATGGCGATGAGTCCGAATGCTCCGGCGGAACTGTCTCCAATCGCACCACTCACATCAGCGCCTTCGATATTCGAGATGCTGGAGGAACTCGATGGCGAGCTACATCTGATCGAGCGCGTCGAAGGATGGTCGCCGTACACGCACGCCTATCGGCTTCCTGACGGCTCGGTCTATTTTGGTAGCGCTCGAGGCGGAAGAGAAAAGCGAAGACTAGTAGAGCAGATAGCGCGCGCGCAGGATGCGGAAATTCTCCAGCTCCGGTTGCCAACCCGCGACGATCTGTTTGGGATCCACGCCCGACTTGATTTCCTCCAGCGTTCGACGCGAACCAACCATCGAGAGCGTCGCGTCGATCTTGAAATCATTCGCATATAAACGATGCAGCGCGGCAATCAGCTCGATTCCCAGCGCCGGCGAATCAAGCGCGAGGCGATCGTCGAGAGAAATCCGTACTCCGTGGCAGCTCCGGCCGGCATAGGTGTCGGCGGATGGCGTGAAATCGGCTGACCGAAAGCGAACGCCGGGGATCTTTCGCTGGTCCAGGTAGGAGAGCAGCGCCGCAGAATCGATCCACGGCGCGCCCACCAATTCGAATGGGGTATCGGTCCCGCGCCCGACGCTCACATTGGCGCCCTCGATCATCGCAACGCCCGGATACAGCGTCGCTTCAGTAAGCGTTCGCAGGTTCGGCGAGGGCGGCGTCCATCGCAGCCCCGTTTGATCGAACCATTCGGAACGCGCATAGCCGCGCATCTTGATCACGTGCAGGCGCGCGCCGATGTGGTTTTCGCGATTGAACATCCCGGCAAGCTCGCCGACCGTCATGCCGTGGCGCGTCGGCAGCGGGAAATATCCGGTGAACGATTTCAAATCGGCGTCCATGATCGGGCCTTGCACGACAGCGCACGAAATCGGATTCGGACGATCCAGCACATAAAAGTCGATGCCGCGGCGCGCCGCTTCTTCCATCGCATAGGCCATCGTCGTGACATAGGTGTAAAAGCGCGCGCCCGAGTCCTGAACGTCGAACACCACCGCATCGAGGCCATCGAGCATCGTGGCGCTCGGCCGCCGCGTCTCTCCGTACAGGCTAAAGAAGCGCAGACCCGTGACGGGCTCGGCGCCCGGCGCGACGCTCTCATCGACATCGCCGTGCAGGCCGTGCTCGGGACTGAAGATCGCGCGCAGCGTCAGTCCGCGCGCATGTGAAAGCGCTTCGATATCGCGAGTGCCGGCGTGAGTGACGCCGGTCTGATTGGTGATCAATCCGACGCGCGTGCCTCTGAGTTGCGCGAATCCGTCACCCGCCAATACGTCGGCGCCGCTCAGAACCCTTGTGTGAGCGGCAGTGCGTTTGGCCAATGCGCAGAAAGAGTTCAAGCAAGGCCGGCATTCCACGATGCGATCCTCGGACAGGGCGCCGAGGCGATCTGAAATCAGCGCGAGAATTTCGCGTCGCAACGGGCCCGCATCACCTGCGCCGCCGGGGTACGTGCGGTTGGTCAAGATGATCGCATAGGTGGAAGATACGGGATCGATCCACAGCATCGTCCCGGTGAATCCGAAATGGCCGTACGAACCGACCGGCAAGAGCTGCTCGCGATTCGCGCACAGCGGTGCGCCGAGATCCCATCCCAGCCCGCGCAGGTGGCTCGCATCAACCGCGTCGGCCGGCGATTGGGGGGTCGTCATTTCGTCGATCGAACGCGGAGAGAGAATCGTGACCGCGCCCGCGCGTCCGCCGTCGAGCATCATCCTCGCGAAGATCGCCAGGTCGTTGGCGGTGGAGAACAGTCCGGCATGACCCGCGAGGCCTCCCATTCGCGCGGCGGTCGGATCGTGGACTTCGCCGATGCGCAACTTGCCGTCGACGTATTCGGTTGGCGCAATACGATTGAGTTCCCGCGCCGGCGGGCTGAAACCAGTGTCAGCCATTCCGAGCGGCGTGAAAATGTTGATGCGGCAATAGTCGTCGAGCGGAAGCTTCGCGACGCGCCGAACCACCTCGCCGAGCGCCTCGAAATTGATGTCGCTGTACTCGTAGTGCGTTCCCGGAGGATGAAGCGGCTTCGCATCCGCGGTCATCTTCATTGCGGTCGAGTAGCCGGTCCATTTGCGGCGCAGGTCCAAATCCGGCGCCAGGCCGGAATAATGCGTCATCAACTGGCGAATCGTAATGCGTTCCTTGCCGTTGCGAGCGAAGGCGGGCCAGTAAGTCGCGACCGGCGCGTCGAGGTCGATCCTGCCGCGCTCGCGAAGCTGCATTATCGCGACCGCGGTCGCGACGGGTTTGGTCAGCGAGGCGAGATCGAAAATTGTGTCGGGAGTCATCGCGACTCGCCGGGGCTCGAGCGCGCGATATCCGAAAGCGTGGCGATAAACGACCTGGTTGCCTTGCCCAATCTCAACCACGGCGCCGTGGATTCTTCCCGCTTTGATCTCAGACTGGACGATGGTGTCGATTTGTTGCAAATCCGCTTCGCGCAAGCGAGCGGACGAGGCGGCATCAGCAGACGCCAATGTTGCAAGGATCGCGGCGAGCAACTGGAACGCGAGTGCCGCGATCAGACGGTGCGAGAATGACGCCGTCGGGTTTCTCATTGCGACGATTGTACCACGTCCGGAACGTCATCCTTGCAGGCCGCGCCCTCCACCTTCAAGCCGGCGGCGGTGTACTGGTTGCGCGGGTTCCATAGCATCCAGCCGTCGGAGCCGAACTTTTCGGCGGCCGAAATTTGCGCCCTTATCTGCGTGCCGGTGAACTCTCGATGGTCGAAGGCGTAATCGCGAAATGCTTGCAGCCACGGGCGAAACCGAATCGAGGGGATTCCACGCTCGCGCGCGTTCTGCAGCGAGAGGAAGACGATTTCATACGGATGCGCGACCGGATTGCGATAATTGGGAATGCCGAACTGGAAGCACGACGGGTACAGCATCGGCGAGATGTAGTCGACGATGGGCGCGAGTTCCTCGAGCCGCTGCCCGATATGGGTATCGTCGAGGTTCCACGTCACGTATCCAAAGGTGTCGGCGGCGAGAAACACATTGTAGGGAGTGAGGCGCCGCCGCGCCTCGGCCAGAAAGCCGGAGATTGCGGCGAGGCGACTCTTCATGTCGGTCGGCTTCGAGAACTTCAGCCCTGGCGCGTCGGGAAAGCGCACATAGTCGAACTGGATTTCGTCGAAGCCGAGGCGCGCCGCCTCGAGCGCGATCGCGATATTGTAGTCCCACACCTCGGTGTTGAAGGGATCGGTCCACGCCAGGCGTTCGCGGTCCCTGAAGATTGCGCCGCTGGCGCGCTTCACCGCCAAATCGGGTCGCGCGGTCGCGAGCGGATCATCCTTGAAGACGACAATTCGTGCGATCGCGTAAATGTTATCGTGATGGAGCCGGTCAATCATTGCCTTCGCATCGCGCATCGTCGTGAGCTGGTTCGAATGAGCCTGCTCGGCGAGCGGAAGCGAGGTTTTGAATGCGATCATCCCGCGGTCGCCTTTGACGTCGATCACCACGGCGTTAAGTTCGGTTTTGTCGAGGAGGCCGAGCGCCGCCTCGCGCAACTTCGTGCTGCCGATGCCGTAAAATGAAAGATAGAGCGCCTTCGGCATCATCGGCGTGAGCGCAATCGGTCCGGAATGATCTTTCAACTCGCCGATGGAGATCGATTCCCGCTGATGGCCGTATGCTCTCAAGCCGATCCTGTCACCGTGGCCGCTGATTTGGAACTTGCCGTCGTGATCGGTTCGAACCACAACGTCCCCGAGTGTCACGATCGCATCCTCCACCGGCCTCCTGGTCGAGCCATCGATGATGGTCCCGGTGTACGCCAATGCCGGCAGAGGCCTGAACAAAGATGTGAGGACGAACAAAGACAGCGTGAAAATAATCGGTCTCGACATCAACTGTCACCGACTGGTTGTTGGCGTCCGAGCCGGTAGCAGACTCCCGAATCTTTGTCCGATGTCGCCATCGGTAACGATGAAGCGGGGAAGCGCCATGACGTTGTCGCCGCGCGAGACCTTGCGTCGTTCGATGCTGAATGCGGCGACGTATCCGGATTTTGTGGCGGCGGCAATCAGCTCATCGTCGTAGATGCCGAACGGCCAACTCAGCATCGTCACGTGGCCACCGAGCCGGCGCTCGAGCACCTGTCGCGATTTGTTGAGCTGACTATCCACCAATTTCCAGTAATCCTCGGCGGAGAGTCGGCGCTTCTCGATGCGAAAATTGGGATGCCAGTACGTGTGCGATTCCACCGAAAAGAGCCCGGTGGCTTTCAGTTCCGCGAGCTGTTTCCATGTCATCGCATACGAGGCGTTCGAAATCGCGGATGGATAAATGAACAGTGTCACCGGGATTCGATAGCGCTCGACCAACGGCGCCATGTCGCTGAACACGGTACGATGGCCATCGTCGGCGGTGATCGCAACGGCGCGCGGCGGCAACTCGCCGTGACCCGCGGCGAAATTCACTACGGCACGAAGCGGCACGATACTGTAGCCATTGTCATGAAGATATTTGAGCTGCGATGCGAAGACCGCGGTGGTGACCGTCATGCTATCGGCAACCACCGGGCCGAACCGATGGTAGACAAGAATCGTCGCGGACGTTGCGCTCTCTGATGCGGGGCCCGCGATTGCGATCGACGTTATCGCACTGAGGAACAGCGCCAGAAGTGTAACGACAAGATCGAAGCGCCTCCTTTTGTTCATTGCTCTGTGGCCGCGCACAGTCCAGTCGTGAACGCGCAGTTCTTCGTATTCCGAAGCTGGCCTTGGAGCACGCCAGCACCCACCAAAAGGAGCTTGGCGCGTGCGGCTACGGCGATTGCCGGTAGCGCTCTGCCGTTTGCTTTATCTGTCGTGAGAGCTTCAAGAATATATCGCCCTCGTCGTAGATGAAGAGCACCAGAGCGCCGCCGGCGCCGACAATCAAACCGAGGATAAATGCGCCCATAGTTTCGCTCCTCCGGATGCTCCGGATTATATTCAAATTCGCACTCTGAAACCTACCCAAAAAAACAATCCCGCTCGCGTCATTTCAGCAGGGGTCACCCCTCCTCTTAACATTGGGTGCAGGGGTCGCCCCTGCTAGTATCTTGATTCTGTCGTGGCACATCTCGAAACAACTGATCGTCCAGGCGCGCCCGCTACCGCCGCCGATGCGGCCGCCTTCGACTCCGCTTACGATGCGGTCATAAACGCGGCGGGCGTGCTCGTCCTCGACCGCCGAATCGTCGTGCGCGTGGCCGGCGACGATCGCGCCTCGTTCTTCCACGGCATGTGCACCGCCGACGTAAAGGGCGCCAAGCCCGGTTCCATCCTGCCCGCGCTGTTTCTGACCGAGCACGCGCACGTGATCGCCGATGCGTTCATCTGGGTGACCGGCGATGCACTCCTGCTCGATATCGACTCCGATGCGTGGACGCGCACGCGGGCGCATCTTGAGCGCTTGCTGGTCGCCGACGATGTCGAATTCGAAGACGCCGGCGAGCTTGCCCTGATCGACGTCGAGGGACCTGCCGCCCTCGACGCGGCCTGCTCTGCCCAGGCCGCAGCGTCTCTGCCCCCTTGGCGCTTCATCGAAGAGCGCAAGTCGCTAATCGGCAACTTGCCCCGCTACGGCGGACCCGCGGTATCTGTAATCGCTTCGCGCGATTCGATTGATTCGACCGTCGCCGGCATACTGGCGAAAGCGCCGTATTTTCGCCGCGTCGATTCGTGCCTGCTCGAAACTATCCGCGTCGAGAACGGCATCGCACTCATCGGTGTCGATACCATAGACAAGACGATCGCACTCGAAGCGCGGCTCAATCGCGCAATCTCATTCAGCAAGGGATGCTACCTCGGGCAGGAAACAATCGAGCGGGCGACCGCGCGCGGCGGTTTGAAAAAAAGGATGCTCGGACTTAAGTTCAGTAATGCGCATGTGCCGCCCGTCGGCGCGGTCGTCAGTCTGGCCGGGACGGAAGTCGGCCGTGTGACCAGTGCCGTGTGCTCGCCACGATTTGGCGCGATCGGGCTTGCGATTTTGCATCACAGCGCATGGACGCCCGGGGTTGAGTTGAAGATTGGCGAGGACGGCGCCGCGATCGTGACTGATTTGCCGTTCGCGCAGAGTTAAGGAGTTGAAGCGATACTTTAAGTTTATTATGCGGGCCCGCGCGGCCCCGGTTCAAGGAGTGGATTGCGATGGCTAACGTGCTCGGTAAGCGTTACATGTGTGAAAAGTGCGGCACCGAGGTGCTCTGCAACAAGGCCGGCCCCGGTGGGCTTGAGTGTTGCGAGGTCGAGATGAAGATCAAGGAAGCCAAACCGCTTCCAAGTTCCGACTAGGATCTCCAGACGCCGCCGCGCTCGGTCGCAGGCGACGAAGGCATACGTTCCAAAGTGGTAGTCGCGCCTGGGAAAGCCGACCTGGTTCTTCACAAGGGTCTCGTCCTTGGTCACCCCGGTAGCGACTCGGTTGCCATCTCCGGCGGGGTGATCACCGCACACGGTCCGTTTGCGGAACTAAAACCGCTGGTCGGTCCGCGAACTCATCTGATCAAGCTCGCGGGCCGCGCCGTCGTGCCCGGCTTCATCGATTCGCACCTCCATTTCCTGGAAGCTGCTGCCGCTGCCACCGGAATCTCGGTGCAGCGATGCCGCACGGTTGGCGATCTGCTGGGCGACCTGCGGCTTGCCGCCGGCAAGACTCCGCCCGGCAACTGGCTGCGCGCGTTCGGATGCGACGAAGCGCTGATGCTCGAAAAGCGCGGGCCCACGCGCGCCGAGCTCGATCAGTCGCTGCCCAAGAATCCGCTGCGCTTGCGCCATCAGACGTTGCACGCGACCTGGCTCAACTCGCGCGCCATCGCGCTGCTGGGCCTCGAAGCTGCCGGCTTCACTCCGCCGCTGGGCGCCAACATGATTCGCGACGCCGCCGGCAAGCTCACCGGCCTCGTAGTCGGGATGGAAACGTGGCTGTCGAATCATCTGCCGCCCGTGACCGCCGCGGAATCGGAATCACGCGCGCGCATCATGAGCCGCGAACTGGCCGCCGCGGGAGTGACGACGTTCACCGACGCAACCACGCGCAACGGCCCCGTCGAAGTCGAACTGTTCGCCAGGCTGGCGGATTCGGGCGCGATATGCCAGCGCGTTGGCGTGATGATCGGCGGCAATCATCTCGACGCCGTCGATCGATGCGAAAAATTTGCCAGTGCCGCGCGAATCTCGTTGGCCGCCGTCAAGTTCATGCCCGGCTATCAGTACGACCCTGCCGGCCTCGCGCGCCCCGTGCTCCACGCGCTCGACCGCGGACTCGATTGCGCCTTTCATGCGACCGAAATGGAAGAGTTGGAAGAGGCGCTCGCCGCGATCGAAGCCGCCAGGGCGGGTTTCGCCGGCGAACGCGCCATCCCGCGGTTTCGCATCGAACACGGCGGGCTGATTACGCCCAACTACATAGACCGGCTGATGGCGCTCGGCGTGTGGGTCGTCACCAACCCCGGCTTCATCTACTTCCGCGGTCCCAAGTACGCCGCGGAGCCCGGCCTCGTCGCGCATCTCTACCGCGCGCGAAGTCTCAAGGCCGCTGGTGTTCATCTGGTCGGCGCTACCGACGCCCCGGTCACACCCGCCAAGCCGCTCGCGGCGATTGCGGCCGCGGTTTCCCGCACCACCATCGACGGCGTCGAGCTCGCACCCGCCGAAGCGCTTCCCATCCACGAGGCCTTCGCGCTTTTCACGATCGACGCTGCGCGCCTCGCCCGGCTCGACGCCGGCGCCATCGAGCCCGACCGTCTTGCCGATCTCATCGTGCTGCCGCGCGACCCGTTCTCGCTCAAGCCCGCCGATCTGATGAACCTCGCCGTCGATATAACAATCGTCGGCGGCCGCGTGGTTTACGAGCGCGGCCGTCCCGCCATCGCCAGCAGCGACAGCGCCGAGCTGCGTTCCGGATGATGTCATCGAGCGGCTCGAGCGCGGTCCTCTACAGCAAGCGCGGGCCCGTCGCGTGGGTCACGCTCAATCGTCCCGATCAATTCAACGCTTACAACATGGCGATGCGCGACGATCTGTTTCAGGTTCTCGCCGCCATCCACGACGATCGCGACGTTCGCGCGATGGTGTTGCGGGGCGCCGGTCAGGCCTTCTCCACCGGCGGCGATCTTGCCGAGTTCGGGCTGGCGCCGTCGCCGATCGTTGCGCGATGGGTCCGCTTTCGCCGCGACGTGTGGGGGATGCTTCGCGCGCTGCCCGTCCCGACAATCGCGGCGATCCACGGCTACACGGTTGGCGGCGGACTCGAGATGGCGCTGCTGTGTGACCTCGCCATCGCCGCGGACGACACAAGGCTTTGCCTGCCCGAGACCGGCGCCGGAATGATTCCCGGCGTCGCTGGCACCCAAACCGCCGCCCGCCGGCTCGGTCTGGGCCGCGCCCTCGATCTTTGCCTCACCGGCCGTTGGATTGACGCCCAAAACGCGTTACTTGTAGGTTTGGTCGCCGAAGTAGTTCCCTTGGCGGATTTGGATCGCCGCGCTCTCTCGATCGCCCGCGCCTTTGGACGCGTCGCGCGCGAGCGGTCCGCGATACTAAAGCTGGCGGTCTGGGGAGGCCTCGATTTGCCGCTTCGACAGGGACTCGAACTCGAACGCCGGCTTTGGAAGCGGCTCGCGCTGATCGAACTCGACCGCAGCCCCGGGCCGGTCCGCGGCGGAAAAAATGCCAATATTTGATTTGCATCTACCTGGAGGAATCGCGCGCTGTGAACACGGTTAACTTCGTCACGATCCCATCGTCGATCGTGCCCGACCAGGAAATCCTGGTCTTCGGCGCGCGACGCCTTACCTACGCGGATCTGAACGACCAGGTCGCGCGCCTGTGCGCGGTCTTCAAACAATTCGGGTTGGCGCATGGCGACGTCGTTGCCCTGCTCGACACCAATTCCGATCTCTACGTCGAATGCTACTACGCTGCCGCCAAGGCCGGACTCATATTCCTGCCGCTTAACTATCGCGCCAAGGATGCCGAGCTCGAATACATGATCAACACCGCACAGGCGAAGGCGTTGCTCGTCGGCGATCGCTACCTCGAACTGATAAGCAAAATTCAGTCCCGGCTCAGCGCGAGCAGGATTGTCGCGATCGGCGACGGCGCCCGTGGATTGCCGCGGCTCGCCGATCTGATCGCCAAGGCTGTGCCCGATGAATCCGAAGCTGAAGTCGAAGACGAGGATATTTCGATCCTGATGTACACCAGCGGCACCACCTCGCTGCCCAAGGGTGTGCAGTTGCGCTTTCGCGATTTCACCGCCTACGTGACCGCCAACGTCGAGATGGCCGACGGCACCGATCGCGGCGTCGCTCTGGTGTGCGTGCCGTTTTACCACATCGCCGGAACCACCTCGTACATGACCAACATCTGGACCGGCCGCAGGATGATCGTGATGCCGCAATTCGACGCCCGCACGTGGCTCGATCTCGTCCAGCGCGAGCGCGTCACGCATGGCTTCGTTGTGCCCACGATGATGAAACAGATCATCGACGAGCCGTCATTTGCGAACTCCGATCTCTCCAGCCTGACCAACCTCGCCTACGGCGGCGCGGCAATGCCGGTGCAGGTAATTCGCCGCGCGATAGAAGTCTTTCCGAAACAAGTCGGCTTCGTGAACGCGTACGGACAAACCGAAACAACTTCATCGCTGACCGTGCTCGGCCCCGACGATCATAGAATCGAGGGCACGCCCGAGCAGATCGAGATCAAACTCAAACGCCTCAATTCGGTAGGGTTGCCTCTCCCCGACGTCGAGATTCGCGTCCGCGACGAGGACGGCAAGTTCCTCCCCACCGGCCAGGTCGGCGAAATAATCATCCGCACGCCGCGAATCATGAAGGGCTACGCTGGCCGCGACGACAACGCGCAAATGCCCGACGGATGGCGCGCCACGGGCGATCTCGGATGGCTCGACAGCGGCGGCTACGTCTTCTTCGCCGGCCGCAAGGACGACATGATCATCCGCGGCGGCGAAAATATTGCTCCCGCGGAAATCGAAACCGTCCTCATGAGCCATCCGGCCGTCGATGAATGCGCCGTTATCGGCGTGCCCTCCGTCGAGTGGGGGCAGACCGTCAAGGCCTTCGTCGTCGTGCGCAAGGGGAAGACCGTGACCGAGCAAGAGCTCGCCGAGTTCTGCCGCTCGCGGCTCGCCAGCTTCAAGCGTCCCGAGCGTATCGAGTTCATCGACGCGCTGCCCAAAAATCCGCTCGGCAAAATCCTGCGCAAAGACCTGCGCGCGCCCGCGGGAGACGTCTGACGCCGCGCCCCGCCAAAAAAACCCGAACCCGCGCCGCGCGCCACCAGGCCGCCGGCGTGATCGACGTTGCCTTCGCCAGCGGATGCGTCAGCGCGACGCTTCGCTACGCCGCTCCGCGCGCGATGCTCACGCCTGCGATGGCGGTGCGGATGCTCGAGCTGATCGAGCACGTCGAGGACGACGCCGCCGCCCGCATGCTCGCTATCACCGGCGCCGGCTCCGTGTTCTGCACCGGTTTCGACAACGGCGTGGATCCGCGCCTCGTCGAATCGCTCGCGGTGCTCTCCAAGCCCACCGTTGCGATCATCAACGGCGACGCATTCGATGAAGGATTGGAACTTGCCATGGCCGCCGACATTCGGGTCGCCATTTCGTCGGCTCGATTCGCGATCACGCTGATGAAACGCGGCGCGATGCCCCACTTCGGCGCGACCCAGCGACTCCCGCGGCTCGTCGGTGCCGGCAACGCTCTGCGCATGATGCTCACCGGGACGCCTCTGGGAGCCGACGAAGCGATGCGCACCGGCCTCGTCGCTTATCTCGCCGACAGCCGCACCGAGCTCGCCGCATTAAGCGGTCGCGTCGCCGAGGCGATCCTGAGCCGCGCTCCGCTGGCCGCGCGGCTGGTCAAGGACGCCGTGCTCAAGGGTTACGACATGACATTGGAGCAGGGCATAAGGCTTGAGGAAGATCTATACGCCCTGCTACAAACGACTGCCGACCGCGCCGAAGGCGTGCGCGCCTTTCTCGAGAGGCGCAAGCCGCTGTTCAGAGGCGCGTAAATTTTAGGCACAAAGTTTTAAGAAAAAATCGTCCCAAAGGATCAGGACTCAGGAATGGCAAATCAGCTCGGCAAAGTTTACATCTGCGCCAATTGCAAATCGCAGGTTATCGTCACCAAGGGCGGCTCCGGACAACTCAAGTGCTGCGGCGTTCCGATGGAACAAAAAAAGTAGCAGTCTCGCCCCGTCGTTCGAGGCGTTGTTGCGACAACGAGAAACGAAAGACGAAAAACGTAATGAGGGCCTCACAATGGTTGGTGCAATCATAGTCGGAATAATCGCGGGATGGCTCGCAGGCAAGCTGATCCGCGGCGAAGGCTTCGGATTGATCGGCGACCTCGTGCTCGGCCTGCTCGGTGGCCTCGTCGGCGGATGGATCTTCGGCGCACTCGGCATTCCGGGGCAGAACGGCATGATCGGCGCCATCGTGGTCGCGACCATCGGCGCCATCATCCTGGTCTGGATCTCGCACGTGATTCGCGAGGCCTGACTAAAAAACCCCCGCGCGCGCCGACTCTCACCCCAGCGCCCGGATGCGCAAGCCCTCGGCCTGCGTCCGAATCGGCTCCGGCAACTTCACTTCGTGCGCGTCGATCCAGTTGGTTTCGAGCCGATAGAACTCCCGCGCCGGTTCGTAGAACAGGTGGATAACCACGTCGTCGTAGTCGAGCACCACCCAGTGCGCATGATGCATCCCTTCGACCGCCAGCGCCCGCTGTCCCGCCTTGCCCATCGCGTCCTCGATCCCGCGCGCGATCGCCTGCACCTGCACGTCGGAGCGCCCGGTCGCTACCAGAAAATAATCCGCGACTGACTTCAGATGCTCGACTTCGAGCACCACCAGGTCGTAGGCCTTTTTTTCCAGCGCCGCTTCGGCGGCGGCGTATGCCTTCTTCAGCGCCGTCAAGAAATGTGTCCGCGACGCGGCAACTTACTCGCCGCTTGTGGCTGGTTCGATCGGAATGAACGCAAAAGTTTAAGCAGAGTGATCCTCAATACAGCGCGTGGTACTGAATGTAATCGACGACGTCGATCGGCACCAGGTACCTGATCGATTCACCGCGTTGCAGTTTGCCGCGAATTTCAGTCGCTGAAATGGGTAGGAACGTGGTTTCGACGAAAGATAGCGTTTGTCCGCTCGAATGCACGTAGTGATCGTCTGCCTGAGTGTAGCCAAATCGTTTGAGCGCGGCAACTGAAATTCGCGGCGAACCCGCCTCGCCTTCGGTTAACCTTGTATGAACGGCGAAGTTGCACAAGCGCGCCAGTTCGTCCGGCTCCTTCCACGATTCGAGCTCGGCAAACTGATCCGCGCCCATCAGCAGGTACAGCGTCGCCGGCTGGCGCAGCGTCGCCAGGAAGTAGCGCACCGTGTCGATCGTGTACGAGCGCCCGGCCCGCCGAATCTCCACGTCCGACGCCATGAAATGCCGGTTGCCCTTGGTCGCCAGCCGAACCATCGCGAGCCGATGCTCCGCGGGCGCCAATTCGCTCTTCGCCTTATGCGGCGGCGACGCGGCCGGAATGAAATATACCAGGTCGAGATGGATTGCCTCGCGAACTTCCTCGGCCGCGCGCAGATGCCCGAGATGAATCGGATTGAAAGTGCCGCCGAACAATCCTACTCGCATGTGATTTTAGCTTCGTGGCTCAGGCGCGAACTTGTCCGGTCCCGCCAACGACGTACTTGTACGTGGTCAACTCGTTGAGTCCCATCGGCCCGCGCGCGTGCAGCCGATTGGTCGAGATTCCGGTCTCTGCGCCGAATCCGAATTCGAAACCGTCGGTGAAACGTGTTGACGCATTGACGTAAACCGTAGCCGAATCGACCTCGCGTTCAAAGCGCGCCGCCGCCTCCGCGTCGCCCGTGACGATCGCGTCCGCAAGATGAGACCCGTGACGCGCGATAAACGCGATCGCCTCGTCAATCGAATCCACCACTTTCACCGCCAGTATCAGGTCCAGATATTCCGTGTCCCAATCTTCGTCCGTCGCCGCGCCCACTGCGGGGACGATTTTTCGCGTGCGCTCATCGCCGCGGATCTCGACGCCGGCCGCCGTCATGCGCACGGCGAGCGCGGGGAGAAATTTCTCGGCGACCGCGCGATGCACCAGCAGCGTCTCCATCGCATTGCAGACCGACGGCCGCGAGCATTTCGCGTTCAAGCAGATTTCCTCGGCCATCTTCAGATCGGCCGCCCGGTCAACGTAGGTGTGACAGATACCGTCAAAATGCGGCAGCAGCGCAACCGCCGAGCCTTCCAGCGCCGCCTTCAACGACTTGCCGCCGCGCGGAATTATCAGGTCGATCAGGTCGCGGCTGCGCTTCATTGTCTGGATTACTTCGCGATCCGGATCGCGGATAAAGGTCGCCGCGTCGGGATTCAGCCTGGCGTCCCTCAACGCTTGCGAGATCAGTCCCGAAAGAAATCCGTTGGTGCCGAGCGCCTCGCTGCCGCCCCGTAATACCACCGCGTTGCCGGCTTTCAGCGTCAGCGCGGCCGCATCCACCGTGACGTTGGGCCGAGATTCGTAAATCATCGCGATCACGCCGATCGGCACACGCCGCTTTTCGATCTTCAGTCCGTTGGGCCGCGTCCACTTCTCGATCGCAGTCCCGACCGGATCGTCGAGCGCCTCGACTTGAAGCACGCCCGCGGCCATCGCTTCGATTCGCTTGTCATCGAGCGTCAGCCGCTCGACGAACGCTCCGCCGCGTCCACTCTTGCGCGCGCGCTCGAGGTCGATTGCGTTGGCGCGGATAATTTCCGCGCGTGAATCGCGAATCGAACTCGCCAACCGGCGTAGAAAATCGTTTTTCTCCGCCGTCGTCGCGAGCGCCATCCTTGGCGCCGCCGCCCGCGCCCGCCCCAACGCGGCGATTGTATCCGCTTCGACCGTCATCCGATTTCGCTGCTCGTCCGCCCTCAAGTCTGTCACTAATTGAGGATATATTCCGAAGCCGCTCAAATAAACTGCGAGTCTTCTGCCCCTCTACTTCTAACAGGGCGATAGCCCGCACGTTTCTTAACATTGGGTTCAGGGGTCACCCCTGCTGAAACCCATGGTGGGTTTCACCTTCAATTAAGTGACTCCCCTGCCCTACGCGATTTCCTTAATCAGCACGAAGTTGTCGCGATGGATAATCTCGTCGGCCACTTTGTAGCCGAGCAGAGCCGGGATTTCAGTCGAACGCCGCCCGGCCACTTTCAACACGTCGGACGCCGGATAGTTCACCAAGCCGCGCCCGAACTCGACTCCGTCGGGATCGAGCAGGCTCACGCAATCGCCGCCGCCGAAGTCTCCCCGCACCTCCCGCACGCCCGAGGGCAGCAGCGAACGTCCCCGGTTGCAGAGCGCGTCGGCCGCTCCCTTATCGACCGCGATTGAGCCCGCCGGCCGCAGCGCGAACGCTATCCAATGCTTTCGGCTCTTGAGCCGCACTCCGGCCGGCACGATCAGCGTGCCCGCCTCGCGCGCCGGATCCAGCGCGGCGGTGACGATGCCGGCTTCGCGCCCGCGCGCGATTATCACGGCGATTCCGGCCTGCGCCGCCTGCCGCGCCGCCTTCAACTTGGTCGCCATCCCGCCGACCCCCAGCGGACCCGCGTTCTCGACCACCAACCCGCGCATCTCGGCCTCCGGATCGTTGATCACGGGAATCAACCGCGCGTCGCTGCGCTCGCGAGGGTCGGCGGTCAGGACGCCGTCCACGTCGCTCAAGATGACCAAAAGTTGCGCCTGCACCAGGCTCGCGACCAGCGACGACAGCACGTCATTGTCGCCGAGGCGAATTTCCTCGACTGCGACGGTGTCGTTCTCGTTGACGATTGGAATCACGCCCGCGCCGAGCAATTCCGAAATAGTCTGGCTTGCGTTGAGACGCCTGCGGCGCTCGGCCAGGTCCTGATGGGTGAGCAAAATCTGCGCGACGGTCCGATCGTGGACGGCGAATGCGCGCGCCCACGCCGACATCAGCTCGATCTGCCCGGTGGCGGCGGCGGCTTGCCGCGCTGCGATCGTTGCGCCGTGAAGTTTCGAGAGTCGCGCGCGTCCCGCGGCCACCGCGCCCGACGTGACGATCACGATTTCATAGCCGGCCCGCACCGCCGACTCGATCTGCGCCGCGAGCTGCTCGATCACATCGACGCGCAGTCCATCGACTTCGGACAATACGGCGCTGCCGACCTTGATCACGATCCGCCGCGCGCGCGCGACCGTCGATTCCTTGTAGTTCAGCTGGGACATGCGGCCGGTTGATCCATCCGATGAAGCATCCGCGCGATCGCCGCGACCAGCGGCGCCAAATTTTCGCTCTTGTCCGCCGAAATCGGGAATACTTCGAGACCGGTGAGCTTGCGGAGCTTGCGCGCGGTCTTATTCACTTCGTCGGCGGCGATCAGGTCGATCTTGTTGAGCGCAACCAACGCCGGGCGATCGGCCAGCGCGGGATCGAACGCCGCGATCTCGGCGTGCACGGTCGCGAACGCGGCGTCGGGATTGTCCGCGCCGTCGAGCACGTAAACGACGAGCCGCGTGCGCGCCAGATGGCGCAAGAAACGGATCCCGAGTCCAAGCCCGCGATGCGCGCCTTCGATAAGGCCGGGGATATCGGCCAGCGTGAAACTTTCCTCGCCCGAGATGGACACGCGGCCGATATTGGGCGCCAGCGTGGTGAACGGGTAGGACGCGATCTTCGGGCGCGCCGCGCTGAGCGCGGTCAGCAGCGTCGATTTGCCCGCGTTCGGAAGTCCTACCAGCCCGGCCTCCGCGACCAGCCGCAGCTCCATCCGGATCCATCGCTGCTCGCCCGCGGTTCCCGGCGTCGCGATTCGTGGCGAGCGTCGCGTCGAGGACGCGAAGTGCATGTTGCCGCGGCCGCCCTCGCCGCCCTGCGCGATGATTGCCGTGTCACCCGGCATCACCAGGTCCGCGAGCGTCTTGCCGCTTTCCTCGTCGAAGACAATCGTGCCGGGCGGCACTCGCACGATGATGTCGTCGGCGCCGTGGCCATATTGTTCCTTGCCGCGGCCGGGTTCGCCGTCTTTCGCGATCAAACGCGGCTGATATTTGAAATCGAGCAGCGTCGAGAGGCCTTCATCGACCTGGAAGATTACGCTGCCGCCGCGCCCGCCGTTGCCGCCCGCAGGTCCGCCGAACGGTCGGAATTTTTCGCGCAGAAACGCGATTGCGCCGTCGCCGCCCTTGCCGGCGTGCACGAATACCCTGGCTTCGTCGATGAATCGCATGGCGGCGTGGCCATTATAGTATCAGCGATCGCGCCGCCCGATCACCCTCGACCTTGGTGCGGGGCTTCGCCAATGTCAATCTACTAATTGAACGCCGCCGGAGCCGCTCCAGGAGTCACATGGCGACCGCTGAATACCTGCAGTTTATGGCCGATGCTATTGCCGAAGCCCGTCGCGGCGGGGCAGAGGGTGAGGTCCCGGTCGGCGCGATCGCGGTCGCTGATGGGCAAATCGTCGGGGCAGGGCATAACCAGCCAATAGGGCTCGGCGATCCGACGGCGCACGCGGAAATCCTGGCAATTCGCGCAGCCGCATCGACGCTCAAAACGTACCGGCTGACGGCGGTGTCGGTGTACGTCACTCTCGAGCCATGCGTGATGTGCGTAGGTGCGATGGTAAACGCGCGAATCGCACGGGTTATATACGGCGCGCGCGACGACAAGGCAGGTGCGCTCGGCTCAGTATACGATATCGGCCGCGACGGCCGCCTGAACCATCGATTCGAGGTAGTGGCCGGCGTGATAGAACCGGAGTGCGCCGAGATAATGCGCGAGTTCTTTCGCGCGCGCCGAGCAGAGAACTGAGGCGAGATGGGAAATTTCAGATTCTACCGGCGCGTTTCGATCTTCCCGGGTCCATTTTGTTTTCCGATCAGTTGACGTTTTTTTTCGGGGTGGGTGACGCGGCGAGAAATATATGAAAGAACTCATTGGTGCTCGAATGCAAATGACATCTTCAGAAAAGTGGTGCGGCCGCGATGCCAAGTGATAAGGCCAAGCAGAACAAGGCGCTGACGGCGACCTGCGTCGCCTGCAACAAGCCCGTATCCACGGAAAGCGCAGTCGCGCTCACGGGCGTCGAGGACGGGCGCCACAAGCAGTACGTGGTGTGCAACGCGTGCGCGAACGGAGGATGGCGTCCGCCGGGCTTCATGGGATTGTATGCGTTCCGCCGCGAGTAACTCGCGACCCGGAAATTCCGGCGGGATCAAATTCCGCTGCGATCGCAAAATCGTCCGATCGAGAATGTTCCAAGCGCGGCATTTCGTTGACGAGCGGCGCGAGAACGAATCCGAGCCAGGGTCAGCTTGACTGCGCGGGAGCAAACATCGATGCTCGTCTACCGCGGAGAGGTTCGGGAGTCTGGTTTAACCGGCGTGACTCGAAATCACGTGAGCCCTTGCGGCTCCGGGGGTTCGAATCCCCCCCTCTCCGCCACACAGTATGTATTGTTTCACTACAGAGCGGAGATAGCGGCAAATTCGCGCGTGGGCGGGCTGATTCGCACCGCTTGTGGCAGCGGAGAGAGCGACCAATCTTGCAAATCGCCAATTCGCCCCGATTCCTCTCTGTTCAGAAGAGATTCGGTGCCACGAGCGGGTTGTGTCCGATCGCGCCCTGGCGCTTCTCGGTTCGCTAGATCGAAGGTCCTTAGTGGGCAAGAAGCGAAGAGGCCCGGCCCTCTAATCCGCAAGGAGCCGCTGCTGCGCGTCCCATTCGATCGGAACACCGGCCTGAGTCTTCAGACGCTCGGCGGAGAGGCATACGCCTTGCCGCCCTGCACAGATGGATTCCACGATTGCTGGAGCGAGCAGCGCGAGCGGCACCAGATGGCGCACATAGCTGTCGCTTGCACCCCGGCCGAGGATCCAAAACCGGACAGTTTTTCGGCCGCCCTCAGAGAGTGAAGCGCGGCCAGAAAAACTGGGATGAAGATGAAACCAAAGCCTCAAACAACATGTTCCAGGAGGGGCGAAATAACCGGCGGACTCTACTTATGATTGGTTGGAAATTGGGGTGCAGGCCATAGCCTCGAAAGTTCTCCGCCTGATTGGTCGAGAACCCGATATCGGAGAGTCAAAACGGAAATCCCGGCTTGATTCCAAACGGCAAGGGGGCGAGTATGCTCGGAGTGCGTCACGAGCCGAAGGAGGCACACCCAGCATGCGGGCACCGACTTTATTTCTGTTACTATCGCTCAGCAGCGCCTCTCTATTCGCAGGTTGTGTGACACATGTGATACCTGGAGGCGCATCTGCTGCCAATAGTACAGTTGCCGACACTCACGCGGGCGGACCGGCATGCGATGACCAGTTTACGCCCATGCCGCTACTCTGTTCGGGCAATAGTACGTCCGCCCTTCCCGTTCCATCGTCACGGTTAGAGCCCTTCCCTGCGAAGCTGACTGGCGAACACTTGCAGTCGGTGCTCGCCCAGAGCGATGTACCAAACAGTCGGCAAGACCGACCCGCTATCATTTTCATTCCCGGCATACTAGGTTCCAAACTCACCAAAGGAGGTAAGACAATATGGGGACAGGAAAGAGTCAGCGCGGAGGATCTGGTCTTTGATCCAGCCGAATGTCCAGCAAACGTCCGTGCCGAACTTCTCCTCGACTACCAGGCGATTGAAGCCGTACACATATATGGCCAAGCGATAACAACAATGTGCTCAACCACCAGCGGTCGTCAGGATCTATACGCGTTTCCTTACGACTGGCGGCGAGATATCCGCGACGCTGCGATCGACCTAGACAAACACTTGCGGAGTCAAGAGGATTTGCGAGACCGGGACCTCGTAATCGTGGCCCATAGTCAGGGTGGGTTGGTCGCGTGGTACTGGCTACAGCACTACTACACGCCCCAGGTACATCTAAAACACCTGCTGCTGCTCGGCTCTCCGCTCGATGGTTCCTGCGAGATGGTACGAATAATGGCTCACGGCTATGAAGACATTCCCGCAAACTCTGAAGGTCTGCCCGCAGCACCGTTGGACTTGGTGTACAAATATTATTTTTCAGAGTTGAGGGCGAGTGCCTATACCTTTCCATCCATTTTTGAACTGTTGCCTCCAGAGACTGACCAGGACCGCGCGTGTGTGATGGATCAGACCTTCCCCCCACGAGCAAGAAATCTCTTGAGTGAGCAAGAGTGGGAGTTGCCGCAAGTGGAGAAAACTTTGTTGAACGAGGGCGCCTTATTTAGCAAGAGTACCTGGAGTTACGACTTCCCTAATAGTAGCAGCGACAAAGCGGCGCGAGACCTTTTTTACCAGCGGCGATCGAAGGCGATAGCATTAGCCCAAGCCTTCCGCCGCGAGTTGGATATCGATCGGCAACACGAACAAAACGTCCCGCTTACCATATTCGTGAGCGAGAATTTCAAAACCGTGGATAGAGTCATCATCGACGGATCGCTGGGATCCTTCCATCTAACGGTCGACCCGCTTTCCAACAGCGGAGATGGGCGCGTACCTCGAAGAAGAGCCATACCCGATTCTTTAGATGAAGCTGGGAGATGGTTCGAGGTGCAATACACCCACAGTGACCATGGTTCTCTCCCGGACGATCTGACCTTCTTAGAGTATTTGAATCACCAGATGCAGTACGAATTGCAGGCGTGGTCTGCCGGCGAGGCGGCGAAGAAGGCTTCGGCCAGCGATCAAGCGGTCAAGACGTTGGCAAATATTTCCAAGTCCCCGGTAGACGTGCACGCGGTGGCATCTTTGGTACCGCAATCTGAGCGAGAGGCTCTTACGCATGACCTCAAGGAACTTAACTGTAAGGTAGCGCGGCAGTCAGGTCTGACATGGCCCGAAATTCGGAAAGCGCAGAAGTCCGAGCCAGCGATTGATACTGCGGCTGCAAGCGACACGGCCCGCGATTGTGGCCAGCTGGACCAGTTAGATTACATCTTTAACTTGAACGACGCGGCATTTTCACGCCTAGAGGACGCGAGTGCACGGGGGACGGGGGATGGCGGGTCTGTAGCCTCCGCGCAGAAGTCTGCCGCTCTACTGGCGGAACCCTTACTGGAAAAGGCGCGGACCGCTTATGAAGAAGATCCGACCAAATATGATCGCTATGACTCACCCGCCCAACCGAAGCAATTCGCACAAGGGCTTTACCGTAACTTGGGCACGGCGTACTGCTGGACAGGCGACAAAAGCAAAGCTGCGACTTACTACAAACAGGCGCGAATGGCGGGCCATCTCGGCGAACTGTCGTGCCCCTAGCAAATGGCACTTGGAGTCGCAGCTTGCCAGGAGAAGGATCAATTCTGCTGGCCGACGGTTTTCCACGGCCCCTTTTGGTGACGACGATCACCCCGCTTCTGCGAATCCTGTCTGCTCGTGATGCGTCGAGATTATCTTGGCGTGAATCGCCCGCTCTTTACCGCGCCGATTCCCGTTAAAATAGGACGCGGCTGGTCGTGGCGAAGGTGGAGTCCCACTTTGGGGAGTTGTTCCCTCGCGTCGGCTTCATCGTGACCGCCCTCGCGGCTTATGACAGCGGTGGTGCGATTCTACGATAAGCGCGGCAGACCTGAACGATGGATACAGGAAGTGTGTGAAGAATCCGTTCCCAAAAGCAGCGGAGTCGGCCTGCGAAGCGGTCGCGCGGCTCAAACCCAGCTTCCCTGCGGATGCCCGCGTCGGCCGCGATCGTCAGCAGGGCAACGACTTGACTCTGAGTTCAATTAGGGGCTACGAATAGCCTGTTTTGAAAGAGAAAAAGGAATTCCCCATCAATGTCGCTTAGCGAAAATTGAACCAACCGCGGCAAAAGGCCGAGCAGGAGCAAAGAAAGATGGAACGGAGAGTGGTACTTCTAGGGTGCGTAATCGCACTGGCGATTGTTGGCTGCTCGACAAATTCCCCGGCGCCAATCCAGACGGTGGCAGACCTGATTCCGACCAAGAATAATTTAACCGCGCGATGCCATGCACCCACTCCTGATCAAGCCGCGTGCCTGACCTTGAAAGTCTTCGATGCGCCGACCAAGAGTGATTTGGCCGCGCGATGCAACGCATCTACTCGTAATCCTCTCGCGTGCGCGACCGAGGATGCCGTCGAGGCTGCGTGTGGCGACGTTGCGAGCGGTAACCCGGTGGACGCAACAATCGTACCACTCGTCGCGGGGGCAATGTACGGGCCGGCAGGCAGCGAGGGCGGTAAAATCGGTACGGCCCTCCTCAATGACGGTGTCAAGATCTGGTGCACGAACAACGGCTACTCCATACCGGCAAGCGCCGTGCCGACGGCAACCGCCTCTCCGGCCGCATAAGTTCTAAGGAGGGCCGGAACCGGGTAAAGATGAGACTACTCGTCCCCTGTGTGTGGCGAATTACTGATTTCCCTGATCCGTCCTGTAAATTCCCTGATCCGCGGAAAAAATTCCCTGTTCCTCCAAAATAATTCCCTGTTCGGTTGAGTAGGGAATTTCCTCAAAAACCCGAGAGAAGACAAGACTTATTTGGTCTCAATTCGACCCCAAGGCGGCCGAAATCGCGAAAATTCCCTGTATTTTCCCTGATGATCAGGGAATTTGACGCAGAGAGCAGTTCGCATAAGACTGCGTCATCCGCCACACAGTATGTATTGTTTCACTACAGAGCGGAGATAGCGGCAAATTCGCGCGTGGGCGGGCTGATTCGCACCGCCCGAGGCGCTGTAGTAAAAGCCCAGCAGCCACCCGCTGACATCCGGCTCGATCTCGGCTTCGGCGCGACCCGGCTGCTGAAAGTACTCAATGTAGAATTCCTCCTTGCCACCCATCACGCGGAATGCTTCGCTTGGCCGGCGCGCTCCTCGGGGTGAATAAGGGACGCTCAGGAGCACCAGCGCGCGGAACACGTCGGGACGCAACAGTGCGGAGTTTGCCGCGATCGGCGCGCCCCAGTCGTGGCCGACAATAGTCGCGATCTTCTCACCAAGCGCCTCGACCACGCCCAAGTTATCGGCGACATGCTTCGTCATTCGGTACTCGTCAATCCCCGCTGGCGCCGACGAGCGACCGTAACCGCGCACATCGATCGCCGCCGCGCGGTAGCCCGCATCAGCGAGCGCATGAAGCTGATGCCGCCACGAGTACCACGATTCGGGAAAGCCGTGGACCATCAGAACGAGCGGACCCTTGCCCGCCTCGACGAGGTGGATGCGAATACCGTTGGCCATTACCACGCGGTGCTTGAGTTCAGCCATCTGTGCAGACTCCTGAGCGAAGTGGCCGAACTCTATCTCAGGTCAGCGCGAATTTGTATGCCGCCTTCCCGTGCCTTAAAACTAAAAGCCTTAAAAACGGCCTGAATTCCATTTTTCTCGGACCTTTCGGAGTTGTCAGGCGGCACACACCATCAGAGGGCTGACACCTCGAACTCGTCAGCAACGCCGCGAGCCGTTTGGGTGACCCATTCTAGCGGCGCTGCAACTGCGCCATTCGGGCGAACAGGTCCATGATGTTGCGCGGTGAGTGATCGTCGTTTATCTCGCGAAAAATCGTATCCACCGTTACGGCCAGCCGCTCCGCATCTTCCCAGGCACCGAATGAGCCCAGAGCGATATTCTGTGCGGCCTCCCATGAATTCATTCCCGCGGCGTGACGTTTGCGCGCTTCCTGGTCGACGTAGACCAGATAATCCTGCATCCGCTTGACGCCGGCCCGGTCTGTGATCGGGCCATGGCCGGGAACAACCACGTCAACATCCAGCCCCAAAATTCGATCGCAGGCTTTGATCCAGTTGCTCACGGGACCCGCCCATGCGATCGGAGTCCCATCTATGAACAGAATATCTCCCGTGTAGACGACCCGATTCGCAGGCACAAAGGCGATCACGTCGCCCGCTGTGTGCGCCGGCCCCACCTGGACGAGTTTTACCTGCTTGTCGCCGACTCTGAGCGTTTCCTCTCCGGCAAAGGTCCGGTCGGGCAGCCTGAGTGTCACCCCGGCGAAATCGAACGCTCCGAAGATCCTCTTGAAAAAAGCGCCGACCTCTCCCATCGCGGCCGCGTTTCTCATCAGTTCGGCGAGCATCTGCGGATTACCTTCTTCGCGCATCTCGTGCGCCGCCGCTTCCGACGCGATAATCACCGCATTTTTCGCAAGCCGATTGCCAAAGGTGTGATCGCCGTTCGAATGTGTGTTCACCACCAGGCCAATGCGGTCGGCTCCAAAGCCGGTCGCGTCATGCATCACGCCAAGCATCTCGGCGGTCAGCCGTTCGTCGAAAAGCGTATCGACCAGCAGCGATTCATCTCCGTCGGTAATCAGGCCGGCGTTGCTGTAGCCCCAGGTTCCTGACGGCTGCAGGTATGCATAAGCGCCACGTCCAAGGTCATGCAGACCTTTGGTGAATTGCCATTTGCTCACGAACGTTCTCCTGATGGGCCGCGCACCGCCGCCCAGAACTTGTGGACCAGCGCACGCACGCGCAAGGCGAGGAGAATATCGATGGCTTCGCTCATGGGATTCTTTTTCTCAGCCATGTTTTACAATTCGGTTGCGAAGGACGCCGATCTTTTCGATTTCCAGCTCGACCGTATCACCCGGCGCCAACAGACGCCCATGCTCGAGCCCGCAGCCGCCGCCAACCGTCCCGGAACATAGCACCTCGCCGGGATAAAGCGTTTCGCTCTGGCTGACGTGCGCAATGCAGTCCTCGAAACGATGGTGCATGGTTGACGACGAGCCGCGAGATAGTTGCTCGCCGTTGATGCGGGCGGTCATCGTCAGGTTGTAGGGGTCGATCTCATCGGCGGTCACGATGCATGGACCCAGGATGTTCCCGGTGTCAAAGTCCTTGCCTTTCGCCGGGCCCAGCGAACCCGTCATTTCCCGCATCTGGTAGTCGCGTGCGCTCACGTCGTTGAAAATCGTGTAACCGAAGATGTGCTCGCGTGCGCGCTCGCGCGAGATGTCAACGCCGCGCTTGCCGATCACTGCGGCCAATTCCAATTCGTAGTCGAGCATATGGGCGTAGCGGGGCCAGATTACATCTTCGTCCGGCCCGACCACCGACATCCGATTGCATTTGTAATAGATGGGAAATTCGTACCAAACGGGAGGAATCGTGAAACGGCCAGAGGCTTCCAGCTGGGCGCGCGCCTTGGCCGGATCTGATGCTCCTGCTGTGGCCACCTCGATCGCCCTGGCGAAGCTGTTTTTCAGGTGCTCCTCAAAGCACAAAAAATCCCGCATCTGAACCGGCCGCGGCAGTGGCGCTTTCAGGCGAACATCGCCAAATGCCAGCACTCCATCGCCGCGGGAACGCGCGTGCTCGAGCGCAGCACGCGCAACATCGAGTGCCGGCAGACCACCCTCGATTACCGCCTGCATCGAGGACAACTGCGGCGCAATCTTCCCGGTTCTCATCCGATGCGCCTCAGCCAGGTCACCTGCTCGCGAGTCGCCATCGAACAAGGCGCCAAGCCTTTCTTCTCCGTTTTTATTTGCAAACGTCACCAAGCGCATGATTCCGCCTCGCTTCAGACTTTTCACCGTTGCGGGGGCATATTATGTGGTTCTGAAGAAATTGAAAAATGGATTTCTCTGATCATCAAAATCCAAAGTTGCCGATCGCGTCGCGCAATGCCTTTGTCCAGCCGAGCCAGCGTTGGTCGGGGCCGCTAATGCCGTCCCACAACATGCTGTTGCATACATAGGCCACGGCGATGCCGGATTCCGGATGCGCGAACGCCATACGGCCGCCCGCGCCTGCATGCCCGAAAGATCCTGCACCCAGCATCGGCTCGATCGCGCGCGGCAGCTCGAAACCCAGGCCAAATCTCTGCGGCCCCGGCCCGACCAGCGGCATCAGCGAAGCGGGGGCGCCAAGCCTCTCGTTCTGCGATTCGCGTGCGCGCTCCATCGTCTCGCGCGTCAATAGGCGGACGCCGTCGATCTCGCCGATGCAGGCGGCGTACATCTTTGCAAGCGCGCGCGCATTCGCGATGCCATTGCCGAATGGCAACTCGGCGGCGTGAGCTTCGCGTGTGTTGATAATGCCCAAGCCTTCTATGCCGGTTGTGATCATGTTGAACACCGCACGCACCGGGCGGGAGTTCATATCCAGTCCCAGGCTGGTGAACAGGGCCCTGCACTGCTCCTCGGTTAGCTGCGTCGCGGGAACGATGTGTGGCGCGACGCGATACTCCTGCTCGGACGGGAGCCCGATCCACAGGTCAATTTTGAGCGGCGCAGCGATTTCCGAATCGACAAACTCGCCGATGGTTTTCCCGGAGACGCGCCGGACGAGCTCGCCAGCGAGATAGCCAAAAGTCAAAGCGTGATAGAAGTACGCCGAGCCCGGTTTCCACCATGGCTCCATGTTCGCGAGCGCTGCGGTGCAGCGGTTCCAGTCGAATAGATTGCGGCCGTATATTCCGGTTTCCTCGTCGAAGCCCATAAGGCCCGCTCGATGTGCAAGGATGTCGCGAACCGTGATTGCCGTTTTTTCTTTAGCGGCGAATTCTGGCCAATAGCTTGCAACGGGCGTGTCATAGTGGATCAGTCCGCGCTGGGCGAGCATGTGCACGCACACGGCGGTGACCGCCTTAGTGCACGACATCAATATCGTGATTGTGTCCGCGGTAAACGGACGGCCATTCAGCTTATCCATTCCCGTCCATAGATCGACCACTCTCCTGCCGTGCCGATACACGCATAGCTGCGCGCCGCCTTCGTCTTGGGCCTGTCCTTCCGCGAATGCGTCGCGCACCGCCTCGAACCCTTGTCCCACCGTTCCTTCAGCACGCATATTCGACACCTCGAATAGATTCGTCGCCGCTAACCTACCGATAGAATACTTAAGTGGGTACGACCAAGGGAGCAGGCCAATTTTCGACAGGGCATGCGGATCGGTCGAGACTGGCATTCCTGGTGGATCCCCGCGAGCTGCTCAAGCTCGGCATTGACGTCAGCCGAGCCACGGTCCCCAAGTACATGTTGAACCGTGGGAGGCTCGATCTAGGTTGCAGCATCTGACGAGGCCAAAGTCCATCAGATATTTCGTCCGACCGGCATATGTGATGGATCGCAGCCCCCCACGTTGTCTAAGCTGCGGGGGAGTTGTAGTTGCTCGGCGGAGACCGGATACTTACGGCACCCGCTATCAAACAGGAGGCGAAATTGGACCTGAACAGGATAATCACAGAGTTGAAAATGGAAAGAGACAGGATGGGCCGGGCTATTGACGTCCTTCTCGAGGATGCGAAGGTGGCGGTCAGCGGTATTGTTCGAAGGGCGGGTGCGCCCAAACGGCGGCGTGGCGGTATCACTGCAGCGGGGAGACGTCGTTTATCACAGGCGATGAAAAGACGCTGGGCAGAGCGTCGTATAGGGAAGACCACCGGTAAGGCCTCTGCGCCCAAGCGAGGTGGCGGGCTCACTGCTGCGGGCCGGAAGAAGCTCTCTGAAGCGATGAAGAAGCGCTGGGCAGAAAAAAAGAAGAACGCTTCCTAAGCTCGCTCGTGTCCGCCGCGCTTTTCGGGCAGGACGACAAATTCCTGCCCTGTAGCTCCCGCCAAACGCGTGCTCTGCATGGCGTCCGCCTGTGGTTCCTCAAAACCCAATCCGCGATGAGTCCCACGGGCAAATGCCGGTGACGCTGTCTTGCGCCCACTCTCGCGCCGAGGGGAGAATTTTGAAATCATGCGCGGCATATGGCGGACTCACAGCGGCGAATTCTGACCACCCACGCGGGCAGTCTCCCGCGCCCCAACGAACTCTCCGAACTGCTCGGGCGCAAGAGCCGCCAGGAGCCGACCGACGAACGCGCCCTGGATGAGCTCGTCTTCCGCTCGACCGCATCGGTCGTCGCGCGCCAGCTCGAAGCCGGCATCGACATCGGCAATGACGGCGAACAGGGGCGCGAAAGCTTTTTCACCTACGTACAGCACCGGATGACCGGCTTCTCCGGGCGCAGCCAACGCCCGGTGATGAGCGATCTCGTGCACTATCCGACCTTCCTCGCGCTCAAGGCGCCCGAGTTCGCGCGCGTTCAGGTCGACCTGATGCACGCGCCGATGGCCACCGGCGAGGTGCGTTACGTGGCGCGCGGGGCGATCGAAAAGCAGTGCGACGACTTCCGCCATGCGCTCGCTGCGCAGGAGCGGCAATTCACCGCCGCGTTCATGACCGCGCCTTCGCCCGGAATCGTCGCGGCCGCGATGCTCAATTCACATTACGAATCAATGCGCGACTATGTGATGGCGCTCTCTGGCGCTCTGCGCGTCGAGTACCAGACCATAATCGCGCACGGCCTGGTCCTTCAGCTCGATTGCCCGGACCTCGCGATGGAGCGGCACACGAGCTTCGCCGGCAAGCCCCTGCGCGATTTTCTTGCCTTTGTCGCACTGGTTGTCGAGGCGATCAACCGCGCGATCGAGGGCCTGCCGCGCGACAGCGTCCGGATGCACGTCTGCTGGGGAAATTACGAAGGGCCGCACAATGACGACGTCCCGCTCGAGGCGATTATCGAGCACCTCTACCAGGCCAAAGTCGGCGCGCTGATGCTCTCGATGGCGAATCCGAGACACGCCCACGAGTACCGCTGCTTCACGCAGCATCCGCTCCCGCGCCATCTCAGACTGATCGTCGGCGCGATCGATACTACCTCGAACTACGTCGAGCATCCCGAGGTCGTCGCGGAGCGAATCGAGCGCGTCGCGCTGGCGATCGGCGATCCCAACCGGGTGATGGCGGGCACCGATTGCGGTTTCGCGACCTCGGCCGGGCTCGGCGAGGTTGCCGATGAAGTCGTGTGGCTCAAGCTCAGGGCGCTGAGCGACGGCGCCGCCATCGCGAGCAAGCGCCTGTTCGGCTGACGAACCTTCCGTCGTTGGATTCAAGGATGCGGGCCCGCGGGCCTGGATCGTAGAGGGATGGCGACCGTCCCGCGCAAGGTTTCATCATGCCAGTGCGGCGGCGGCAAGAGAGTTGAGGACCTCCGCCGGATAGGCCTGCACCCGGCAGCTGTCGCTGTACAGCAGATCCATGGCGAAGAAGTGGATCTTCGGCTCCACTCCGCCGATCACCGGCCGCGCCTCGCCGAAGTCGACCTGGGCATGCCCGGGATCGAGTCGCAACGGCACGAACATCTCGCGCTGCCGCTGCCGCCGTTCGTGCACGTAGTCCTTTACGATCATGATCCCGCCATCATATCCATGCTCATCCCGCAGCCGCTCGAAGATCCTTTTCGCCTGCCAGCCGCTTCTTGCCCGCCTCCAGGAAGTCCTTCGACCAGCGATAATAGAGGTTCTGGTTGATGCCCTCCTTGCGGCACATGGCCTTACCCCTTTATGTATTCCATAAGAATTATCCAAAACCACCACGCCCCGGCCGAGCGGTGCAGAGACCGGAGAGTTTTGAACCGTCACGTGCACGCGATAAAAACCCGGGATTCCAATAAGGGAGGAAGGTGCGATGAGCGGAAGTCTCAGCGGCGCGAAGCCGAGCGGCGCGAGGAAAGTGTCGAGACGCGCATTCCTGGGCGGCGTTGCCGCCGGCGCAGGGGGCGCATGGGCGCTCTCCCACGGCCTTGAACAGCTCGGCGACGATCCGGCGAAGCCGCCGCAACTGTACGAATACTTCCTCGACAATTTCTGGTTCGAGGCGGCCGACCTCGAACACCAGCAGATAAACGCTCCCCTCAAGGGCAGCCACAAGGCCGACATCGTCATTGTCGGCGGCGGCTTCACCGGGCTTTCCTCCGCTTTCCATCTGAGCCGCAGATTTCCCAACAAGCACATCGTCCTGCTCGAAGGCGCCTGCTGCGGATACGGCGCCAGCGGCCGCAACGGGGGCTTCTGCGACGCGGGCTTCTCGGGACTGATGGAGTGGGTGAACAAGGTGGGCCCGGAGCTCGGCCGCAAGGCCTTCGACGCGAGCCTCTACGGCATCGGACATATCAAGCGGATGGTGGCGGAACACGGCGTGGCCTGCGACTTCGAGGAAAATGGCGTGCTCGAAGCCGCCATCGACGAGGAGCAAGCCGCCCAGCTCGAGCGCCGGCTTCAGACCTACAAGTCGATGGGGCTCGACGCCGCGCTGCTGCATGGCAAGGAACTCGAGGCCGAAATCAGATCGCCGCGTTACATCGCCGCCCTCAAGTTCCCCTACGGCGGCATTCTCAACCCGGCGAAGCTGGCGCGCGGCATCAAGCCATTGGTCGAGCGCGCTGGCGTCGAGGTTCGCGAGCGGACCCTGGTGATGCGTGTGACTCCGGGTAAGGTGCACCGCGTGGAAACTGAAATGGGCGACATAAGCGCACCGGTGCTGGTGCTCGCCCTCAACGGATACTCCCCGAGGCTCGGTTTCTTCCGCGATCGCGTGTTGCCGCTTTGCAGCTATGTGATCGCCACCGAGCCGTTGACCAAGGCGCAGTGGGAATCGATAGGCTGGAAGGGCCGCCAGGGCCTCTCCGACCTGCGGGTGCTCTTCGACTACCAGCGTCCGACCGCGGACGGGCGCATCGTGATCGGCGGTTCGGACGCGCCCTACTTCGCCGGCGACGCGCCGAGTTCCGGCAACTACAGGCCGGCCCTCGAATTACTCACCCGCAGCCTGTTCAGGACGTTTCCGCAACTGGAAGGACTGCGAATCGATCATGCATGGGGCGGCACGATGGGCTTCACGATGGATTTCACGCCGTCGGTAGGGGTGATGGGAGATCACAAGAACATCTTCTATGGAGTCGCCTACAACGGCGAAGGCGTCGCATTCACGCAAACCGCGGGACGTATCATCTCCGAACTGATTGCGGGCGAGCAAAGCGAATTCACCGAATTGTTCGTGGTGAATCACAAGATGCCCTATCTCGGCCCCGCCAGTCTTCGCATCGTGTTCGAAAGGCTCTACAGATGGTACCTGATGCGCAACGCCGGCAGAACCGTGCGCTGAGCTTTCAAGAGTCGCCGTTGCGCCCGCATCTGCGCGGCCGCTCGCTCATTCGGCGTCGTTACCGAAAATTAGATCCGAACATATTGATGATGCAGCCCTTCGAGGAGCGGCACCCGCCGCATCAATTCGATAGCGATTCTCGCAGCCGCTCGAATTCCGGTTCAGATGAAATTTTTAGTAACGACAGCCAATTTAAAGCGGTCCCTCCCGTCTTCCTTTTCTCTCTAGCTGGTGCGCGAATGCAGGTAGGCCACGCAGCCGTTTAAGCTGGTCATTCGCGGATAGTCCGCTTCCGGAATATCGACTCCGGTCGTTTCGTGAATAACGATCGCGAGGTTCAGGATGTCCATCGAGTCGAGGTCGATTTGCTCGCGCAGATCGACGGCCGGATCGATTTCGCTCAACTCGACCTCGGGCGCGATCCTATGTAGCTCGCGCAGAAAGAGCGCCTTTATCTCGTCGTCGGTCACAGGTTCTCCGGCTCCTGTAATAGACGCTCGATGGCGGTGAGGAACAATGCGCCTCGATGACCGTCGCTCGCGCGATGGTCGCCCGACAGGCTCGCCATCATAACCGGTCTCGCGCCGACCATTGCGCCGCTGGCCCACGGGCGCTCGACGATCTTGCCGAAACCGACCAGCGCAACCTGCGGCGGATAGATGACTCCGAAGACGCTTTCGACACCCTCGTCGCCGAGACTGGTGATGGTGATTGTCGCATCGGCGATTTCGGAACTGCGAAGCACTCCCGCGCGCACGCGCTTAACCAGATCGCGCAGACTCGCCATGATCTCGCTGAGGCTCTTCCTGTCAACATCGTGAATCGCCGGCGCGATAAGGCCGCCTTGCCGGATCGATATCACGACGCCGACGTGAACCGCCTCGCTTGGTTCGAACGCGCCATCGATCCAGAAGCCGTTCATCTCGGGTATCTCATGAGCGGCGAGCGCGACGGCCTTCAGCAGCAGCACGGAATAGAGCAGCCTCTCCGTCACCGGACGCTTGAAATTCTCCGCCTGCAGCCACCCCATCGCTTTGCTCATGTCGATGTGAGTGCCGAGGTAGTAATGAGGTATCTCGCGCTTCGAGCGCGCCATCAACGCCGCGATCACTTTGCGCATCGCCGCGTGATGATCGATCGGCGCGACCGCGGCCTTCGGCCGCGCCGCTGGTGCTGGTCCTTCAATGGGCGCGGCAACCCGAGGTGCAGGAGCTGGTGTCGGCGGAGCCCCAGCGGCGCGCTCGACATCGGCCTTGGTGATCGCACCTTCGGGACCGGTCCCCTTGACAGTCGCGAGATCGACCTTGAGTTCCATCGCGACTCGCATCGCGAGCGGCGAGATACGCGCGCGATGGGGCGCAGCAGGCTTCAGCATCGGCTTCGCCATGACACGCGCAACAGCAGGCGGAGTCGGTGGAGCGGGCGCGAGAACCACCGGCGCGTGCTCAGCGGGTTTCGGTTTGGCCTCGTGAGCGGCAGCGACAGCCTCGCCATCTACGGCAAGCACAGCCAGCAGCGTACCGACGGGGACCTTTTCTCCCTCGGGCACGACGATCTTTTGGATGACGCCGGTCTGGAAAATTTCCACCTCGATAGTGGCCTTCTCGGTATCCACCACGGCAACTATATCGCCGCGCTTGACCGCGTCGCCCGGCTTCACCAGCCATTGCAGGACAGTCCCGGCTTCCATATCGGCGCCAAGCGAAGGCATCAGGAAATCAGCCATGACCGCCCATCATCCGCGTCACGGTTGCGACGATCGTGGACGCTTGCGGCAGCGCCGCCTCCTCAAGATGCCGGGCATAGGGCATCGGAACTTCGGCGCTGCAGATGCGCTCCACCGGCAGGTCGAGCTCGTAGAACGCCCCTTCCATGATGCGCGCGCTGATCTCTGCCGAGATGCTACCGCTGCGCCATCCTTCGTCGATAACCACCGCGCGATGCGTGCGCATGACCGAATCGAGGATCGACTCGGTGTCGAGCGGCCGCAGCGTGCGAAGATCCACGACCTCCGCATCGACCCCAGATGCCGCAAGTTGCTCGGCAGCTTGAATCGTCTTGCCCAGCGTGCCGCCGTATGTGATCAGACTCACGTCCGTCCCCGCGCGCCGTACTGCGGCCTTTGAGATCTCGACCGCGCCCGCATCGACGGCCATCTCGCCCTCCATGTTGTACAGCGTGCCGTGCTCGAAGATGAGCACCGGGTCGGGATCCTCGAGCGCCGTCCATAGCATCCCGCGCGCGTCTTCCAGGGTGGCCGGCGCGAGCACCTTGATGCCGGGAATATGCGCGTACCATCCTTCGAGGCTATGCGAATGCTGCGCCGCGAGTTGCCGGCCGGCGCCCGTGGTCATCCTGATCACAAGCGGAATGTTGATCTGGCCGCCCGACATATGGAGGATCGTCGCCGCGTTGTTCACTATTTGGTCGAGCGCTAGCAGGCTGAAGTTGACCGTCATGATTTCGACGATGGGCCGCATGCCGTTCATCGCCGCGCCGATTCCCGCGCCGACAAACGCGGATTCGGAAAGCGGGGTGTCACGGATGCGATCGGGGCCGAATTCCTCCAGCAATCCTTTGCTAACTGCGTAGCATCCGCCGTAAGCGCCGACATCTTCGCCCATCAGGAAGACGCGCTGATCGCGGATAAGCGCGTCGCGGATCGCCTGGCGCATCGCCTCGCGATAAGTGATCTTCACTTTCTGCGCGTCCGGGCTCACGTCGGCTTCTCTCCCGAGTACGCGAAACGCGTAAGGTCTTCGATCGGCTCCCAGGTGCCGGACTCGGCGAATGCGATCGCTTTTTCGATCTCTGATGCGACCTCATCTTCGATGCGCTTCATGTTCGCGTCATCCAAAACGCCTTGTGTTGTCAGACGATTCTGAAAGGTCGCGATCGGGTCGCGTTTCTTCCATTCCTCGACTTCGCGCTTGTCGCGATAAAGCTGCGGATCGTACATCGAGTGCGCGCGGAAGCGATAAGTCCGGAATTCGAGAAAGCACGGCCCCTCGCCGGAACGCACGGCGAGCGCCGCTCGCTGCGCGGCTTCCTCGCACGCGACGACGTCCATCCCATCGACCGGCCACGAGGCAATTTCGTATGCCGCCGCTTTCAGGCTCAGATCGGTTTGCGACTGCGCGCGCTTGAGCGCCGTGCCCATCGCGTAGAGATTGTTCTCGCAACACAGCAGGACCGGGAGCTTCCACAGCGCCGCGAGGTTCATGCATTCGTGAAACTCGCCCTCGGCCACAGCGCCGTCACCGAAGAAGCATGCGGTCACGCGCTGGCGATGTTGCAGCTTGTCGGCCAGCGCGAAACCGATCGCCAGCGGCAGCCCGCCACCGACGATTGCGTTGCCACCGTAGAATCGCGTCGCCGCGTCGAACAGATGCATCGAGCCGCCACGCCCGCGGCTGCATCCTTCCTGCTTGCCGTACATCTCGGCCATGATCGAGTCGGCCGAAACGCCGCGCAGCAGCGCATGTCCATGCTCGCGATAGGTCGCGACGACAGCGTCTTCCGGCCTCAGCGCGCGCATCGCGCCGACCGCGACGGCTTCCTCGCCGATATATAGATGGAGAAATCCGCGGATTTTGGACGCGCTGTACAGCTCGGCGGCTTTTTCTTCGAAGCGGCGGATGCGGACCATGTCGCGCAGCAAGGCGATCGCGTGCCCGGCGTCAAGGTTTGGTGTCGCGATGGTTGGTTGCAACGCCACGATCTACGAACTCTCCAGCGTCGAGATGTCGCCCTCGGGAAGGCCGAGTTCGCGCGCCTTGAGCAGTCTGCGCATGATTTTTCCGCTGCGGGTCTTCGGCACGTTGGCGATGAAGTCGATTTCCTTGGGCGCGACCACCGCGCCCAACCGCTTGCGCGCGAAGCCGAGTAGCTCGCTGCGAAGCTCGTCGCTCGCTACGAACGCCGGCTTGAGCGAGACGAATGCCTTCACGATTTCACCGGCAATCGGGTCCGGTTTGCCGATGACGCCCGCCTCCGCTACCGCAGGATGCTCCATCAGCGTGCTCTCGACTTCGAACGGCCCGATCAGATGACCCGACGACTTGATGACATCGTCGGCGCGTCCAACGAACCAGAAGTAGCCGTCGCCGTCGCGCCGCACGAGGTCGGCTGTGAGATACCATCCGCCCGCAAAGCATTTGCGATAACGCTCTTCTTCATTGAGGTAACCGCGAAACATCGACGGCCAACCGGGCCGCAACACGAGTTCGCCTTCGACGCCGGCTTCGCGAATCTCTTCGATGGCGCCGTCCTTAAGGCGGCGCACTACGCCTGCTTCGATGCCGGGAAGCGGGCGCCCCATCGAGCCCGGGCGAATATCCATCGCGGCGAAGTTTGAAATCATAATGCCGCCGGTCTCCGTTTGCCACCAATTGTCGTGAATCGGAAGGCCGAACGCTTTCTGCCCCCATATCACCGCTTCGGGATTGAGCGGCTCGCCGACGCTCGCGATGAAGCGCAGATGGCGAAGATCGTATTTGCTGATCACCTCGGTCCCGATCTTCATCATCATGCGAACCGCGGTCGGCGCGGTGTACCAGTTGGTGACCTTCTGCTTCTGGATCAACGCGTACCATCGTTCCGCGTCGAACTCCGCCTCATCGATGATGCTGGTGATGCCATTGGTGAGCGGCGCGATGATTCCGTATGACGTACCCGTGATCCATCCGGGGTCCGCCGTGCACCAAAAAATATCGTCGGGATGAAAGTCGAGCGCGAAGCGGCCGGTCATATGATGCGCCACGACAGCCTGATGGACGTGCATCGCGCCCTTGGGCTTGCCGGTGGTTCCGCTGGTGAAATGAAGCAGCGCGAGATCCTCGGGATCGGTCTGCGCGATCTCGAAATCGTCGCTCGCGTCGTTCATCAACTGATGGAAATCTTCGGTGCGTGGTATCGCGCGAATTTCTTCGGGGCGGCCAATCAGCAGCACGTGCTTGAGCCCCGGTATCGAGGCGCGCATGTCGGCGACTTTGCGTTTGTACAGCAGGACCGTGGTCACCAGCACACGGCCATCGCCGATGCCGATCCGTTGACGAATCGGTTCCGGGCCGAAGGCGGAGAAGAGCGGGCAGAAGACGTTGCCTTTTTTCAGCGTCCCGAGCGCGCTGATATAAAGTTCGGGAATACGCCCGGCGAGGATAAACACCCGCTCGCCCTTGCTCAGACCGAGACGCCGCAGCACGTTCGCAAAACGGTTGGTGAGCAGCCGCAGGTCGGCATACGAGAAATCGCGCGTCTCGCCGCCCTTGCCGATCCATCGCAGCGCCAGGTGATTGCGGATCGCACCGGCCGCGTGACGATCGATCGCCTCGTGCGCGATGTTCAACCCGCGCCCGCCGGGCAGGCCGTCGAGTTCGCCCCGGGCCGCGTCCCACGAAAATCCGGCGCAGATTTTCTCGTAATCGAGCAGATTCGGGGCGACCGCCCATCCGCGCTTCGGCTTTTCGATGGTCTCGGAGATCATTAAAGATTGACTCTCCTGGGGGATCTGATGGAGGACCGATATGCCAATCGACCTGAGATTCGATTCAAACGAGGTCCCTCTGCTCACCGATCTTTGCGAGCTTACCATGGCGGCACGCTATTTTGCTCTGCTGCTCAATGGCCGGGATCTCAGCAAGAAGGGCAATCGCAAGCGGCAGGTCGACTACGTGGCGAGGTGTTCGGGGATGAATTGAACCTGAACGGTCGTGCCGCCGTTCCCATGATGGCATGCTACTAACTTCTCTGATAATAAAGAATGAAGCGTCGTTTTTTATAGTGTCACGATGAAAGACAGTCAAGCAAGCCGCACCGCCCAATCGATGGCCATGTTTCGAACGCTCGAATCCGGCCGCCCACCAAAGGAAAGGCTCTTCACCGATGAATTCGCCGCGATGTTCCTGAGTCCATCGATGCGCCTGGCAGCCAGATTGCGTTCACATACATACATCGCGGGCTGCTGGATGGCTCCGGCGCCTTCTCGGTGAGTCCCAACGTGATTCGACATTTGCAGCGCGCGGGAGAGCCATGGACGTTCGGCTTCTATCCCACAGAGCTTCCGTCGTACTTACACGCGCGCGGCCTTGAGCTGAAGCAGGATCTCGGAGCGACCGAGTACGGAGCTCTCTGCATGGGCGCAAGCAAAGACAAAATGAAGGGCTATGAATTCTACCATGTCGCAATCGCAGAGGTTCGGAAACAGGAGGAGACGAGTTGCCAAAGGTAAGTGAAGCTCATCGAGAAAATCGCCGGCGGCAGATTCTGGACGCGGCGATTGAGTGTTTCGCGCACGACGGTTTTCAGCGCACGACTATGGAAGACATCATCCGGGAGGCGGGCTTGAGCGCTGGTGCAATATACAGCTACTTTCAGAGCAAAGACCAAATCATCGAAACGCTCGCTGACGAGCGGCATGAACGAGAGAAGCGGATCATCGAAGCGGCGCTGAATCGAGACGAGTGGGCCGCGTCTCTTCGCGAGCTGTTCCGAAGCTTTTCCTCCGAATTGCTTACCGCATCCAGTGTTCGCAAGGAGCGCCGGCTCGGGATCCATCTGTGGGCCGAGGCTCTCTGCAACCCGAAGGTTCTCACGCTGATCCGACGCGGGATCAATCAGCCGCTAAAGCTGCTGTCGAATGCAATCGCAGAAGCTCAGGGCGGCGGACGGTTGCCAAGAACGCTGAATCCTGAGGCCGCGGCACGTGTTCTGATTGCCATGTTCTATGGGCTGATCCTTCAGCAGGCATGGGATGAACGAACCGACGTAGCCGAGTTCGCCAGAACGGCGCAAGCGATTCTGGCCGCATACTTTTCCTCGAAAGCAACCGCTCATACTCCGAAGATTCGGGAGCTCCGGCCACGCTGAGACGGTGGAGAAATGGCTATTCGTCGACGCGTATTGGGATTCGCTCTTTATCACCAATTCAGATCGGGACTGTAGACGCGCATTAGAACCGCCACTCCGGGCAGCATCGGCGGGAAAAGCATCGCCAGTAGCTGCCCGAACATGTGGCCAGACGGGCGAGGGCTGGCGGCTCGTCAAAACCGCCTACGATGATGGTGGTCTTTCGGGTGCTAGAGGCGAAATCGGGGAACTAAATTCCAATCCTGACCGGGCCGCCGAAGTCGAAACGGCCGGAGCCGCGCTGAGTCTTTCTGTTCGCCATTTGTCCGTCGCGCGACTCTCTGTTAAACCATTTCGACAATAGGCGCCTGATTCCGACGATGACCCTCAGTCACGAAGCCCGCGAGGGGCGGGTTTTCTGGCGGATGACGCCTGCCCCAAGGAGGGTCTATGATGGGCCGCTTTTTGGACCATGCGTAAAATACTTAGGCTGACCGTCCTTCTATTCTGTGTACTTATAAGACCAGTCCTGGCTCAGACTGGCCACCCGGCGCCAACCCCGCTGAGTGCTACCAAGGATGCTTGCACGCTGGCATCAAATGTTTGGACATGCAGCCCCATTGGATTCAGTATCGGAAGGCTTACCCTGACAGACACTCAGCAGATCACGATGGGATTGGGTGCCTTAGCCGGCCAATACTTCACAATTCGACTAACCCAGGATTCTACCGGGGGCCGCATCCCGACTTGGGGCAGTATGTTCCTGTTCCAGAACTTCAGCACTAACTCTGCGAATACCTTCGTTCCGCTCTCTTTTCCCAATTCGGCTGAAAACATTCTATTTCAGTATGACGATGTGCTATCGAAATGGATATATTTGTCTCGCTCCGGTATCCAGCAGATTGCTCCTACAATTCAGGGCGCCGGTACGAACATAGGCGATCACCCGGGTAATGCGAGTTCAGTGCAAGCCCTTTTTCTTCCAGCCAATACTGAGACAGGAGTCTTTGGTGATAATGGAGGTTTTTTTGGGCCAGAAGGCAACGGTGTTGTCAGCTATTATGAGATCCAATCGGGCGTCATCCAGTTCTGCAATTTCGATGCGATCACCACGCTTGCGACGTTTCGTTGTAACACGGTGGGGGACTGGCCCTCGGCCATCGCGCAGACCGCTCCCGCTCAAGTTCCAGCGGGAGGGTGTACTGAATTTCAGGTACAGATGATTGCTTGGAGTGATCCTGCATTGCGCGTGTTTACAGGCCATGTGTGCTACATAAATCCCGGCAACTCGGCAGCCGCCTACGCAACATGGAACAGTGTCTATAATGAGGAGATTCCTATCAACTAGTGAAACCACAAATATTGGCGGGAATCGTTCTAGTGCTCTTGATGCGTTTCACATCAGCACAGGCACAATTTATCGGTGGCTCATCGTTCACGGGAAAGGATTCTCTCGTTGCGACCTGGTCCGGCAATGGGAGTGCTGCGTCGATAGGATTTGCTGCGCTGGGAATGAATCCACCGGCGTTGCAAAACCTGGGCGGCGTGGTCCAGCTTATCCTCGGAAGCTCAACCGCTTGCGCTTGGGCCACGGCGGACTACCGTTGGACAATCATCTCGAATACAGAGGCCGAGGGAGACGGGCTATGTCAGGTGCTCTATTACCGCACCTTCCAGGCGGATGAACGCTTGCCATACAGGTTTCGTTGGTTTGTCACAGTACCCTATGACATCAGGACCTACGTGATCTCGAATGTGTCGGCCGTGGACGTGGCTTCCCACAACAGCGGGAACGGCACGACGCTGACGGCAAGCGGAGTCATGACGACTGAGGTGGGCGACTACTTTATGGCTTTTTATGCGAGCCTTGGGTCGGGAACTTGGACACAACCCTCCAACATGGGGGTCGCCGTTGAGAACGACTATGCGTATAGCGGTCCTGCGAACTTTCGGAACCTTGCGACGCAGGCTTGGGCATACCCAATAGGCGCGACAGGTACAGAAACCGCAGCTATGAGATCATCAGCGCAGTGGGTAGCCGACCTTGTAGCGTTCAAGCCGCTCTATCGAATACTTATCCCGGGCATCGCGCAACCGCTGGCAACTTTTGGTACTTGTGCTCCTTCTGTTGAAGGCGAAATGCAAACGGAATCAAACTCAACGGCAGCGTGTTCGCTAGGAGCTACAGCTACCAGTGGCGGAACCACGCATTGTGCTATTCGCTGTAACGGGACGAACTGGATACAAACGGGCTTATAAGGTCTTAAGCAGGTTGAAAAAAGGACTTTCACAGCGTGCTGTCATTATCGAAAATGCGATCTGGGTAACAGGTCGCATGAAATCGGGTAGGTTGGCGGCTGTGCTTAGTCAAAAGCTAAACCCTGACATATTGGTGATGCAGCCCACCGAGAATTGAGATGCTTGCGATGGCGCCGAGCTTCTGCGGCCACCGATAATTCGGCGCATTCTTTTCCAGTGATAGATGCGTCCGGACCTGATTGTAATAGGAAGCGTAATTCTTCAGACCGCGACGCAACTGTGCTTCGTCGGACACGATGAGGTGATCGAGAGATTCGCCGCGGATCGATCCGATTAGGCGCTCAACGTAGCCGTTCTGCCAAGGTGAGCGTGGCGCCGTCGGGTGATCGCGGATTCGCATTGCACGAATGCGGCGGGTGTAGGTTGGGCCGAAGGCCCCGTCGCGGTCGCGAATCAGGTGACGTGGCGCTTCGTCCCAGGGAAACGCGTCAGTCACCTGGTGCGAACGATCGCATCCAAATCAGAGATCGGATTCGCGAGTTGCGCCGTGTCCCTGCGAAGGATCTGCTGCCGAATCCAAAAAACTGGAGGCGACATCCGAAGCTACAGGTCGACGCACTACGCGGGCTTCTTGATGAGATCGGCTATGCCGACGCCTTGCTCGTCCGCGAGTTACCCGACGGTAAGCTCATGCTCATCGATGGTCACCTCCGCGCGGAGACGACGCCGGACGCACAAGTTCCAGTTCTTGTGCTCGATCTCGATGAAAAGGAATCCGACAAGCTTTTGCTGACGTTAGATCCGCTGGCTGCAATGGCGGAGTCGGACGCCGAGCGGATCACGGCGCTTCTACAGACCGTCCGGACCGACAGCGAAGCCGTCGAAAGCCTCCTGAGACGTACCGCCGGGGAACAGGTATGGCGGATTATTCACCCTGAAGACACGTTCGAGCCCCCGGCGCAGTTCGACCAGGCCGCCGAGCTGCAGAAAAAGTGGGGCACTAGCACAGGTCAACTCTGGCAGATCAGCGACCATCGCCTCTTGTGCGGCGATTCGACCAACGCCGAGGACGTGATGCGGCTGATGAACGGCGAGCGGGCGGGTCTCTTCGCAACAGATCCGCCGTATGCGGTCGGCTATACCGGGGGTTCGCACCCCCAGAGCTGGGCCAACGGGGGCGCCTCAAATCGGGACAAGGACTGGTCGGCCCAATACGTCGAAGCAAAGAGCGCCGACGTGAAGAACAGCGAGGAGGCCGGCGTCGAGCTCTATCGCGGCTTCATCAATATGGCTATCAAGCATGCGATCAAGCGGGATGCGGCCTGGTATTGCTGGCACGCGAGCAAGCGCCACGCGATGGTGGAGAGTGTCTGGACCGAGTTCGGCGCTTTCGTGCATCAACAGATAATTTGGGTTAAGACCCGGGCGGTGCTGACCTACTCGGTTTATCTCTGGCAGCACGAACCATGCTTGTTCGGCTGGATCAGGGGTGAGAAGCCAAAGGTATTCCGAACGGAGGTCAGCAAGCGGGCGGGGGAGTTTCCGACCACCGTTTGGAATGTCCCAAGCTCCGAGGTCGAGACCGACGCTCATCCCACATCAAAGCCCTGCAGACTCTTTGCGCTGCCAATGGAACTGCATACCGGTGTCGGCGATGTCTGCTACGAACCATTCGCCGGTAGCGGCTCGCAACTGGTCGCCGCGCAGCAGATGGGACGCCGATGTTATGCGATTGAAAAGTCACCGCCGTTCGTCGCGGTAGTCCTGGAGCGAATGGCCGCCCTCGGTCTCAAGCCGGAGCTCGCGGATCATCGATGAAGCGCCATCCGAATGGAACCTGGCGGGGTGCGAGACAGCCGGTGGTCGTGTCAGAAGCGGTTCTGAGGGCTCGATGGGTCGAGGCCGAGACGATTCACCTCAAGCGCATGGGGCTATCTTTCGATGCGATCGCCGAACAGATCACCCGCGTCGGGCGTCGCCAGGCACAGGCGATCGTGACGATCGCCGACGGCGTGACGTTCCCGCCTGACTTTCAGATCTCTCGGCAGGCCTGCCACAAAGCATTCAAGAAGGCGGTGGCGCGGGAGCCATCGCTCGCGGTGAGGGAGTCCCGCAAGCTCGATTCCGCCCGCTGCGAGGAAATGTTTTTAAATCTGCAGCCCGGAATCCGCAAGGGCAACCCGCGTTCGATCGAAGCGGGAGTCAAAGTTCTGCGCCACACGGCACAAATCAATGGCTACGCCGCACCGCAGCGGCACAAGCTGACTGCTAAAGACCGCGGCCCCGTTACTATCCTTGACTTTCTAAAGCTCCTTAAGGGTAAAATTCCGGATGGGCCTAGCATCGAGGTTCAGGCTACGCCAGTGGTTGATACGCCGCCGATAGCTATAGAGCCGCCGGCGTATAGCGCGGCCGATGTTGAACTAGCGCGCACCATTCTGGCGACGAAACCAAGGGATGAGGCGCAAGATGGCTTATGACAGACAGTAGCGCCGCCGAACTCGAAATCATCGCGTCGATTCGCAACCCAGTCAAGTTCGCTGCGGAGAAGCCCCAGCCCCAATCGGATGACTTTTCATTCCCGCTGATGTACTTTCTCTCCGACGTTGGTAATCACGCTTCTCTCTCCAGAGAATAGTTCTCGTTTATGGGAATAGACGACAAAAGAAGCAGCGAAGCGATGCGGTGAGTAGCTTTCTCGGGATTCGTTCCGCATCGCCTCGAGATACCACGTAGGCCCGAGTTGTCCGCTTTTCCGCTTAACATTCTCTTTATGAGTAGAACAATTAAGAATGGGGTACAGATTTCAGGCTCGGCTCTCTACGAACCAGAATTCGATACTTATCGCAAGGATGGCGACGTCAGTTCTATGAGGTATCACAACATCTATGGCACAACATCCCATCTCGTGATTGCCTACGATGAGAAAAACAAACGATACCGCGGAGAGCGGTTTTTCGCGCAGTTGACAATGCCCGGTCTTGCAAATGGTGAACGCTGCAAATTCAGCCAGGAGAAGCAGGAAGCTTATCGCCGTTGAACCGGAGCGCGCAGCATTTGCAGGCTTCGCCGAGATGAAACTCGAGGGTCCCCTGCCCTCGTCGCGCGACTTTCACTGACCGCACGCTCGGACGCCCGGCGGCGAATTCAGGAGTAGGGCACAATCATGATGAAGGAATTGCCTTTATCCAAGGTCTACCAGTTGCTCGAACCCGGTCCGGTGGTCCTGCTCACGACTGCCCGCAAGGGCCGCGCCAATGTTATGACGATGTCCTGGCATATGATGGTCGAATTTGAGCCGCCGCTGGTGGCCTGCATTGTCAGCAGCGCCAATCACAGCTTTGCCGCCCTGCGGTCAACCGGCGAATGCGTGATCGCCGTGCCAGCGCTGGAACTGGCGCCCAAAGTCGTGAAAGTTGGGAACTGCTCGGGGCGCGACCTCGACAAGTTTATGGCGTTCGGACTAACGCCGATACCGGCCGCACGGGTTGCGCCGCCTCTGGTGGCCGAATGTTTTGCCAATCTTGAATGCAAGGTGGCCGACACCAGCCTCGTGAAGAGATACAACCTCTTCGTCCTCGAAGTGCTCAAGGCCTGGAGAGATCCGGCACAGAAGAATCCTAAGACCATCCACCATCAGGGATACGGCAAGTTCATCGTCGATGGCGAGACGATCAAGCTGAAGTCGAGGATGCGATAGTGGTCGCCGCAAAGCGTACTCTCACGGGGCACCGCGCTCGGCCGCCGTCAGGAAGGGATAATCGGTGTATCCGGCGGCGGCGCCGCCGAAGAAGGTCGCTCGATCGGGAACGTTCAACCGGGCGCCCATACGCAGGCGGTCCACGAGGTCCGGATTGGCGATGTAGAGTCGGCGGAAGGCGATGAAGTCGGCCAGATTGCGGCGGCGTGCTTTCCGGGCCAAGTCCAAATCATAGCCGTTATTCGCGATGTAGAGGCCTCTGAACGACCGCCGCACGATCTGGAGATCGAATCCGCCTGGAACCTCACGTGGACCCTGCGTTAGACCAGCACGGCGCGCCCCTTAGCCGAGCGATCGAGTCTTTTCAGTGAATCCATTTCAATTCTCCGTGTCGAGCACGCAACGTGACGATTGTCGAGCTATCACATCCAGTGTTAGTTGAGGTAGCTGAGGGCCAGTCTTACTCACGATGAACAGGGAGAAAATTACCCGGTGACGAACAACGAACAGGAACGCGACGCGTGGCTCGCGCAAGTCAGTGAGGCTGCACTCGAGCCGGAACTGCCGATAGTCGATCCGCATCATCACCTGTGGGACCATCCCGGCAGCCGCTACATGCTCGATGAGATAGTCCGTGACACGGCGTCGGGGCATCGCGTGCTCGCGACGGTGTTCGTCGAATGCCTTTCGATGTATCGCGCGGACGGCCCGGAGCCGATGCGGCCAGTCGGCGAGACCGAGTTCGTCAACGGCATCGCGGCCCAAAGCGCGAGCGGGCAATATGGCGAAACGCGGGTCGCGGCGGGAATTGTGGGCTTTGCGGATTTGACCTTGGGAGCCGCGGTCGAACCGGTATTGCAGGCGCATATCGCCGCCGCACCGGCGCGTTTTCGTGGCATCCGGCACGCGGGGGGCTTCGACGCGAGTCCAGAGGTGAGGAATTCGCATACCAACCCGCCCGCGGATTTGTACGAATCGGCGCGTTTCCGCGAAGGCTTTGCCAGGTTGCGCGGCTTGGGTCTCAGCTTCGAGGCGTGGCAGTACCATCCGCAGATGCCGGCGGTGATCGAGCTTGCAAGAGCGTTCCCGGATACGACGATCGTGCTCGATCACTTCGGCGGCCCGCTGGGAATCGGTCCTTACGAAGGCCGGCGCGCGGAGATACTCGGCGAATGGAAGAAGAACATCGCGGAACTCGCGCGATGTCCAAATGTCGTGGCCAAGCTCGGTGGAATCAACATGCCGGTGAATGGATTCGGCTGGCATCGCAGGCCGTCGCCGCCGAACTCGGACGCTCTCGTGGCGGCGACGCGGGACTACTATCTCCACACAATCGATCAGTTTGGACCGCGACGATGCATGTTTGAGAGCAACTTCCCGGTGGACCGGGTTTCATGCTCGTACGTCGTGCTGTGGAACGCGTTCAAGAAGATCGCGGCGGGTTTCACGAGGGACGAAAAAACACAGCTATTCCAGCGCACCGCGTCGCAGCTCTATCGCTTAACGCTCACGCCCAAGGCACCGAGCCAGGCGCCGGCGCGGTAATTCGGGCGCCGTGGCGACGGGGGCCGCCGAGCTTGCCAGCATTGCCTGGAAACTCGTCGATTACGCGCCGATTGAATTGGTTAAATTCCGCCAGGTGATTACCGGCGACCTTTATCTAGACGTTGATGGTGCTCATGTCGTTATAACGTGCGCCGGCGGCAAAGCCCTTGGGCGCGACTTCCTCGATGCGGGCAAGATCGCTTTTCGACAGCTGGCATTTGGCCGCCGCAAGATTCTCTTCGAGATAGGTACGACGCTTGGTGCCAGGAATCGGGACCATGTCGTGGCCCTGCGCGAGCACCCACGCGAGCGCGAGCTGACTCGGCGTAATTCCCTTGTCGCGGGCGATTTCCTTGATGCGATCGACGACCTTGAGATTCCTTTGTATATTCTCGGCGTCGAAACGCGGCGAGATTCTGCGGCGCATATCGTCGGCGGGCAACTCGCGAATGTTTCCGCTGAGGAAGCCGCGACCGAGCGGGCTGAACGGGACAAATCCAATGCCGAGCTCGCGCAGAGTCGGAATCACCTGGTCTTCGTAGTCGCGGGTCCAGAGCGAGTATTCCGACTGTAGAGCGCTGATGGGATGCGTCGCGTGCGCGCGGCGAATCGTATTGGCGCCAGCCTCCGACAGGCCCAGGTAGCGAACTTTTCCTTTGCGCACCAGTTCGGCCATCGCGCCGACGGTCTCCTCGATCGGCACCTTCTTGTCGACGCGATGCTGGTAGTAGAGATCGATGTGATCGACACCGAGGCGCTTGAGCGACGCGTCGCAGGCGGAGCGCACGTATTCGGGTCTGCCGTTGATCGCGCGCTTGCCGTCGGGCAGGACCTGGTTGGCAAACTTGGTCGCGATAATCACGCGGTCGCGGTATTTCTTCAGCGCTTTGCCGACCAGCTCCTCGTTGTGGCCCACGCCGTAAACGTCGGCGGTGTCGAAGAAATTGATCCCAAGCTCGACGGCGCGCTCAAGCGTCGCGATGGATTCGATGTCGTCGCGCGGGCCGTAAAACTGCGACATCCCCATGCATCCCAGGCCCAGCTCCGATACTTCGAGTCCCTGCGCACCAAGTTTTCGCTTTTCCATGACCGAGGTCCCTCACGCTCATATTGACATAGCGGAATAGTGCGGGAGATCGAAAGCGCCGTCACTTTGCTTGCGCAAAACTCCGACGATCACGCACCACAGGGCATTATGAGCAGCGACAGGTTTCCAGTAATCGGGCAAGTTCGGTGGCTGATGGCGGTAGCGCCACTACTTTTGAACCACGCAGTGGACTCTTGCGCGAACCTCGAGATGCCAAGTCCTTTGCCTTGCGATCCAACGCAGAGATCAGTTGATCCATAGATGCTCACGCTACCCGGTTCTCCAACTGGGGATCAAATGGATTCTTAGTGCTTGGTGTTGCTCGCCAATTTCCAGCCAATCATGAGTAGAGTCGGTCATTTTTTGACCTGCCCCGCAAAACTAGGACGACGGTTCGAAGGCGGCGATTTCTGCTGATCCGCCCCGCGAAACTACTACCACCAGGAGTTGAGAAATCGACCTGGCGTGGTCGGTTAGCGCCGGTGTTTCCGGCAGTTTGAAACCTCCAGTAGCTCAACTGAGACCCTCTTGCAAACCGTCCGAAGACGCGGTCGCCGCCGCGGTTTGCCAAGCGTTGGCGAACTCCTCCGGGGTGCTGTCGCCGAGTGCGCTGTGCGGACGGACCCGGTTGTAGTCCTGCCGCCATCGCTCGAGCTTGTCGCGCGCATCCGCCACGCTAAAGAATACCTGTACGTTCAAACATTCATCGCGCAGCCGACCGTTGAACGACTCGATGTATCCGTTCTCGGTGGGCCGGCCGGGCCGGATGAAGTCAAGTTGGACCCCGTGCTGGTATGCCCACACGTCCATCGCCTTGCTCTGAAACTCGGTGCCATTGTCGACTGTAATCGAGACCGGCGCGCCGCGTTCGGCGACGATCTCGGAGAGCGCCAATGCTACCTTCTGGCTGGTTAGCGAACTGTCGACCAGCAATGCCAGGCACTCTCGGGTGAACTGGTCGACCATGGTCAGCACGCGGAACCAGCGGCCGTCGAGCAGCCGGTTGCTGACGAAGTCCATGCTCAGGCGCTCGTGCGGTCGAGTCGCCCTTTGGAGTGGAACTCGTTGGCGCCGTGCGATTTTCCTTCGTAGCTTGGTTCGCACTGCCAATCCGTCCTCCGTGTATAGCCGGTAGATGCGCTTGGCGTTCACGGCCCAGCCCTCCCGCCTGAGCAGCACCGTCAGACGCCGGTAGCCGAAACGCACCCGGCTGGCGGCCAGTTCCCGCAGCCGCATCCTCAATGCTGTCTGCGGGTCCCTGCGACTCCGATAACGCAGCGTTGCCAGTTGGATCGGCAACAGCCTCGACACCCTACGCTCGCTCACCACAAAGGCGGCTTGCGTCCAGCGCCCCAACTCGCGCCGGTGACGAGGCCTTACAGCTTTTTTCGGACGATCTCCTGCAGCATGTGCCGGTCCAGCGACAGATCCGCCACCAGCCGCTTGAGCTTCGCGTTCTCCCCGCGCAGTTGCCTGAGCTCGCGCAGCTCGCTCAGTCCCAAGCCTGCGTACTCCTTCTTCCACACGTAGTACGTGGCTTCGCTGATGCCGTGCTCGCGGCACAGCTCGCTTACCCTAGTGCCGCCTTCCGCCTGGTGCAGCGCCCGCAGAATCTGCTCTTCCGTGTGACCTCGCTTCGACATCCTGGTCCTCCTTCCTCGTGCTCAGAGGACCACACCAAACGCCAATGCCTCAACTTATCGCTGTCCTAGTTTTCGGGTTTTGGGTCACCCTGTTTCTTTCGGCTTCAAAACGGCGGCGACCTGGGGTGTAGCTCGAGATTCTTTAATTTTCCCGACGAGGCGCAAGAGGCCGTCAAGGATTGTCACAGGGTGTGGCGGGCAGCCAGGAACGTAAAGGTCCACCGGAACGATGCTGTCTGAGCCGTTGAGAACCTCGGGATGATCGCGAAATGGACCGCCTGAAATTGCACAAGCGCCCACCGCGATTACAATTTTCGGGTAGGGCACGGCTTGGTAGGTCTTCTCAAGGGCCAGGCGCATGTTCTGAGTGACGGCACCGGTAATCAGAAGTCCATCTGCATGGCGTGGGGACGCCACAAACTGAATGCCGAATCTGCCGAGGTCGAACACTACGGTATTCAGAACATTTACGTCAGCCTCGCATCCGTTGCATCCACCGGCGCTGACCTGTCGAAGTTTGAGAGACCGGCCAAGGATCCGGTGGGTCTGTTCAGCTAGACGACCCGCTAGTTGCAGCGTTTCTCCTTCGGTCAAGACCAAATCATTCCGATTGCTGGCCGCGAGTTGATATTGCGAAGTGAAACGGATCGCTCCTTCGGGACATGCGTTGGCACACTCGGGGCAGAACAGACAGCGACCGAGATCGATCTGCAAATCTCCGTTGCTGGTAATTGCATCTGTCGGGCAAGCATCCGCGCAACTCGTGCAACCGGAAGGACATCGTGCCTGATCCAGCATGGGCAGACCGCGGAATCGCTCCGGTAGAACCGGTTCGGTCTCGGGAAATGACAACGTGCGTTTGCCCTGACGCAGTCGAGTGAGTATCAAGCTCGGCACTGGCTATCCTCAGAGATCGTGACCGCAATAGGAGAGGTTGAAGCTCTTGTTGCACAGAGGAAAATCGGAGATTTGCTGATTGCGCATTGCTATCGCCAATCCCATCCAATTGTGGAACGAGGGATCGACTATCTTATAACGTGCGAAGCGCCCGTCTGCGTCAGTGATCGCGACGTGGCAAATTTCTCCGCGCCATCCCTCGACCAAAGACACTACAAGATGATCGCCGAGTAGCGGCCCTGCCGGCGACAGTATAGGTCCGTCGGGCACGGAGGCGAACTGCTCTCCCAGGAATGCGCCCGAATGCTGAATTTCAAGCCATCGCAACCAGGCCCGCGCAAAGACGTCCCCGCTAGGCCACTTGGATATAGGTATCTGCGCGAATCTGAAGATGCCGCTGGGAAAGTCTTGTCTGATGTCTCGCTCAACCCCGCAGGCGCGCGCCGCGGGACCAACCAGCCCAAGCGCCTCGCATGTTTCTCGCGTTATCGTCCCGGTGTGCTCGAAACGCGCTTGGACCGATGCTGCGCTCCATAGCAGTGCGAGCGCGTCCTCGACATCCTTCAAGGCCGCTTCCAACCGCTGCTGTAGCTCGGCGACAAGAGGCTTACCCACATCGAATCCGACCCCGCCAGGTCTGATCAACCCCCGGCCGAAGCGGCTTCCGCATAGTGCCGCCGTTAAGTTGAGGAAGTCTCCACGAATGCGGCCGCAATACGCTGCGGTCGGGAGATACCCGACATCTCCCGCCAGCGCGCCTAGGTCGCCGGTATGGTTTGCAAGACGCTCGAGCTCCAGCGCTACCCCACGCAGCACTTGCGCCCGGGCTGGAATCGCAGCACCGCCCAAGGCTTCGATTGCTTCACAATACGCAGTCGAATGTCCTATCGAGGTATCACCGCATAGCGTTTCCACCAGATGGATTGTTCGCTTGCCGGGTCCTCCCACGAGTGCCCGTTCGACCCCCCGATGCTGGTAGCCAAGCGATATCTCCAGATGAAAAACATCCTCACCATGACATTGGAAACGGAAATGGCCGGGTTCGATGATTCCCGCATGCACGGGGCCTACCGCGACTTCGTGAACCTCGGGTCCGGCCATCGCGAAGAAATCAGTTACACCCGGAACTGGTGCTGAAGATAAGCTGTTGCCAGACCTATAGGGCGCGTGAAATCGAATCGGCTTCAGCCAAGGATGCCCTTCCGGACGAACCTGCCACTGCTCGGCGATTTCACGCTCGAACCAATGAGCTTGCGGGCATTCGAGCGTCAGGCATGGGTACGACTGGTCGACTTTGGTGCTGAGGATCGAGAGGCTATTCGTCACCGAATCAGCCACGACGGCGATCAGTCGAACATGGCCATTCTCGCCAGGCATCCCGAACAGCGCTGCCAGGCTGCAGGTACTGCTCACCGCGGAGAGAATCGCGGTTCTGAACTCGGCAATCGAAAGATTGGGAATCTCTCGAAGCGGAATTGCTTCGCCAGTGTGAAATGATGAAAGCGGAGTCACCATTTCAACGCTGACCAAGCAGGCGCGCGGCTTCATGGATTGTCCGACTCAGGGCCGGAGGAACGTAGATGCCCATTAGCAGAATTGCAGCGCCGAGTATCGCCGGGACTGCGCTCAGCGCAACACCTCGGCCTGCCGGGACAATGATATCTTCGCGCGGAGTTCCCTGTGCCATTTCAAGCACGGGCGTAGCCATTCCCGCCAGAATGATCGCCAACAGAATCAGATAAGTAATCGCGACGAAAGACCGGCCCTGATCCAGCGCGGCTTTCAGGATCGTGAATTCACTCAGGAACGGGCCGAATGGCGGCGAGCCTGTGATCGCAAGAAAGCCTAACACCCACAGCAGTCCGGATACCGGCAAGACCTGCAAAGCTCCGGAGACATTTTTCGCAGTCTTCGTATGGTAAACAGCCAGCAGGTTGCCAGCGACCATGAACAGCATCACCTTGGTCAGCGAATGATTGATCACATGGAGCATCGATCCGAACAGCCCTGCACCACCCAGTCCCACGCCCACCGCCAGGATGCCCATATGCTCGACGCTCGAGTATGCAAGCATGCGCTTGTAGTCAACCTGGCCGGTGATGAATATGGCAGCTACCGCCATCGAGAGCAGGCCGAAAACGAGCAGCAGCCGCTGGCTGAAATCAACTAGACCGCTCGCGACACAGATTTGATGGATTCTGAGAATCCCGAGAAACGCACAATTGAGCAGAGCGCCGGAAAGCAACGCCGACGCCACTGAAGGCGCCTCGCTGTGGGCGTTGGGCAGCCAGGTGTGAAACGGGGCGAGCCCCATCTTGGTGCCGTAGCCGACCAGCATGAGCACAAACGCCGCTTTCAGCCAGAGAGGATTCAAGTGCGGCGCGTCAGAAAGCAGATCTTTCAGAACCAAAGAGACGGCGGCGGTCCCGGGACTAGTCGCAGCTACCGCAAGGAAGAAAATCCCCAGCAGCGCCAACGCGATCCCAACCGAGCAAATCAGCAGATATTTCCACGTCGCCTCAAGTGAGCGATGATGCCGATGGAAGTAAATCAGTGGAGCACTGGCCAGGGTGGTTGCCTCGACCGCCACCCAAAGAAGTCCCAGATGCTGGCTCAGGGTGACCAGAGTCATCGCGGCAAGAAAGAGAAGGAGACAACCCGTGAAGCTCGCCTCGCGTGCGTTTGAAAAAAGAAACCCTTCCTCGAAATCCGAGTGCGACTCACCGCGCTCTCCGCGCAGGTAAGCAACCGCGTAAAAGCTTGATGCCAGGAAGAGTAGACTGGTGAGCGTCAGGAACAGCCGCCCCAGTGCGTCTTCGGCCAGCCAACCGCTAAGAGCGGGCGCAGGCGGCAGTATCCAGGTTGCAACGCTCAATGCGAATTGCACGAGCGCAGTGGACACAAGAAGCCCGCGGCGGAGCGGATCTGACCCGATGAAGAATGCCGCCGCACCCGCCAGTGCCGGAATCAATATCACTAACAGGATCATGGGACCCGGTCGGAAAGAGTTACGAGCCGGCCGGTATCAATATGATCAAACTGGCGACTGATATGAAATATCGCGATGCCCATCACGAACACTCCAACAAAGACGTCAAGCAGAATACCCAGTTCCACGAGGATGGGCATTTCCAACGCAACTGCGGCCCCAAATGCATACACGCCGTTCTCCAGAGTCAGGTAGCCTAGCACCTGGGTAATTGCCTTGCGCCGTGTGATTAGCAGTACAAGGCCCACCAGGCACGTGAAGAACGCCGCGGGCACCAACAAGAACGAAGTGGGTTGGTTGGGAAGGGGCAGGCGCTGACCCAGCCACAGCGAAACCCCAAGTGCTACCGCTCCGATAATCACCGATAGGTTGTAGCCGATGACCGGCTCGATCTCGCGGACGGTGTCAGCGTCGCGCATGGCTCGAACTATTAGCCACGGCAGTATGAAACCCTTGACCGCGGCGCTGGTAAGCGGAAGCAGCACGCCAACAACGGATGGGTGTCCATCCTGCGCGGCGATGGCCAGGAGACCTAGCAGTATTCCCTGAATTGCAACGGCGCGGATACAGGCGACGAGCCGGCTCGATGCCAGCAGCAGAAAGCCGGTTAGCACCAGGAAGACCAGAATTGCGTTTACCAACTGGTTCATCTCTTCATCTTCGAACCAGCGCCAGAGCCAGACCGGACAGCACGATGGCGGCGACCAACAGTTGCGTTATGCGAAGCAGCCGCAAACGCGCCATCGAAGATTCGATGATCCCGGTTACTACCGCCAGACCGAACATCCCGGCGATCGCGCAGCCGCCGTCGAGCAAAGGGTTGCCCGAATGCCAGGGGACGGCGATCGCGATTATGACTGCGCCCAGCAGCCACATTTTGAGCGCCGCTGCGTACTGGATCATCGCGAAATCAGGACCGCTGTGGTCGAGCACCATAACCTCATGAATCATGGTCAACTCGAGATGCGTGGTGGGATCGTCCACAGGGATACGAGCATTCTCCGCAAGAAACACGACACCCAGACCCGCAATAGTCAGACCCAGCGCCGGCGCGGCCCGCATCCACATGGCGGTAGAAACCGATCCGAGCATGGAAGTAAGCGAAAGAGTTCCAGTCTGCCGGGCCAACGCAGCCAATCCCAGAAAGAGGGCGGGTTCGGCGAGCGCTGAGAATGTGACTTCGCGGCTGGCGCCCATTGCTTCAAAGCTGGAACCGGTATCGAGCGCGGCGAGGACCGTGAAGAACCGGGCCAGCGCCAAAAGATATGCGGCCATCACGAGGTCGCCCGCGAATGGCGCAAGCGCCGGAAAAGCTCCGAAAGGAAGTAGCGCTATGGCGCAGATCATGGCCGCAAGACCCACTACTGGTCCCGCCCGGAAGACCCACGTAGTCGTCTGGCTATATACGGCGCCTTTTCGTAGCAGCTTCCAAAGGTCGTGGTAGGTCTGCAAGAGCGGCTGGCCGACACGACCGGCGGCGACGGCCTTGGTGCGATTAATAACTCCCTGAATGAGGGGAGCGAGCACCATCGCAAGCATCAATGGTAATGTCGATCGCAGACTCATGCGTTACGCCAGCTGCCAAAGCAGAAGCAGGAGGAGCGTGACGGCGATATACAATATGTAAAGCTGAACCTGCCCTTGTTGCAGCGGTCGCAGCAGCAACAGGTCGCGGCCGATAGCGCGGAACAGCGGCCGAAAAATGTATTCCTGGTATGGATCGGGAGTCTCCGTGGCAAGACTGGCCTCCTTCGGAAACAAGCCACGCGGCGCAATCACAACGCGGTGTGTCTGCAACAGCAAATCGAAGGTGTCTGTTAAAGGTTGAGCAAACGACGATGCGGTATATTGCATTCGCCGCGACGGTTCGGCATAGCCACAGTCCCAGGTCACATTTGTGGAGACCGATCGTTTGGAAAGTGCGATCGCGCGGCCTATCGCGAGAAGGGTAGCTATTCCGACCAACGCCCCACTGGTAATGCTCACCAACGCAATGGAGTGTGCGGCAGTCGAGAGGCTTGTACGCACGATCGTCGCCGACAGTCCTGTCACTTCCGAAATCAGCGGAGTCATCGAGTACACTACGCTGGCGCCGAGCAGGCCGATCAATATGCATGCGGCCGCCAATACGACCCCGGGGATCACCATGGCAAGCCCGACTTCGTGTGCTTGCTCGGCGTGCTCGCTTCGCGGTTGACCGAGAAAAACGATACCGAAAGCCTTCGTGAAGCAGGCCGCGGCCAAGCCTCCGATCAATGCAAGTCCCCCGATCGTAGCCAGCATCGGCACGCTATTGACGCCATCGAGGGTCAGCGCTCCTTTGAAGCTCGCGAGATAGATCAGAAACTCGCTGATGAAGCCGTTTAGCGGCGGGAGACCTGAAATCGCCGCCGCGCCAATCAGGAAGATCGCGCCGGTACGTGGCATTCGCCGCAGCAGACCTCCGAGGTGGTCGATCTCGCGGGTATGAGCGCTATGCACAACGTTACCAGCGGCTAGAAAGAGCAGCCCCTTGAAAAGCGCGTGGTTCAGGACATGCAACAAGGCGCCGGCGAAACCCATGGCCGCCACTGCCGGGAGGCCCGCGCGCAGTCCGAGTGTTCCCACCCCCAGCCCCAAGGCGATGATGCCTATGTTCTCGACACTGTGGTAGGCAAGCAGGCGCTTAAGGTCATGTTGCGCCAGCGCGAGCAGGACGCCAATGACCCCGGAAGAGAGGCCAATCCCGCACAGTACCCATCCCCACCACGCCTGAGGGGCACCCAGAAGCATCATGACCCGAACCAAGCCATAGATGCCGGTCTTGATCATGACCGCCGACATCACGGCGGAGACGTGACTCGGCGCCGCTGGATGCGCTTCGGGAAGCCATACGTGCAGCGGGATAAAGCCCGCCTTGGTTCCAAATCCGACCAGCGCCAGCACGAACAGAAGTCCGGCACCCGAGGATGCCGAGAACCGATCAAAATCCAAAGACCCGCTTGCTCTGCCGAGCAGTATGAATAGCACGAGCAGAAAAGCAGTGCCGATATGACTGGCGACAAGATATATCCATCCGGCTTGGCGCGTGCTTTCCTTTTCGTCTTCGTAGGTCACCAGGAAGAATGAGGACAGCGCCATCATTTCCCACGCCATCAGGAATAGGACGCCGTTACGAGCGAGAATGACCACGACCATGCTGGCGACGAGCAGATTGAAAAAGAACCACGGCGTGGCAAGCGCCTTCCTGCCGCGGTAGGCCTCCAGATAATCTGCGCCATATATCGCAGCCAGTGCGCACAGCACGAAAACAGGAATCAGAAAGAAGCCCGACAGCGGATCAAGTTCGAGGAAAAGGCTGCCGTAGGGCACATCCCACGCCATCCGGATTGACTGTGACGGTTCACCAAGCACCACGCGCACAGCGGGAACAATTCCGCACAGGCAGCCGATCAGGATTCCGCCTACTCCGCATATCGTCGATCCTCGTCCACGATTTGCGAAGACCAGTGCCCCTATTGCGCCGGCGCCAAAGGACAGTACCGCTATCAGCAGCGTCGACATGATTCAGGCATGATCCTCGGTTTCGATCTGCGGTTCCTTGAACGCGCGCTCCACGCGCTCAAACTGGGCGAGAATTTCGTCGCGCGCCGCCCGGCGTACGAGAGCCGCCTTCAGCTGCGAGTCGTGCAATGCGAATGAAAGACGCGACAGCAGATGAAGGTGCATGCGGGCGGTTGGGCTGATTAGCAGGAAAATAGCGAAGACCGGCTGGCCGTCGAAAGCGCCGAAATCAACCGGCGTCTCGAGAAAGCACAGCGCGATCGCTGGACTGGAGTTGTTCAACAAGATTGGTCTGCGGACGTGAGGGATGGCGATGCCCTCGCCGATCGCGGTTGAACCAAGTGCCTCGCGCGCCAGTAGGAGCTGCGCCAGCGATTCTCGATCGGTGTTTGACGGCAGCGCCAGACTGTTCACGATTGCACTTAGAACTGCCGCCTTATCGTCGCCCTGCAGGCCATAGAAAATGCCACCCGCATCGAGCGCATCGGCCAATCGAGGGACAGAAATTCCGGTAGAAGAGGGAGCTTCGAAGATCTGCGCGGGAATGTCTATTTCGCGCGACGACGTCCGTTCCAGCAGATCGCTGCGATGCAATCGGTACTGATCATTGACCCGGTCGGCTCGCAGGATTCCCCGCTTGATCCAGTCATAGACTTTCTTTTCGGACACCTTTAGCAGTTTCGACACTTCCCTGACGTTCAATTGCATAAGGACCGGTCTCCATCGTGCGGCACGCTGGTTGCGGCCGTAGCTCTGTCCGCGCCGCAAGTTTCAAAGAAGAGTTCAGCCCTTGCCCGGCTTCAGCAGTCGCACCGCGCCGCGGACCGCGTTACGCAAGCGAGGCAGTCATACGTGACAGACCAGGCATTAAGCTGTTTCTGTCGGCAGTTCGCTCCGCTCCGTATCCTACCCAACAAGGTAATTCATGGTATTTCTAAGCAGTTTGACGTAATCTAGCAACCTTGTCAAACATAATCCCTAAAACGACGGAACCTTCTTCCGGATCAACCGAACGGAAGTCATCACGGCGCCACGACAAACATATAGATCGCAACGATGCCTTCGGCGTGATTCCGCAGCAAGCTGCGCCAGGTCGGGGAAGGCGCACCTCGCCTTCGCACCATGTACTTCGCGACGGTCGCTTGGCTGACTTGGATGCCGAGCTTGAGCAGCTCAATGTG
>NZ_JBEKBF010000022.1:0-72706 GCF_050015535.1 Binatus soli (SeqCode) | reverse complement strand
TCCGCTTCCTCCGAATGCGTATCTGCTTTCGATCTCATCTCCGCTCCTTTTGGGGTTAAGATGAGCCAAAAACCCTCTCTTCCTCAATCGCTGCAAACTGTCCAACTTGTGCTGACGGGGAACAGTCAACAAGGGGGTCGCGCTCAGCAAACTAGACCGAGGTGCGGAGGGCATCGCGGTCTGCGACGAGGTAGTCGCCCGCTTCGGGTCTGCGTCCGAATTGCCCCTGCTAGAAGAGGTCGCCTCTGCGCTTGTTAATAAGGGGATTAGTCTCGGCCAACTTGGCCGAAGCGAGGAGGCCATCGCGGCATGCGACGACGTACTGGCCCGCTTCGGCTCTGCGTCCGAACTGCTACTGCGAGAACAGGTCGCCAAAGCGCTGGTCAACAAGGGGATCATGCTCGGCCAGCTCGGCCGGAGTGAGGAAGAAATTGCGATTTACGAAGAGGTACTAGCCCGCTTTCGCTCCGCGTCCGATTTGCCCCTGCGAGAACATGTTGCCAAAGCGTTGCTCAACAAGGGGATCACGCTTGGTCAACTCGGCCGAAGCGAGGAAGAAATCGCGGTCTACGACGACCTAATCGCCCGCTTCGGCTCTGCATCCGAATTGCCCCTGCGAGAACAGGTCGCCAAAGCGCTGGTCAACAAGGGCTACAGGCTCGGCAAACTCGGCCGAAGCGAGGAGGCAATCGCGGTCAGCGACGACGTACTCGCCCGCTACGGCTCCGCGTCCGAATTACCCCTGCGAGAATCGGTCGCCAAAGCGCTGGTCAACAAGGGCGTCACGCTCGGCCAACTCGGCCGAAGCAAGGGGGCCATCGCGGTCTATGACGACGTAATCGCCCGCTTCGGCGCCACTTCCGACTTGCCCCTGCGAGAATCGGTCGCCAAAGCGCTGGCCAACAAGAAGATTGCGCTGGCCAACAAGAAGAAAGCGGCGGTCACCAGGAAGAAGCCGAAACCGACCAGTTAGTCTTCGAGAAGGTTCGGCACTCGAACTCATCCGGAACACTACTAACTCGGGAAGTCACGGATCTGGGGTCGCTCGGGGTCGGTCGGGATGACGGAATGGGAGCGGACGTGGTGATCGCCGCGTTGCCGTGTGTAAATCGGTCAAGGCGCGCCGGGCACACTGGTAGGACGGCATGCTCCGATATACAATCCATTAGATGCCATCGGTTTCTGAAAACAGGCAGAGGTTTGGCGGAGCCGACGATTGGTCACAAGAGGGTGACGAGTGGTCTGAGTATTGGGGAACAGCGCATGCGCAATGGGTTGGTTGCCTGCTGCCTCGCGTCTTTCCTTTCTTGAAAGGCCGCATCCTGGAGATAGCGCCAGGCCATGGTCGGTGGACGCAATTCCTCCAGCCTCACTGTACGTCGTTGATCGGGATCGATTTAGCGCAAGTCTGTGTCGACCGATGCACTGAGCGCTTTGGTCACTATCCGAATCTTGAATTTAAGGTCAACGACGGCCTCACCTTCCCCATGATTGAAAACGCATCAATTGACTTCGCGTTTTCATTTGATTCGCTGGTTCACGCCGAGTCCGATGTGATGTCCAGCTATGCTAACGAGCTTGCGCGTGTGCTCAAGCCGGGCGGGTTCGCGTTTCTTCACCATTCCAACCTTGACGCTGTTCGCCGTCGTTCGGTGTTGGACAAAATAAAAAGACGGCTCTCACGTCTCCCCTTTGATCAACATTGGCGTGCACCTTCTATGAGTGCTGAAAAGATGCGCGCATTCGTCGAGGGCGCTGGCATGATGTGCGTTCAACAGGAGATAGTCCCTTGGGGGACCGGCTGGCCGCTGATGATCGACTGCATGAGCACGATCGTCAATACCCCTGGCACTCAATGCCACGTGGTTAGAAATCCGCGATTCATGGAAGAGGCGGCGGCTATCAAACGCATCTCCTCCCTAAGATTAGATGGTTGCGCGAGCCGCGCGTCGCTTGAACTTGCTCGCGCGGGCGGGAATAATTGAGGCCAAGGGGCATGATGTGCCAATCCATAACGAGGTGATGGTCGAGGCGATAGACAATAGAGAGCGAGAGTAGCGCCAGAACTCGTGGACACATTTGGACATCCATGAGTTGACGAGGTGGAAGCAGAATCGAAGATGATCGGCGGATGGCTTCCCGGCTCCACAGTCGATAGAGGCGAGCAAACCGCGCGGGTGACCACGCGACAAAATGCGCCTCGAGTGGCAGAGCATCCGGCTCTGACGTGATTTTCTAAACTCTCCCGCGAACAACCATTTCGCTCCGTCCGTGGGCTCGCATCAGGATGCCGACGCCCGCGCGCCGGGGCCGCATCGTCCCCGAGGTGAGCACGGGATGCCGTGCCGTGGCGGATAACTCTGTAAGCTTCCCTACAATTGCGGGGGAAGGAGCGAACGATCATGTGCGGAATAATCGGGTATGTCGGGCCGCGCGAAGCCTATCCTATCCTGCTCGAAGGGCTCGGCCGCCTGGAGTATCGCGGGTACGATTCGGCCGGCATCGCAACTTTAGTTGACAACAAGCTCGAAATTCGCCGCGCCAAAGGCAAGCTCGAAAACCTGCGCCATCTGCTGGCCCGCTCTCCCCTGCACGGCCACATCGGGATCGGGCACACGCGATGGGCGACTCACGGCCGCCCGTCGGAGGAAAATGCGCATCCGCACAAAGCCGGGCCGGTCGCCGTCATCCACAACGGCATCGTCGAGAACTTCATCGAGCTGCGCGCCGAACTGCTCGCTCGCGGCCACAAGCTCCGCTCCCAAACCGACACCGAGCTGATCTCGCACCTGATCGAGGAAAAGCTCAAAGGCGGACGCGGGCTGACCGAGGCCGTGCGCGAAGCCGTTTTGCGATTGCGCGGTTCGTTCTCGATCGTCGTGCTGTCGGAAACCGAACCCGACAAGCTGGTCGCCGCCAAGACCGCGACGCCGTTGGTCCTGGGGCTGGGCGACGGCGAGAACTTCATCGCTTCGGATATTCCCGCGATCCTCGAACACACTCGCCGCGTGATCGTCCTCGAAGACGGCGAGCTTGCCGAGGTCACCGCCACCACCGCGCGGCTGATGAAGTTCGATGGCACTGTGGTTACTCGCCGACCCCGTCAAGTGGAATGGGACGCAGTCGCCGCCACCAAGGGCGGCTTTCGCCATTACCTGCGCAAGGAAATCAACGACCAGCCGCAGGCGTGGATCGACACGATGGCGGGACGGGCGGACGGCGGCTCGACAACCGTCCGCTTCGAAGGCGAACTGATCCCGGCGGGCGGTCCCGCGTCGATCGGGCGAATCGTAATGCTGGGTGCGGGCGCGTCGTGGATAACCGCGCAGGTGGGCAAGTTCATGATCGAGGACCTTGCCGCGATTCCGGTCGAGGTCGATTACTCATCCGAGTTCCGCTATCGCCGGCCGCCGATTGACGACCGCACGATGATCATCGCCGTGTCGCAGTCGGGCGAGACCGCCGACACGATCGCCGCGATGGAAGAAGGACGCGCGCGCGGTGCGCATCTGCTGGCGATCACCAACACGGTGGATTCGTCGATCGCGCGCAAGGCCGACGCGCAGTTGTACACGCGATGCGGTCCCGAGACGAGCGTGACGACGACCAAATGCTTTCTCACGCAGCTCGAGGCCTACTATCTGTTCGCGATTCATCTGGCGGCGCGGATGGGACGGCTGTCGGGCGCGGATGCCGGCAAGTTGCTGCAACCGGCGTTCGCGATCCCCGGACAGATCGAGGCTATTTTCGAGGGTGAGCCGAATATTCAGCAGATCGCGCGCAAGTACGCGCCGGCGCGGGACTTCCTGTTCCTCGGCCGCGGTATCAACTACCCAATCGCGCTCGAGGGCGCGCTCAAGCTGAAGGAAATTTCCTACATTCACGCCGAAGGTTACTCCGCGGGCGAGATGAAGCACGGGCCGATCGCGCTTATCGACGAGAAGATGCCGGTGGTGGTGATAATTCCCAATGACGACCTGTTCGAGAAGTCGATGTCGAATCTGAAGGAAGTCGAATCGCGCAACGGCCGGATTATCGCGGTGACCAATCGCGCGACCGACGAACTCAAAAGCGTCGCCGCGGAAATTATCGAAGTGCCGGAGACGAACCGGATGCTGACGCCGGTGCTGATGACGGTGCCGATCCAGTTGCTCGCGTATCACATCGCGGTGGAGCGCGGCACCGACGTCGATCAGCCGCGCAATCTGGCGAAGTCGGTGACGGTCGAGTAGTGCGCGCGGCTGACGGGGGGCGGATTAATCCGGGCGGAGCATTCGCAGGCCGAATAGCAGGCGTTGGGCGCCGGTCACGATCTCCATCGCTGCCATCGCATAGCAGAGTATTGGGCCTGTCGGGCGAATAGTCGGCGATGCTTCGACCATTCCGAGCACGATGAAGAAGATGATCGCTTCGGTGCGCTCGAGGATTCCGGGCGGGTACTCGATTAGCTTGGCGCCCGGGCGCTCGATTGCGGCTCCGACCGCGAGAAATACCGTGATGTTCACGTACCAGGTGGCGACCAGGACGAGCGCCGGGAAATAGAGCGCCGGATCGCGCCACGCGATGCCGACGATTACACAAGCCTCGACGATGCGATCGGCCGACAGGTCGAGCACGCCGCCGAGAGCGCTCGGCGCGGCGCATTCGCGCGCAATCGTGCCGTCGAGCGCGTCGAGGGCGGCGCTGACGCCGAGCGCGACGATCGCCCACGCCACGTGGGCGATCGCGAATGCGATCCCCGATGCGATGCCGGCGAGCGCGGCGAGAATCGTGGCGACGTTGGCGGTGATTCCCGCGCTGAACAGCACGCGGGCGCATCGCGATTGCATGCGCTTGATGTCCGGGTTCGCGCCGAAGATCGAATCGAGCATCCGATGCCTTTTATCGCGCTGCTAGCGCGCAGATCAGCCGCCGAGTTAACGTTCCAGACAGGAATTTGCATTGGCAAGGGCATGATTACAATACGGAAGCGAGGATGGACTGTCGCTGTCGCGGCGTCGGCGATAATCCTGACGATGGCCGGTGCGCGCCCCGCGTTTTCAGCCGATGCGCTCAGCTTTCCGCCGACCAGCTTCATGATTCTGAATCGTGATACCGGTATTGCGATCGGGCGCGGCCGCTACCGTATCGAGAATACCGGCGAGGGCGCGACGATGCACGGCGAGAGTACCTACTATGACGATCAGTCCGACGTCGAGACCGCCGAGTTGCAACGGGGCGCCGGCAGCGAGCCACCCCGGCTGGTCGAATTCGATCACACGTTCTTCAACGCCGACGGATCGATCCAGCGACGCGCCCATCTGGATTTGAAGTCGGGCGCCACGACTTGTATCGACAACTCCGGCGCACAAAAGAGCGAGCAGGCCGAGCTGCTCAGCATCCCGGACAACACCTGGGCGGGCGCGAGCATAGTGATTCCGATTCAGGATTTATTGCGCGCGCGCGACAAGGGATTGGCTCGTCCAATCCACTTCTTCAACTGCGCGCCCGGCCCGAAGATATTTGCGATCAGCGTGACGGTCGATCCGGCAAATGCGGTGTGGGCGCCCTACGGCGCCGAGGCGATCCGAGTCGAAGTCCGGCCGGATTTTGGATGGTTGAACGTAATCGTCGCGGCTTTGGCGCCCAAGATTCACGCATGGTTCGATCCGAACGACGGATTCGCGTTCGTCGGCGACGAAGCCACGCGCTACTACAAGGGCCCGCAGGTCATGCTCGTGAAGACGGGTGGCGATGCGCCGGGCAGCGCGCGCCGGACAAAATAGCGGGAGTGATTTCTAAAAAACGATCCGATTTCTGGAAAAAGATTTGATCTCTAAAAGTGGACGATGCCCTCGCCGTCGGGATGGCGCGCGTTTTTTGAGGGTTTGGGCTTTCGATACAAAAACGAAGTCTTGCACTGCTGGCAGGTGCCTTCCGGCGGTTGGCCGCTGCGGCGGACCAGTTTTACGTAACGCACGGTTCCGCCGTCGCACAGATGAGCGGCGACGGGGAAGTCGTACACCGTACGAACCGTGATTTTGTCGCTCATTCTCCGCTAGCGCTCCTCGAGCCAGTTAGTCTTTCCCGCCATTTGGTACGCGTGGCGGCTTTTTTCGTTTCGACTTTTCAACCGCGCGCCCGAGTCAGACTCGGATCAAACAAGATAGTGAAATCGCGCCGCCGATCAATCTTTTTGACGATCAATTCACAATATATTTTCAGTTTCCCACTTTTTCACTTTTTCATTTTTCACCGACGCCGGGCGCCTTGAGTTCGAGCGTGTGGATCCGGCTTGTGCTAGTTTTTTTTCGACGAATTGATGGAACGCCGGCTCACAAAACTGCTGGTCGCCAATCGCGGCGAAATTGCTCTTCGGATCATCCGCAGTGCGCGCCTGTTCGGCCTGAAAACCGTGGCTGTCTATTCGGCGGCGGACGCGAAAAGCGCACACGTCGGCGCGGCTGACGAGGCGATTCTCATCGGACCCGCCGAGGCCGCAAAGAGCTACCTCGACATCGCGGCGATAATCGCCGCCGCAAAGCATTCCGGCGCCGACGCGATTCATCCGGGCTACGGATTTCTTTCCGAGCGTCCCGAGTTCGCGCAGGCTGCGGCCGATGCGCAGATCGTGTTTGTCGGGCCGCGGCCGGAGGTGATGGCGGCGCTCGGCGACAAAGTCGCGGCACGGCGAATCGCAGTTGCAGCCGGGGTTCCGGTGGTGCCGGGAATCGAAGCCGCGGAGATTTCCGCGACGCGCGAGTATGCGGCGCTCGTCGGCTACCCTCTTGTGATCAAGGCTGCGGCAGGCGGAGGCGGGCGCGGGATGCGCGTGGTGGCGGAAGCCGCGCAACTCGAGAGCGCGCTGGGAGCGGCCGCGCGCGAAGCCGCGGCGGCATTCGGCGACGGGCGGATATTCGTCGAAAAATATCTCGCGCATCCGCGCCACATCGAAATACAGTTTCTCGGCGACAATCACGGCGCCGTGGTCGCTCTCGGCGAGCGCGATTGCTCGATCCAGCGGCGGCATCAGAAGATTATCGAGGAGTCGCCGGCGCCCGGACTCACCGATCAGATGCGCGCGAAAATAATCGGCGCGGCGCTGAAACTCGCGCGCGCGGCGCACTATACCAACGCGGGCACCGCGGAGTTTCTGGTCGAGGGCGACGACTTCTACTTCCTCGAAGTCAACGCGCGCCTGCAAGTCGAGCATCCCGTGACCGAAATGCGTTTTGGGTGCGACCTGGTATGCGAGCAATTGCGGATCGCGTCGGGCGGCAAGGCGCCGGAGCCCGCGGCCCCGCGCGGCGCGGCGATCGAATGCCGAATCAACGCCGAGGATCCCGAGCATGACTTCCGTCCCGCGACGGGAACCGTGCTTCATCTGAGCGTCCCCGGCGGACCGGGCGTGCGCTTCGACTCGCATCTGGCGCGCGGCGCCGAAGTGACGCCATGGTACGACGGTCTGCTCGGCAAGCTGGTCTGCTACGGCGCCAATCGCGAGGAGGCACGCGTCAGGCTGGTCAATGCGCTCGGCGAATTCGCTTTGCTTGGCGTGACGAACAACGCCGCCTACCTGCGCGATATCGTAGCGAGCGGGCAATTTCGCGACGCGAAACTCTCCACGCACTTCATCGACTCATTCTTTTCAGGGTGGGAGATCGGCAAGTCCGAAATCGATGCGGCAATTGTCGCAGCGGCGATCACCGCCGGCGGCGCGATGGGCGATATCCCGTCAGACGGTCCTGCGTTGCCGGCCGGCGCCGAGCGTCGTTCGCCGTGGGACGATCTCAAAAACTTCGAGCTGTGGGGATCGCGGCGATGAAACTCACGCGCGCGGGCGACTTGCGCGAGATCGACGCCGAAGTGATCTCGCGCGACGGCGGCGCGATTCGCGTCCGTATCGGAGACAGGCAACTCGCCGCGGAGTTCACGCCCAATGCGGACGGCGGCGGGGTTCTTACGATCGACGGCCGGCGCTACCGGGTTTTCGGCGCGCGGCGAAAGGATTCGATACTCGTTTCGGTCGGTCCCGCGTCCTTCGAGTTCAAGCCCGCAGAAGCGGCTTCCCGGCGCCGCGCGCGCGGGCTCGCAGCGGCCGAAATCATCGCGCCGATGCCCGGCAAAGTGCTCATGGTGATGGTGCGCGAGGGCGATCTGGTCGAGGCCGGACAGCCGCTGGTCGTGATCGAAGCGATGAAAATGGAGACGACGCTCACCGCCGAGAGCGCGGCGATTGTGAAACATGTTCGCGTCGAGGAGGGCCAGATGGTCGATCACGGCGCGGTGCTGATCGAGCTTAGTCCGTCTCCGGCTTCGTCAGTTCGCGAATCCGCGCCTCGAGTTGAGTGATCCAATCCTCAAAATCGCCGTCGCGCTCGACGACTATCTCCAACTTGCCGTCTTTCAGAATCGAGACGCGTCCCGGATGCCCGGTGCGCAGCGGAATCACAACCGCCTCGCGCGAAATTCCCATCGGTTCGATCACGGCGAAGATTCTTTCAATTTCCTTCAATGTGACGGCCTTGAGCATAAGCGCCCTCGTGCGAGTACGCTCTTTACTTAAATTGCCGGCGTCGTAAGCTCAAGGCGCCGGCACTATATCGTTCGGCGGAGGATCGCGTGTTTGGCACAATCAAGAAGATAGTCAAGGACAAGGGCTTCGGCTTCATCATCGCGGACGACGGCGGCGACGAAGTTTTCTTTCATCGGTCGGCGCTGTCGCCCAAGGTCTATTTCGACGACCTGCGCGAGGGCAACGAAGTTCAGTTCGACGTCCGTCCGGGCGAGAAGGGCCGTCAGGCATTCAACCTGCGCCTGCGGTAACTCCGCAACCGATCTGGAATCCGCCGCTCATCGCGTGAGAGCGAACCAGCGCTTCATCAGTCCCGCGACGAATGGCGTGAGCCGCGTGCGCGTGTAAAGTCCGGCGGCGCGGCGGATCGCGTCGGCCTGTGTCGGATATGGATGGATCACGTCACCGAGGCGGCCCAATCCGATGCCCGCGGCGATCGCGGTGGTGAGTTCCGAGATAATCTCGCCCGCGTGGCTCGCGACCACCGTCGCACCGACGATCCGATCGCTTCCCGCGCGGACGTGCACCTTCACGAAGCCGTCGGTTTCTCCGTCCAGCACCGCGCGATCGACCTCGGCCAGTTCCTGCGTATAGGTCGCAACTGCGATTCCGCGCTGTTTCGCCTCGGCTTCGTATAGTCCGACGTGCGCTATTTCAGGGTCGGTGTAGGTACACCATGGAATAGTCAGTCGGCTCGCGCGCCGGCGCCCGAAGAATAGTGCGTTGCGGAGTATGATTCGCGCGTGCGCATCGGCCAAGTGAGTAAACTTGTGTGGCGATGCGACGTCGCCGGCCGCGTACACTATCGGATTCGTCGTGCGCAGGTAGTCATCGACCTTCACGCCGTTTTGCCTGTCGTATTCGATCATCGCGGCTTCGAGATTCAACCCTTCGACCGCGGGGACTCGCCCGACGCCGATCAAAATCTGGTCGGCGATAATCTCGCGGCTGACGCCGATCCGTTCGGTCGCGATTATTTTTTCATTGCCGCGCAACTCGACGCCGGAAATCCTGCATCCGGTGATGATTTCCACGCCGTCCCGGGCGATAGCGCGCTCGACTCGCCCTGCGGCGTCGCGATCCTCGCGAATCAGGATTTGCGGGGCAACTTCGAGGATGGTGACCTGCGCGCCGAATCGTGCAAACGTCTGCGCAAGTTCGCATCCGATCGGTCCGGCTCCAATCACGGCAATTCGCCGCGGCAACGCGGTCAGCGAAAAAACCGTCTCGTTGGTCAGATAGCCGGCCTCTGCAAGACCCGGTATCGGGATCGCGGCGGCGCGCGCTCCCGTGGCGATCGCGGCCTTTCTGAAACGGAGCTTTGTGCCATCCACCTCCACGCAGTCAGGACCGACGAAACGTCCGTCCCCGATAAACACGTCGACGCCCAAAGAGCGAAATCGATTGGCGGAGTCGGTCGGGCTGAGTTCGGCGCGCAGCTTGCGCATCCGCTCCATCACGGCCTGAAAATTTACCCGCACACCCGGCGGGACCTCGACGCCAAAGCGGCCCGCGTCGCGAACTGCCGCGGCCGCTCGCGCCGAGCGGATCAGCGCCTTGGACGGGACGCATCCGAAGTTCAGGCAATCGCCGCCCATCAGGTCACGCTCGACGAGCGCAACCTTCGCACCCAAAATGGCGGCGCCCGCAGCGATCACGAGGCCCGCGGGCCCGGCTCCGATCACTACCATGCTGTAGCGACGCGCGGGTTCGGGGTTGATCCATCCGGCGGGATGCAGATTTTCAGTCAGCGCGAGGTTGTAAGCGTCGAGCGGCTCATGCTTCAGCGCGTGCGATCCCATCGATGTGTCCTCTAGCTAGGTCTTTTCGCGCAGCGCCCGTGCGCCGATTCGCGTTGCGTACACGGCGACCGCGACTGTCGCGGCGAATCCGATTGCGGTGAGCGCCCATCCAGCGGGCGTGCGCCTGGCGCTGCCCCCAGCCGCGCGCGCGAGGTCGCCGCTCAGTGAGCCGATATACACGTAGAGAATTGTGCCGGGAATCATCCCGGCCCACGACGCAAGAAAGTAGTCGCGCAGAGTCACGCGCGTCAGCCCGTAGGCATAGTTGAGCAGGTTGAATGGAAACACCGGCGACAGGCGGGTCAGGACAACTATCTTCCATCCTTCTCTCCCGACCGCTTCGTCGATCGCTTTGAACTTCGCGTTGCCTTCGAGTCTTTCGCTCACCCAATCGCGCGCAAGGTAGCGGCCCACGAGAAAAGCCGCCGTAGCGCCGAGCGTCGCCGCGATCGAAACGTAGATCGATCCGCGCACCACGCCGAAAATCACGCCGGCGCCGATGGTGAGGATCGACCCCGGAAGAAACGCGACGCACGCCGCGATGTAGATTGCGATGAACGCGACCGGCGCCAGCGCACCCAGCCCGCGGATCCAGTCAAGCGCGTTCGTCAGCCACGGTCCGGCGCCAATGCGATGCGCGCCGTAGAGGATCGCGATTGCGGCCGCGGCGATCAGTAGAATTTTCGGGCGAAGGAAACCGGCTGCTCGGCTGGACGCGGTGGTCATCTTGAGGTTCCGCCGGTAGTAGCTCGCGGGGCGGGCAATTTCTTTGGTTTCTACCGCGAGCATCGCGGACGCGGACTGCTTATAATGCCACCGCGGATTGTGTAATCCTAATCCGCATGTCGGTCCACGATCACCAAAAACACGCGCGCGCAAACCTCAAGGTCGGCGTCATCACCGCCAGCGATTCGCGCAGCCCGGAAACCGACGAGAGCGGTAAGCTCATCCGCACTTTGCTGGAGGCAGCCGGTCACCTGGTAGCCTACTACGAAATCATCCCCGACGACGGTGAGAGGATTTCCGCCGCGCTCGTCAATAATTTACCGAATCTCGATGCGATTATCGTCAACGGCGGCACCGGTATTACCGCGCGCGACGGCACCACCGAAGTTGTGAAGTCGATAATCGACAAGGAGCTCGAAGGCTTCGGCGAACTGTTCCGGATGCTTTCGTTTCAGGAAATCGGAGCGGCCGCGATGCTGAGCGGCGCTGTTGCCGGAGTGCGCCATCGCAAGTTCGTGGCCGCGATTCCCGGTTCCCCCGACGCGTGCCGGCTTGCCATGGAGAAGCTGCTGATCCCCGAGCTCGGGCACATCACTTATCTGCTGAGTCTATGAACCAGTGAACAAGTTCACGATCAAACTGTTCGCGACGCTTCGCGAGCGGGCGCATGCGGCCGAGCTGACGCGCGAATTTCCCGACGGCACAACCGTCGGCGAGATCTGGATGCATCTGGTCGGCGAATTTCCCGCGCTCGGCGGGCATCACAACTCTGTAGGCTTCGCCGTTAACCAGGAATATGTCGAAGGCAGCTTCAAGCCGCGGATGGGCGACGAGATTGCCTTCATTCCGCCCGTCAGCGGCGGCGCCGACGGCACGGACACGCCCGCGTACGTCGGCAAAATCACCATCGGCCGCCATCCGATCGACTTGGCCGCCCTCGAACGCGAAGTTGCCGACCCTGCGGCCGGTGCAATCGTATCGTTCGCCGGTACCACTCGCCGCGACAACGCAGGTCGGGTCGTGATTCGCCTCGAGTACGAAGCCTACGAGCCGATGGCGCTATCCGAGATGCGCAAGCTCGCCGTCGAGTCGGGCGCGCGATGGAAAATCGTGCGCATCGCGATCGCGCATCGCATCGGCGTCGTCGAAATAGGCGAGACATCGGTGGCGATTGCGGTCTCGGCGGCGCATCGCGCAGAAGCGTTCGAGGCCTGCAGGTTCGCGATCGACCGCCTGAAAGAAATCGTACCGATTTGGAAAAAAGAGCATTTCGAAGGCGGCGAGGTATGGATCGGCTGCCAAACCTCGCATCCACCGGCCCATGAATAGAAACCTGGCCGCATCGCAGAACCCTCACCTGACCTCTCCCGTGAAAACGGGCGAAGGACCAGGGCATCATTGACCGGGCGGACAGTTGCCAGTTACAAAGGTAGGATGGCGTTGGGAGAAACATCGGTCGAAAAAGTCATCCTGGCTGAGCCACGCGGCTTCTGCGCCGGCGTCGATCGCGCGGTCGAGGCCGTCCGCAGCGCACTGCGCTCCTACGGCCGCCCGCTCTACGTGCGCCATCAGATCGTCCACAACCGTTTCGTCCTCGAAGCGCTCGAAAAAGAAGGCGCGATTTTTGTCGAGAGCCTCGACAAGGTTCCCACCGGCCAGCGCGTCATCTTCAGCGCTCATGGCGTCGCGCCCAGCGAATGGGACCGCGCCAAGGATCGCGCTCTGCGCGTTATCGACGCCACCTGCCCGCTCGTCACCAAGGTCCATCTCGAAGTCAAGAAATACGACGACGAAGGCCGCAGCGTGATCCTCATCGGCCACGCAGGCCACGAGGAAGTGAAGGGCACGCTGGGCGTCGCGCCCGGCAAGGTGGTGCTGGTCGGCACCGTGGGCGAGGCGCGCACCGTCAAAGTCGAGAATCCCGAGCGCATCGCGGCTGTCACGCAGACCACGCTCAGTGTCGACGACACCCGCGAGATCATGGAGGCGCTCAAGGAGCGGTTCCCCTCGATGCAGGAACCCAGGACCGACGACATCTGCTACGCGACCCAGAACCGTCAGAACGCGGTCAAGGAACTGGTGCAGGTCAGCGATGCGATCCTGGTGGTCGGCTCGAAGCAGAGTTCAAATGCGAACCGGCTGGTGGAGGTCGCGCAGATGCGCGGCGCGCGCGCGTTCCTGGTCGATTCGATTGCCGACGTCGAGCCCGCGATGCTCGACGGTGTGCGCGCGCTCGGCCTGACCGCGAGCGCCTCCTCTCCTGAGTGGCTGGTCGAGGAAATTATCGGTGCGTTCGCCCGCTCCGGCGCCGAGGTCGAGTTGCTCAGCGTCGCCAAGGAGCGGGTGCATTTCCCGCTCCCGATGCCCGCCGACTGAGCCGCGCGGCGATTCCCGCCAGCCATCTGCGCACGCGCGCCCGCCGCATTTCGCCTTGACAATTCCGCGCCATTGCTTGCAGACTCATCCGGATTTAGCCAAACGCGGAGAGGAACATTCTGATGCGAACAGCTATCGTGCGCGCGCTGGTATTGCCCGTCCTGCTGGCCATCCCGTTCGTCAGCGGATGCCAGTCCGAGGCGAAGCGTCATCTATACAAAGCTGAAGATCTGTTCGAAAAACGCGATCTCGACGCCGCCAAAAAAGAACTCGAGCTGTCGATAAAGGCCGACCCCACCAGCCTCGACGCGCACAAGTCTCTCGCGCATATAGATGAAGCGCTCGGCGATGAGGAAGGTGCCGGGCGCGAGTACGAGGCCGCTTCTGAGCTCGATCCCACCGATCAGAAACTCCTCGACAAGGCTCGGCTCTACAAGAAGCTCGCTGACTTGGCGAATTCCTCGGGCAAGGCGCTCGACGACATCAAGGCGGGCAAGGTCACTGAAGGTGTCGCCACTCTCAAGGACATCATGCTTACCACCAGGATCCCGGCGGCCCGCGAAAAAGCTGTACACGCACTTATGGATGCGATCCCGATCATCGAAAAAGTCGGCGACCAGCAGATGCAGGACAAGAAGTACGCCGACGCCGTCAAGACCTATGAGCAGGGCATCGAGGCCGCGATGCTGATGGCCAGGGTGCATAAGATGGAAGCGCTCGGGCCCGACGCGGACCCGATGATGCATAAGATCAACCAGGCCGCCAAGGCCGCCGGCACGCCCGACGCGACCTTCAAGCTGTTAAATGACGTGATCGGCATCTATCCCGACGACAAGGTCGCCAACCTCGAATTGGCGCAGGTCTATCTGACCAAGACTCCGCCCGACTACGACACTGCCGCCGATTTGGAAGAGCGCGGCGGCGCGCCCGACGACGTGGTTCGCAAACTTCGCGACCAGGCCAAGAAGCATCGCAAGTGAGATGACCTAGGGTCGCAATCGAGGCCCGATGCGCCGGCGCGGCTATATCGCGGTCGAAGGCCCCATCGGGGTCGGCAAAACGAGCCTCGCGCAGGCGCTCGCCCGCGAGCTGGGTGCGCGCCTGATGCTCGAGGATGCCGACAACAACCCGTTCCTGCCCCGCTTCTACCAGGATCCCGACAAGTACGCGTTTCCCGCGCAGCTTTATTTCCTGCTCACCCGCCACAACCAGCAGCGCGAGCTCAAGCAGCAGGATCTCTTCACGCAGGCCACCGTCGCCGACTATCTCTTCGCCAAGGATAAAATCTTCGCCGCGTTGAATCTCGTCCCCGACGAACTCAAGCTCTACGACAACGTGTACAAGCTGCTCGACGCCGAGATCGCCCGGCCCGACCTCGTCGTTTACGTGCGCGCCACCATCGAGGTGCTGGCCGAGCGCTTGCGCAAGCGCAATCGTGATTTCGAGCGCCACATCAGCTTCGACTACCTCGAGCGCGTGTCATCGGCCTACCGCGATTTCTTTTTCTACTACGACGAGGCGCCGCTGCTGGTCGTCGATACTTCGGACATCGACTTCGTCGCCAATCCCGAAGACCTCGGCGAGCTGATTCGCGAGATCGATCGCGCCGGCGCCGGCACTCAATACTTCGTCCCGCGCAAGAGCTGAGGGTCTTCCATTTGGTATCGCAATCCCCGTCCCTACGCGCCGCGATCGTTGAATGCGATCTCGATATTGTCCGCCAGCTTGAAGTCCTTGTCGGTCACCCCGCCGGCATCGTGCGTCGAGCATGAGAACGTGACCCGCGTGTAGTTGATCGTAATGTCGGGATGATGGTCGGCGGCCTCGGCGATCTCGGCGACCTTCTGCACGAACTCGATGCCATGCAGGTATTCTTTGAACTTGAACGTTTTGCTGATCGCGTTGTTCTTGTACTCCCATCCGGGGAGCGCGTTGAGCTTCTCCGCGATCTGATCCGGGTTGAGCTTCGCCATCCTGGAATCCTCCGCATGCGGCCGGTCGCGACCGCCGGCTCATTCCGGTCCCCATCCTAGCCGCGCGCATCCCAATCGCAAATGACGCTGCGTTATACCCGTCGCGCGCGCCTGTGGTAATACAGGCTCAAGCAGAACCGAAACGTACACCGGGAACACTGAAAAGACGATGGCGAACAAATACGTTACCGACGAAGCTCGCAAACAAATCGGCAAGGTCTCCGAACCGCGGACTTACGAGGTCGAGCGTGGCGCGATTCGCCGCTTCGCCGAGGCGATCGAGGATCCCAATCCGCTCTTCAACAGCGAACGCGACGCGCGCAAGACCCGCTTCGGCGCCATGATCGCGCCGCCCACCTTCTGCCGCTCGATGGGCGCGCCGATCCCCAACATCAAGCTCGACATGCCGACCTTCCGCGGCCTCGACGGCGGCTCGGATTGGGAGTACTTCGTGCCGATTCGCGCCGGCGACCGCATCACCGTGCAGTCCAAGCTCGTCGATTTGCGCGAGGCCGCGGGCCGGCTCGGCCCGATGGTCTTCACCGTCGTCGAGACCACTTATACCAACCAGTTCGGCGAGGTCTGCGTCATTCAACGCTCGACCGGAATCCGCTACTAGAGTTACTCGAAAGGATGCCCACGATGGCGAAGCAAATTTATTTCGAAGATGTCGAAGTCGGCGCCGAAGTCGTTCCGCTCGAAAAAAATCCGACCACCCAGCAGCTCGTCAGGTACGCCGGCGCGTCGGGCGACTTCTATCAAATCCACTACGACAAGGATTTCGCGCTCGGCAACGGTCTCCCCGGCGTGATCCTGCACGGCGCGTTGAAGAACGCCTTCCTCGGCCACCTGATGACCGACTTCGCCGGCGAGCATGGATGGCTGCGCAAGCTCGGCGTGCAGTACCGCGGGATGGATCAGCCCGGCGCCAGGGTCGTCGCGCGCGGCAAGGTCTCCAAAAAATACACCGAAGGCGGCCATCACATGGTCGATTGCGAAATCTGGCTCGAGAACGCCAAGGGCGAAAAGACCACCCCCGGCTCCGCCACCGTCATTCTGCCCTCGCGCGCCGCGAGCTGATGAGGTAGCCGCGATGCCAATCCGGCGCGAGTTCCCGCCGCGATCGCTCGACGCCGCCGCTCTGGCCGAGGGCCGCGTCGATCCGCATTACACCAAGGTGCTGCTGCGGCTGCTCGCCGCGCACGCGATGGCCGAGAAGCTCACTGCGCTCGGCTATCAGCGCGCGCTCGCGACGCTCGACGATCCCGCGCTGCGGCCCACCGTCGAGAAAAATTTCGCCGAAGAAAAAAAACACGCGCGGCTTATCTACGACGCGCTCGAAGAACTCGGAGTTACCCAGCAGGCCGCCGACCGATCGATGATTTCCGTGCTCAAGGCGCCGTCCTTCGATGCGCCCAGCTACTTCGCCGCCAAGGCCGCCGGCGAGTTCGACCTCCTGATGGGGTCGCTCAGCCTCGATACCACCTGCCTCATCATGATCGGCGAAAACTACCGGCAGTCCAGCTATGCGCCCCATGCGCGCGCCGCCGAAATAATTCTCGACGAAGAAACCGACCATGAAATCTTCGCCTCGCGGCAGCTTGGCGACGCCGTCGAGCGCTTCGGCGTCGAGCCGGTCAATGACGCGCTGCGCCGATGGATCCCGCGCGCGGTGAATTTCTTCGGGCCGCCCGGCACCGGCTTCACCTACGATTGCATCCGCTACGGACTGAAGTCGCGCGACAACGAAGAACTGGCCGAGCTGTACGTCACGATGCTATCCCGCCGATGCGAGCAGCTAGGCCTTACGATGCCGGCGCTGACGCCCACCTACCCCCACACCCTGGCCTGAACCTGCCGGAGAGGCCACCATTACTCCCGGAACGCCAGGCGAAGGCGCCGGGTAATGTTCTAATTCGGGCAGTAATATGTGTGCCCCAGAGGACGTGGCAAGATGCCCATGACGTGACAGGGCGGATTCAGGCTGCTATGAAGGAGCATCGGAGGGGCGGAATGGGCGGTGTGAACAAAGCGCAATGGCGGTTGTCGTTAGTTGACCCACCCGGCGTCGGCAATGGGAAGCCACGGCACGGCTACGAGCCGCTCGCTTCGGTCTGGCACGGGGAGGAAGATGCCGAACTCCTCGAAAAATTGATTCGTTTCTACCCGAGGAAGCGACCCCGACTAATTCTGGATGCGACCGTCAATGGTGGGCGCTTTTGGCGCGGCAGTCAGCGGCGCGTCGTGGGGCTCGACATCGAAAGAAGGCACGAGCCAACCATCGCCGGAGATAATTCCGCGATGCCGTTCCGTCAGAACGTCTTTGATGTGATCGTTTACGATCCTCCACATATCCCCAATCAAGGCCGGGACAAGTCTAAAGACTTCAATGTGCGATTCGGCCTCGGCGGGCGATCGCCGAAAGAGTGTGACTACAGCTTCGCGCACACATATCCGTCGTTTCTTGCCGAAGCATGGCGCGTGCTGAAGCCAGAGGGTCTACTGCTCTGCAAGATCGCCGACTATGTGCACAACCACCGCTACCAGTGGGCGCACATAGATTTGATTCAGGCGGCTCGTGCAATTGGCTTTTGTCCCTGCGACTGTATCGTGAAGGTCCGCAAGGGTCCGATCGTCGATCCGAAGTGGAAGCACGCCCATCATAGCCGTCGGCAGCACTGTTACTGGCTCGTATTCAGAAAGTCTGATCGGTGTGAGTAGCAAGCTGGCAATCAAGCCTCCGTCTGCCGCACGCCAAGTCCGGTTTCATCAACTATTGGTCGCGGCACGTAAGACATGGCTCATGGATGCGCTCAGGGACACCCTGATGCGCGTAGATCCCAACGCGCTCAAGATTCAGTTAGGCACGTACGTGCCCGAAGAAGTCCAGCGGCTCTTGGCGGCGGCGGGCGTACGAGACGAACACGTCTTTCCGACGCCGCTAGTGCTCGAGGCCACGCCGACACTGATTGGATACTATCGGCTCTTGCTCGGACTGCCCCAGAAGAAATTTTATGGACGCGACTCTGGCATGGGGCGGTTCAAGCGACTGGAAGCGGGGGGCGCTCTCCGACCCGCAGACAACGAGTCGCTGCCGGCATTCTGCGAAGCCATGAGCTCTGGTCTTGCGGACTTGGTTCGGCAGATGTCTCCGACGCTGACCGACCGCGATCTTGCCGAGTTACCGCTGCTCGCCCTCGGTTCGCAGTTTCAGGGCAGCAATAACAATGCGATCGGGAAACAGGCAACTCTGGATGTCTTCCGTTCAATCGCCGAAATCGTGAGCGACTATATCTTCGAACGGAGTGATCGCATCCTGAAAGTGCGCAATGCCTCGGGGCGCATTGTCGTAATTGCGCTTGCGAGCGATCCCGACGTGAGCGTCCGAGAGGAATTTGGTGCCAAGAAACACAATAAAGTAGCTATGGAAATCAAGGGCGGTACGGACATCAGCAATGCCCACAATCGCGCTGGCGAAGCAGAAAAGTCGCACCAAAAGGCCAAGAACGACGGCTATCGCGATTTCTGGACGGTAATTGCCAAAAGGGGGCTCAATATGAGGAAACTCAAAGCCGAGTCGCCGACTACCAATTCGTGGTTCGACGCTGCGCATGTGCTTGGGCGGGTTGGATCGGACTGGGAAGACTTTCGCCATCGATTAGCGGAGGCCGTGGGTATCCCAACGAATCTTAAGAGGTCGTGACCGTATCTCACGATTGAGAATGCACCTGATGTTTTGATAGGTGCTGACGTCATCCGGCGGCGTCAAGCGCGCACAATGCCAGGCCGCGCGCGACGCGTATGCGTTCACGATCAAGCCGCGTTGTACGGTTGTCAACGTTGAGCCGGACGCATATACTCGCGAAACCCTCAGGATGACGATCGCGGTGCGACCGCTCATCCGACACAACCCGGTCCCTTGGCGGACGAGATTTTCTCGTCCGCATTTTTTTCAGTCGCGCGTCGGCCAGTGCGCGCAGGAGGGAAAGAATGCCGCCGGAAATTCGTGAGTCTGAAGTCGCCGCGCAATGGGATCGCAATGCCGCTGTGTGGGCCGACCAGGTTCGCAACCGCTGGGACATCTTCCGCGAGCATTGGAACAATCCCGCTTTCCTGGAATTCGCCGGCGACTTGAGCGGGAAGGCCGTGCTCGATGCCGGATGCGGCGAGGGCCACAACACGAGGATCTTCGCGCGACGCGGCGCCCGCATGACGGGGGTGGATCTGTCCGCCAAAATGATCGACTTCGCCCGCAAAGAGGAACTCCGCGAACCGCTTGGCATCCGCTACGAACGCGCTTCCTTCAGCGACTTGGCAACTTTCCGTGCAGAGTCATTCGACGCGGTCATCTCGACGATGGCGCTGATGGACGGTCCTGATTTTCCCGGCGCGATGCGGGAAATCGCACGCGTGCTGCGCCCGGGCGGGACGCTCGCGTACAGCATTCTGCATCCATGTTTCGCGACCAAGGGGATGGGCTGGATCAAAGATGATTCGGGGCGCGCCATCAAATTCACCGTCGCGGATTACTTCAACAGCGAACCGTTTGTCGATCGCTGGAAGTTCGGCCATGCGCCCAACGCGTCGCAGGTCGAGGACTTCGGCGTGCCGCGCTTCGATCGCACGCTTGCCGACTACATCAACTCGACCGTCTCTGCTGGTCTACGGCTCGAGGAGATTTGCGAGCCGCGCGCCCCCGAGTCCGCATGCGCGCTGTATCCAGAGGCGTTTGCCAAATTTCGCGATCACATCCCGTGGTTCCTTTACGTTCGCGCATCGAAGTCGTGAGACAAAGAATGATTCGCGGCGTGGCAGGAATCCTCGCAGGTGCGGTTTGCATGATGCTCGCCGGATGTGGCGCGCAGGGCGAAGCGTATCAGCCGATGGCGATCCCCGCGTCCAGGAGCGTCATTTACATTTACCGGCCCTACAAGGTTCTCAGTTGGGAGGCGACTCCGATGATCACCTGCGGGCATGAGAGTATTGAATTGGAACCAGGCGGCTATTACGCGTTCGTCGAGGACAGCGGACCGCTGACTTGCGCGGCCGCGACCGACACAAAGACGGAGTACAAGTTCGATGCGCACGCGGGCGAGCAATACTTCATCAAGGAGGATGTCGATCCCGTCGGGCTCGGCAGCCATGTGCGATTCAGCTTGATGAATGCCGCGGTGGCCGGCGACGAAATCAAGGGATGCAGCCGCCAGGGAATTAAGAATTGAATCCGGCAGCCCAGCCGCAAGAACTTTTCCGTTCCGGCCACGAGGGCTCGGGCTGGCGCCGATTGTAGCGGCGGCTATTTCTTCGCGAGATACGCCATCCCGATGCGGGCCGGCGTGAGATTTATTCCGAACTCATCGACCAGCGGCTTGATGTTGCACGCATTGTCGGCCGTGACGAACGTGACCGCGTCGCGCGACAGCATCGGCTTGGGCAGCTTTTCCAGCAGGCCGCCGATCGTGCGCATGATGCCTTCCGGAATATGAAACAGCGGGCGGCGATGTCCGCTCGCGTCCATGATGATCCGCATCATCTCGTCGAACGTCATCAGATCCGGCCCGCCGATTTCGTAAGTTCCGTTGCGGCCGCGTCCCGACACCGCGAGCATCACGCACGCGGCGAGATCATCGACGAGTACCGGCTGAATTTTCTGCCGCCCGGTGCCGGGCACGCCAAAGACCGGCGCAAAACGCAGCGCGCGGGCGAGACCGTTTACGACTTTGTCCTCCGGTCCGTACACCAGCGATGGGCGGAAGATCGTGTAGGCCAGGCCCGACTCGCGGATCGCGCGCTCGGCGCGGCCTTTGGCGCGAAAGCCGGGATGGGTGCTGTTCTCGTCGGCGGCGGCGCCGCTGATGTAGATGAATTGCTGCACGCCGGCTTGCTTCGCCGCATCGATCAGCGCGACTGTGCCGGCGTAGTCGATTCGCTCAAAGGTGAGGCCACGGCGGGGATTTTCGACCGGATAGCCATCGAACTGGATCGCATCGACAATCGTGTCCGCGCCCCGGAGCGCATCCTTGAGCGATGCGGGCTGTCCGATGTCTGCGCGAACAAACTCGATGCCGGGTAGATCGAGCCGCGCGCGCGCCGCCTCGGGATTTCGCGTGAGCACGCGAAGCCTGGTTTCGCCCGAAGCGAGCAGACGCCGCGCGATCGCGCGACCGATGAATCCCGAGCCACCCGCGAGAAGGACAGTTTTGGCCATCAATGTCGTCGGGGCCCACGCCCCAGCGCGTTACCACCAGTTGCGCCGACGATCACGAGATCGAGCATCGCAGCCACTCCAGGCTAGTCGTGCTTTCGATGGGGTCGGTGAGTGACGGGGCGCGGCGTCCGGCGGCGGCGGACCCGCTTCAACGGATGCAGTTTCGCTGTCAAGTCTGATTTCTCGGCGTGCGGTACGTCGAGGAGAGGCGTCAGCGAGAAGCGCGAGACTTCCGGCGGGCAGTTGATGCGGATCCTGAGCCAAAACGTGCCCAGACCGCGATTGGTGTAAATGTAAAAGTCTTCGTAGCGGTTCAGGCCCGAGTAGAACTCTTTGCCGATGCGCAGGATCGATTTGAGCGGCGAACCATAAAACGGAATTCGCACGACACCGCCATGCGTGTGGCCGGAGAGCATCACGCCCGGCTTCAGATGGCGCGTGTACAGCGCAGTGTCGGGATTATGCGCGAGGACGATCGTGCAGTCATCGCTGTTGACGTCGCCAAACGCGCGCGCAGGCTCCGCGCGCCGCGACCACAGATCGTCAATGCCGACGATTACGAGTTTCTCGTTGCGAATGAAGAGCCGGCGGCTGTCATTGGCGAGCACGTCGGCGCCGGCGCGCTTGAGCGCATCGGTGATCCGCTCGGCCGACGACCAATGGTCATGGTTGCCGAGGATCGCAAACAGGCTCGCCTGCGGGCGCAGATGCCTGAGCGCGTCGCGAAACGCGCCTAGATAGCGATGCATCGTGTCGGGGCCGGAAAAGTAATCACCGGTGAGAAAGATGAGGTCGGGATGCTGTTGATTGATGGCTTTGACCGCGAGCGCCAATCGTTCGAGATCCTCGTCGCGATCGACGTGGAAGTCGCTTATCTGGCATGCGACCAGTCCGCGTAAAGCGGCAGGTAATCCGCGCACCGGCAGGTCCACCTCGGACACCTGAATCGCATCGATCGTGCGCCGCCACATTCGATGCAGCGGGCGCAGCGCCAGGGGAGGCTTGGTCTTTGCACGGACGGCAGCGCCAACGGCCGGCTGGTGCGGGGGGAAGTTGTCTATGAGTTCGGCAGTGGACATCGAATCATCGATACTAGAATACTTCGACCAGGCGGCGGAAGGAGGTTAGTTCGATAATCCTGTCGCCGGCATCGTTGATTTCTTCGTGCTCGAGGTCCCAGGTATGCGGATGCGGTATGAAAACGGCGCGCAGACCGGCCGCGACCGCGGGATTGATGTCCGAGCGCGGACTGTTTCCAATCATAAAAGTCAGCGACGGATCGAGGTCCGCGTCGCGTACCAGGCGGCGATAGGCGTCGACGTCCTTCTCGCGCGGGGTCTCGACGCGATCAAAAAGCGGGCCGAGACCGGAACGCGCGAGCTTGTGCAACTGTTCGTCGCGCTGGCCCTTGGTGAACATCAGGAGGCGGTGACGCTGCGAAAGCTCCTGAAGGGTGGGCTCGACGCCGGGCAGCAATGCGCAGTCGCGGTCGAGCAGATGCGCGCCGATTTGCTCGATCTCGTCGCGCAATCCGTCGTGGCCTGCGGGCGCTAGTTCAGCAGCCGCCTGATGCAGCGCTATCACGTAAGGACGGCGGCCGTAGCCATGCGTTTTGATAAGCCGGAATTCGGCGCGGCGCACCGCAGCGTGAATCTCTACGCGAGAGATGCCGAGGACGGCGTCACCGACGGCCGCAGCGAAGAAATCGAACGCCTCGAGAAAATGGATATTGGAATCCCAGAGCGTGTCGTCGGCGTCGAATACGAGATTCAAAGACTCAGTCGGAGAAGAGGGCATCTATGTACAGCGTACCGGCGCGCGCTTGAGCGGGCAAATGGCTAATCGCCCGCGCCGAACAAGCTATGCGCGGGCGTTGGGAAGTGCGGCGGGCAGAATTATGAGCGCACCCGTCGAGGGATTGCGCCCGACGTACACGTCGGTCTCGTACACGCGCCGCAGATTCTCCGCCGTCAGAACTTCCGCGGGAGTTCCATATGCGACGGCAGCGCCATCGGCGAGCAGCAGCACGCGATCGGCATAGAGCGCGGCGGCATTGAGATCGTGAAGCGTCGCAACTACGGCCATGCCGCGCTCGGTGCACAGCTCGCGAAAGCGCGCGAAAATTTCGGCGACGTGCTTCAGATCCAGAAATGCGGTCGGCTCGTCGAGCAGTGCAATCTTCGGCTCCTGTGCGAGCGCGCGGGCCAGAAACACGCGCTTGCGTTCGCCGCCGGACAGTTCCTGAACGTAGCGGGCCGCAAGATCGAGCAGGTCGAAGCGGTCGAGCGCCGCTGATGCGATTTCCAAATCGTGGGGGCTCTCGAAGCGGAAGGCGCCGAGATGCGGCGCGCGTCCCATCAGCGCGATTTCCAGCACCGTGAAGCGAAATGCGACCGCGTTTTCCTGGCCAACCGACGCAACAGTGCGTGCGAATTCCCGGCGATCGATCGAATCGAGCGGGCGGCCGAAGAGTTCGACGCTTCCCGCACCCGGCTTCATCGAGCCGCCGAGCACCTTGAGCAGCGTGGACTTGCCGGCCCCGTTTGGACCGACGATGGCGAGCATTTCGCCGGCCGCCACTTCGATCGAGACGCCATGCAGCACGGGCACGCCGGGATATCCCGCGTGAATCGCGCTCGCACGCATAGCGGTGACGGTGTCGCGCGATGTCGTCGTCATAGCGAAAGCGGTCTCCGGCCTTCGCGGCGCAGCATGTAGATAAAGAACGGGCCGCCGCAGAGCGCGGTGATCGCGCCGACGGGAATTTCGGCCGGGGCGATTGCGACCCGCGCGACCAAATCTGCCGCGACCATGAATGCCGCGCCGCCTATCAGCGACGCGGGCAGAAGCAGCCGATGATCCGCGCCGAACACCAATCTCAAAGTATGCGGAACGATCAGTCCGACGAACGAAATGATTCCGCTGACGGAGACCGCGGCACCGATCATGACCGAGGTCGCGATGAAGATCGTGCGCCGAAGGCGGTCCACGTCAACGCCAAGTTCGGCGGCCGACTCGTCGCCGAGACTAAGCAGATTCAGATCGCGAGCTTGAAACATCAGCACGGCGAAGCCGGCCAGCCCCAAACCCGCGACGCCCGCCGCTTCGCGATAGGTCGGCGCCTCGAGGCTGCCCATCAGCCAGAACAGAATGCTGTGCGCGTAGTAGAAGTTGACGACGCTGTTCACGAGCATGATTGCCGCGCCCCAGAACGCGTTGAAGATGACGCCGACCAGCAGCAGCGTGAATGGTTCAAGCTGGCCGTCAACCATCGCGAGCCGATAAACCGCCACGGTCGAGAGCAGCGCCGCGCCAAATGCGCACAGTGGGACGGCCGCCTCGCCGCCGCCGAGTTTCGCGGACATCACGAGCGCAAGTATCGCGCCGAGCGCGCCGCCGCCGGAGATTCCGAGGATGCCGCCCTCTGCCAGCGGGTTCCTCACGAGCGCTTGCAGAGCCGTTCCGACCGCAGCCAGCATCGCGCCGACGATTACACCCATCAGCACCCGCGGCAATCGGGCGCCGAAGAAAATCGCGTGATCGGGACTGGTGGGATCGGAAAATGCGCGCGTGAGGCTGATATGCGCGCTGCCAAACAGCGCGGCTGCGACCGCGCAAACAATCAGCAGAATTGCGAGCGCGGCCAGTATCGAAAGCAGCCGGGTGCGCGTCAGGTGCGCGGTGGAGTTGCGCTGCGGCGCAGGATTGCCGGCGGTCGGATTCACTGGTGGGCACCGCCGGCGGCGCGATCCCATGCCTCGGGATGAATCATCCGCGCGATTATCTCGAGCGACTGCCCCACGCGCGGGCCGGCATGGAGAATGGGATCCACCGCATAGCCGAAGACGCGATGGTCGCGCACCGCCGGAATCGCCGGATATTTTCCCCAGAAGTCGCTCGACGACGACGGATCGGTGCCCATCGAACCGTCGAGGACGACCTGGGGACGCATCGCGATTATGTACTCCATGCTCAGGTGCGGCCACTGCTCGCCGACGTCCGCAGCGATGTTGTCGGCGCGCGCTATGCGCATGATCTCATCGAGATAAGTGCCCGCCCCCACCGCGACGATCGGCTGATGACCGACGAGCATCAACGCAGGCTCCGGCTTTACGTTTGCGAGGCGATTTTGGACTGCGGCGATCTGCGCCTGAATCCGCGCGACGAGCTGATGCGCTTCGCGCTGGCGATTGATTCGCGCACCCACCGTTTCGATACTGGTTTCGATTTGTTGCAAAGAGTCGTCGCTGACCAGCAGCACCGGATAACCCATCGAATTCAACGCGCGAATCTGGCGCACGTCCGATGACAGTTCAAGTCCGACGACCAGCGTCGGGCGCAGCGCGATGATCGCTTCGAGATTCGGAGTCAGAAAGGAACCGACCCGCGGCAGATCGCGCACCTGCGGAGGGTAGTCACAATACTGCGAGACGCCGACGACGTCGGGACCCGCGCCCAGCGCGAACAGTGTCTCCGTTACCGAGGGCGCCAGCGACACGATCCGCATCCGAGCGGCCGCGTTCGCCGGCGACGCGAGCGCCAGAGCATACACGCACAGCGCGGCGGCGGCCGCGAGTCGATACAAACCCACATCGCGAAACTACCTGATCGTACCGGCGCCGGTAAGCGCAACCTCGCGCTTTGTTGCATCCGCTCGACGCGCTCAACTAGCCTCGTCGGGACGGGGAGAATCGCTGTGCTCAAGATCGCCGTTTGCATCAAGCAGATACCGCTAATCGAGGAAGCCAACTTCGACTCCACGACCAAGACCATCAAGCGCGACGGGCCCAGTGTGATCAGCGCGTTCGATCTGCGCGCGATCTCGCTCGCCGTCGAGCTGAAAAATCGCCACGGCGCCGAGACTACTGTCGTCACGATGGGGCCGCCGCAGGCGCGCGACGCGCTGGTGGATGCGCTCGCGATGGGAATGGACCGCGCGGTGCATCTGGAAGACCGCGCTTTCGCGGGTGCGGACACGCTCGCAACGGCGCGTGCGCTTGCGATTTGGCTGGCGCGCGGAAACTTCGATCTCATCCTGCTCGGCAAGTATTCGCTCGATGCGGAGACGGGGCAGGTCGGCGCCGAGATCGCGGAACTAATCGGCGCCGCGCAGATAACCGGCGCGCGAAAGCTGGAACTCGACGGCCGCCGGCTTCGCGCCGAGCGTGAAAGCGACGAAGGATTCGAGGAAATCGAGGCCGGGATGCCCGCGGTCATCACCTGCGCCGAGCGCATCGCACAGCCCGTCAAGGTGAAGCCGGGTGCTTCCGAGGAGGCAAAGACCGGGCCGATCCAATCCGTGCGCGCAGCGGAGCTCGGCGCCGATCCGAAAGAATTCGGACTCGCGGGTTCGCCGACGTGGGTGCAGGAGGTCCGCGTCGTCACGACGCCGAAGACCGAATGTAAATTTATCGACTCGACCGACGCCGAACGCGCCGCGGCCGAGGTGATGTCGGCGCTCGAAACAATCGGCGCGCTCAACCCGCGCGCGCACAATCGCCGTTCGATCGGAACGGCGCGGCGCGCGGGCAATCGTAATCATGACCTGTGGATCGTGTGCGAGACCGACCTTGAAGGCCGCGTCACGCGCGGCACGCTCGAACTGCTTTCACGCGGCGACGAACTCGCGTCGCGATTGGGCGGCGCGATGGCCGCGGTGGGATTTGACCGCGCCGTCGCGCGACACGCGGGGCTGCTGGCGAGTTTCGGCGCCGACCAGGTGCTTATGATCGAGCATCCGGCGCTGGTTTCGTACACCCCCGAGGCCGCCGCTGAGGCTGTTGCGAAGCTCGTTTCGATGCACGCGCCGTGGGGAATTTTGATTGGCGCCACCGAGCGCGGGCGCGACTGGGGGCCTCGGCTGGCCGCGCGGCTGGGCTTGGGGCTCACCGGCGATGCGATCGATATCGAGCTCGACTCGGAGAATCGGATGGTCGCGCTCAAGCCGGCTTTCGGCGGCAACATCGTCGCGTCGATTTACTCGAAAACGTTTCCGCAGATGGCGACGGTGCGGCCGGGCGTGTTCGAACTCGCGGAGCCATCGGAAGCCAGGGAAGCCGAAATTCGGATCGCGCGTCCTGAGCTGAGCCCGCCGAAAAGCAGGCTCATAAAGGCGCACGCGATCCTCGATACCACCATTGCGCCGCTCGAAGGCGCCGAAGTTGTCGTTGGCATCGGCACGGGAATCGGTGGACCTGACGGCGTCGCGAAAGCCGCCGCGTTCGCGCGAGTGCTCGGCGCCGCGATGTGCGCGACGCGGCGCGTGACGGACAATGGATGGGCGCCGCGGCAGTTGCAGGTCGGGTTAACCGGCAAATCGATCGATCCGCGCCTGTATATTGCGATTGGGGTGCGCGGCGCGCCCAACCATACCTGCGGTCTCAAGCGCGCGGATACCATCGTCGCGATCAACAACGATGCCGACGCGCTGATCTTCGAGCGCGCGAATATAGGGTTGGTCGCCGATTGGGATACCATCCTGCCCGCTTTGCAGAATGCCTTCCAGCGGCGCCTTCAATGATCGGCTACAACTACGCGCGGATTTCGTAGAGCGCCGAAAACATATCCCCGACTTGCAGGCGGCGAAAGTGCTTGAACCCCGCCGCGGCGACAAGCTCGCGCGCTTTTGCCTCGCCCATGCACGCGCCGATTCCCGCGCCGCCGTGCGCCAGCGATACCGTCATGCAGTACAGCGTGCTTATCGAATACATCAGCCGCCCCATCGGATTGATGTTGTCTTCGAGATTCGACGACACGTTTACCTCGACCATCAGGTAAGTGCCGTCGGGTTTGAGCGCAGCTCGAATCGATTTCAGCAGCGCCTCCGGATCGACGGAGTCATGCACCACGTCGAAGGTCGAGATGAAATCGAATTGCGCGGCCGGCAGCCTGGTGCAATCAACGAGGTCAAACTTGATTCTGTCCCCCAGACCGGCGGCTTTCGCGTTTGCACGCGCGCGCTCCACCGATCCAAGGTGCGCGTCGAAGCCGAAAACCTGGGCCTTGGGAAATGCGGATGCGATCGCGATCGACGCGCGGCCGCTGCCACAGCCAACGTCCAGCGACGACCCGCCTTCGCTCAGCTTCGCGACCACTTGCGGCATCGCCGGCAGCCACTTGCGAATCAACTGATGCCGGAATAGCGAGGCTGACGAACGCTCCATCGCCTCCCACGTCTCGGGCGGATACTCGCTCTGCGATACGCCGCCCCCGTTCTTGAATGACGCCATCACTTTCGGCGCAATCGACACATGAGGGACGATCATTTCGATAAAGCCGCCGGCGAAAAACGGCGAGTCGTCGCGCGCCAGCACCATCGCATGCTCCGCCGGCATCGCGTAGGTCTTCGCCGAGGCGTCGTAATTCACGTACCCGGCCGCCGTCATCGCACTGAGCCATTCGCGCAGATACCGCTCGCTGAGTCCCGTCCGATCCGCAAGCGCCGCGCTGGTGACGGCGCCCGCTTCGGCCAGCGCGCTGAAGATTCCCAGCCGATCGCCGATATAGCTCAGCGGCCCGAGCATCGCGGCGCCGATGTCGTTGTATACCTGCATCGAGAATTGCTTGATCTTGTCCCAATCGAGCTGCTGTTTTTCGCCGGCCATCGTTTTCCTCCGGATACGCGCAGTATCTATCGATTCAGGCATCCCCGGCTAGGCTTCCAGATGCTTGGGGCTTCTGACCCGGCTACTTTTCGGGGGCCGCGCGCTGTTCTTCAGGCCTGACTTGCGGGTCGGCGAACATCGAGAGCTGAACCGGCTTGCCCTCGTCTTCCGCGGCTGGCGCGAACAGACCGGGCCGCTCGACAAACACCTGGAATTTTTCAAAAAGGTCGGCAAGCTTGGCTTGGTAGTACTCGACGTTTTCGTCGGGATTGTCCGGATCGTACTCCGCCGCCATCTTCGCGAATTCGTTTACCGCCGCACGCGCGCCGCGCCCGGTGACGTAGTATGAAATTTGATCGCCGGCAAGGTACGGCCGCTCGGCCTTGAGCGCAAGCTCGTAGGCCGCCGCGGGATTGCGGCTGTTGTCACCGATCTTGTGGCGATAAGTGTCGAGCGAATCCTGGATCGTCTCGGTCTTCATCAGATCGGCGATTCCTATTTCGTGGCGGGCCAGACGCGCGCGATAGTCGTCATGGAGTTTCGGAATTTCTCTGCGTCGATCCTCCAGCAGCATGCGGAACATCTCTTCCATGAAGCGGCGCTGGAAGCGTTCGAGTCCCCGCGAGCGCAGCCCCGAACCGCGAATGGTCATCTTTCCCGTCTCATCCAGCAGGACGTAATTTTTCATTTTGTAGGAGAACATCGCGCGGTAACGACCGTCGATCTCCAGCCGGATTCCCTCGGGCATAATCGCCCCGACCTGCTCCAGGAGCCTGTCCGCGCCTTCCTCGCTGGCGGCATCGGGAGGCGGCACGAAATAGATTCCGTCGGTATCGACCTCGATAACCTGCGCGTCGTGCTCCTCGAGTTTCGCCACTGCGCGCTGAATCAGATCGCGTCCGCGCTTCGTCAATGCGTTGGCCGCGCCGAAGTCATTGAAATGGCCGAGCGAAAAACCCAGGTAACCGTAAAATGAATTGATGAGGATCTTGAACGTCTGCTGGAGCGCGTCGGCGTTGCGCCGCTCGATACCCTTGAGTCCGCGCGCGAGCGCCTTGGCCTGCACCCGGAAGCTGCGCAGATCGCCAAGCATCTTGAGGAACACGCCCAGCCGGTCAGCGGCCGGCGCATGCCGATATTGCAGCATCAACGACGGATACAGCGACGTCACGTCACAGTGAAGGACACCGTGGGCGACACCGCATCGGCGAATCTCCGTGTAGCCGCCCGCGACCGGGCTCGGCGCCGACGGCTCGGGAATGGAATGCCCCGCCGCCAGATACGCGCGCATCATGAGCGCGTCAATCTTGGTCGCATTCCCGCGCAGCACCGCGCTCTGGTACGAGTACGGGAATATCTGCGCTTGCACGAAGTAACTGGGAGACAGCGTCTGGGCCAGCGCGCGCGTCTCACGGGCATCGTCGAGCGCGTACTCGTAGAGCTTTTCCGGTTCGTGTTCGAAGTAGTGGCTGATTTTCGACGCATCGATATACACGCGATCCTTGCGCGCCAGCCCGAAATGTTGCGCAAGCTGCTTCAGCCCCAGGCTCTCCAGTTCGCGACTCGAAATATCGTAGTGCTGCGCGAGGATCCACGTATCTATGATGCTGCGGCCCGGGATGTCGTAGCGGCGGTAGGCGATCGATCGTTCCGCAATTTGCATGCGCGACGGGCGGGCACGAAGCTCGCCGCCATCGCGCCCCAGCTTGAGCTTCACCCCGTGGCGGCGCGCCCGCGTCTCCAGGTATTCGAGATCGAACCGGAACAGATTGTGGCCCTCGACGACGTCGGGATCGCGATCCTGGACGATTCGCACCATCTCCTCCAGCATCGCGCGCTCGTCCATCTCGGTGCCCCTGAGCAAGCGCTCGAAACCGGTCGAGTCGGTGAGCGAGATCGCGATCACGCGATCGCCCTCGCGTGCCGCCGACGGAAACTCAAACCCCGGCGAGATATAGGTCTCGATATCGAGCTGGAGGCGGCGCAGCTCGCTGAAATCCATCCCGATGAAAAACGTCGTCCCGCTCAGCATCAGATGCTGCTCGACCGGATCGGTCAGCACCAGATACGGCGCGTCGGGCGCGTTGGGCGCCTTGCCTGTCACGTTCCTGAGATGGCGCTTGGCGGCTTCCAGAGCGTCGAGCGAGCCGAAGGTGACGAGCACCCGGTAACGGAAATCGCCCTCGAGCGCGCGCGTCTCATGCACGGGCCTGAAAGCTTCGAGCAAGGCCAAATCCTCGACGAGCAGAAATGACTGAATCGGACGGCGCTCGCGCGCAAGCCTGCCCGACAGGCGCCGGTAAACGTCGATCTCGGTCTTCGAAGCGATCTCGACCGCGACCACGCCCGGATCGGCGGGATCGCCGAACAGCAGGCGGTTGCTGTAAAACTGCGCCGAAATCTCCTGGTAAGTAGTCATCGCGACCCGCGTCCGTCGATTGTGCACCCGCAAGCTCGCGTCAGACAACGCGTCCTCGCGCGTAGATTCAGAGCGTGCCGAGGTACCAAAGGCCAACCAGAAAGATCGCGTATGCGGCTGCGCCGATCATCAGCGTCGGAGTTCCGAGTTCCGAGTCGCGCAAGTTGATGTAAAGAATCGCTGCCGAAGCGAGCGCGATCGATCCCGCGAGCAGTTCGGGATTCGTCAGATGCCACGGCGAAAACACGAGCCCCAGTGCAACGGGGATGCACGACTGGAAGACCATCGCGCCGGTGATGTTGGCGAGCGCGAGATGGTCCTTGCCCTGGCGAATCCAGACCACGGAGTTGTATTTCTCGGGCAGTTCGGTCGCGAGCGGGCTCAACATGAGCGAAAGTACGCCGGGATTCAGATGCGCATGCGCTGAGAACACGATGATCTGATCGACAAACTCGACTGCACCGATCAGAATCGCGAGTACGCCTACGATTATTTGCGCGGCCGTCGCCGATGCGCGCGGCTCGAGCGGATTCCCGCGCAAAATCGACTCGAAATAAAGTCCGTGCTCGACCTCCGCGCCGACCGCGCGCTTGAGCCGCAGCATCACAACCGCGTAGCTCGCATACACTACCAGCAATGCGACTGCGAGGACGTGGCGAAGCACCGCGCCCATCTCGATTGTGCCTGCGATCACCACGCACAAAAAAACCGGAAAGAAGAATGCGAGATCCCGGCGCGCGTCCTCGCGTACCACTTTAAGCGCAATCCGTCCCCGACGCCTGCGAAATGCGAGCGCCGCAATGCCCATCACGAACATAGCCACCGTGGACAGCATCAGCGGTGCGCCGACAATCGCTCCAAGTCCGACCGCGGCATGCGCCGTCGCGGAGTCGCGCCCGGTCAACAGCGCGACCGCCGGGATGAACGTCTCCGGCAGCGCCGTTCCGACCGCGGCGAGCAGGCTCCCGACCGCGGCCTCAGCAATATGCAATCGATGCCCCGCCCATTCGACGCCATTGGTAAAAAGTTCCGAGCCTGCGAGGATTATCGCGAAGCTGAGCATCAGGATTATCGCGTGTATTGCCAAAATTCTGCTCAAAGGGGGGCGGAGCAGCGTCGAGAATAGAGAGGCCCGCTCGCGATTTCCAGCGCGCACTCATTTTCCAGCACCTCGGTTCGAGTCGAAGGAAAAGATCGGCCGCAATGCAGCCAAACGGCCAAACGATGCGTATAATACCTGCAGCGGTCACCGACGAGCGCGGATTCGCGATAAGGCCGCACGGCAGAGCGTAATTCGCCCAATGATCGCGTGGCGAGGGCGATGCGTAAGTTGACTCTCATCTTAGCGATCCTTACACTTGATTCTTTGGTGTGGTTCACTTGCCTTTGTATTCTCGTCTGTATAAATGAGGCTACTTGATTCCCGGCTCGCGGTCGCAATGGCGGCCCGCATTGCGCGCCGATTTTCACGCATCGCATCGGCGGCCAACGCCCGCGCCAAACGGAAGCAAAACGAATGAAGCAGAAGTACGAAGGTAAGGACCTACAGGGTCTTGTCGATCTCGGCCGTGAGCAGGGCTACCTGACCTTCGAGCAGGTCAACGACTACCTGCCGCAGGATGTCGCTTCACCGACCGACCTGCGCGCCGCGCTGGACAGCTTCGAGGACCTTGATATCAAGGTGCTCGAGGAAGTCCCGACCGAAGGCGCCGACGAAGTCGAGGTCGAAGGCAAGGAAGAGCCCGAAGAAGCGCCCGAGGCCGCGCCGGCGGCTGCAGATTCGCTTGGCGAGTCGTCGGACCCCGTCCGGCTCTATCTCAAGGAGATGGGCAACTTCCAGCTTCTCTCGAGGGAACAGGAAGTCGAAATTGCCAAGCGCATCGAAGCCGGCGAGAACGAAGTCGAAGAGGAAGTGTTGGGCTCGCCGATCACGCTCGATTTCGTGATTCGAGTGGGCGAACGCGTGGAGGCAGGCGAAGCCGATCTGCGCGATGTCTTCGAGGACGCCGCCGAAACGCCTGACGAACCCGACGAAGAGCGCGGACCCGAAGCCGACGAGCGCCAGCGCAAGAAATTGACGCTCGCGACCAGGAAGCTCACCGACCTGCGCGCCAAAATCGAGGCAATCGAGGAAGAACTCCGCAACAAGCCCGGTCCGCGCCGCAAGCCCAACCTCGACAAGAACCTGACCCGTCTGAACGAGCGCGTGAAAAAGGAATTGCGCGCGATGGCGTTGTCGCGCCGCCTGATGGAAGCGGTGATCGGCGAGATGCGCGACTTCCTTGAACAGTTCCGCATCGCGCAGCACACGATCGCGAAGTACGAGGAAGCGACCGGCCGCTCGCGCACTCACCTGCTCAAGGAAGCCGCCGAAGCCGAAGACCGCCGGCACGTCCTGAAGATAAATGATGTCCGCGAGAACCTGCTCGATATCGCGGCCAGAATTCGCTTGGCGCAAAAAACTATTCGCGAAGTCGAAAAAAAGGCCAAGGACACCGGCGAGGAATACGCGCGCAAGCTCGAGACCATCGCCGCCGGACAGGACAAGAGCCGCCGCGCGAAAAAGGAGCTGACCGAGGCCAACTTGCGCCTCGTCGTCAGCCTGGCCAAGCGTTACACCAATCGCGGCCTTGGCTTTCTCGACCTCATCCAGGAAGGCAACATCGGCCTGATGCGCGCGGTGGACAAGTTCGAGTATCAACGCGGCTACAAGTTTTCGACCTACGCGACCTGGTGGATTAGGCAGTCGATGTCGCGTGCGATCGCCGACCAGGGCCGCACCATTCGCATCCCGGTCCACATGGTCGAGACAATCAACAAGCTGCTCCGCGTCACGCGCCTGCTCGTGCAGCGGCTCGGCCGCGAACCCGGGCCCGAAGAAATCGCGGAGCAGATGGAGATGCCGCTGGACAAGGTCCAGAAGGTGCTCAAGATCGTCAAGGAACCCATCTCACTCGAAACGCCAATCGGCGACGAAGAAGAAAGTTCGCTCGGCGATTTTGTCGAGGACGAACTCGCGCCGTCGCCCGTCGAGGCTGCAATTCAGGGCAACCTCGGCGAGCAGACGCGCAAGGTGTTGGCCACGCTCACCCCGCGCGAGGAGCAAATCCTGCGCATGCGCTTCGGCATCGGCCAGAAGACCGACTACACGCTGGAGGAAGTCGGCAAACAATTCGCCGTCACCCGCGAGCGCATCCGGCAGATCGAGGCCAAGGCGTTGCGCAAACTGCGCCAGACCGGCAGATCGCGCAACCTCGAGGGCTTCCAGGAGCGCGGCGGCGAGTAGCGGCCCGACGTTCCGGCAATGTGATTTAAGGGCTCGGATGCAATGTGAAGGCGACGGCGGTGTTCACATTGACGCCTGACGCCACCGAGCGTACCTTAAATATTACGTATTACGAGGGATGCGATGGGCAGTCCTAAGGAACAGAGGAACGACGTAATCCGCGATGCGGGCAGCGCGTTTTCGACAAGTGAAACGCTCGTTCTTGACGAGCGTACTTGGGAGCAGTTCGTCGCGGCCTTGGAGAGTCCCCCGCGAGATATTCCCCAGCTCGTGGAGTTGTTCCGCGCGAAAGCGCCTTGGGATTAGCGCGTGCCGTTCGCCCGTCCCCGGCTCATGGAGCATGGGGATGTTTCCCGCGCGCAAAGGTTTGATTGCGGCGTCCCCGTTCTCAACGATTGGCTTCAAAAGCATGCGTGGCCAAGCCATCAGGGTGGCGGCGCGCGCGTGTATGTGACTGTTGAACCTACCCAAGACCTGATAGCCGCGTACTTCTGCCTCTCTGCCTCTCATACCGATCGCACGGTCGCCCCGCCGCGCGTGTCACAGGGGATGGGACGGAGTCCTATTCCTGTGGTTCTGATCGGCAGGTTCGGCGTCGATATGCGCTTTCAAGGAAGCGGCCTCGGAACGTTTATGGTCCGGCACGCATTCGAGGAAACTTTGAAGACCGCGCAATGGTTCGGCATTCGCGCCGTCATGGTAGAGGCCAAGGATCAAAACGCGGCGAACTTTTACGAGGGCCTTGGCTTCACCGCTTCGGTCAGTGATCCGCTTCGTCTCTTCATCATGATCAAGGACGTCAAAAAATCGATCACCGTCGCGGCGATGAACCCATAACGATTTTTCATTGGCTGGGGTGATCCGGGCGTTTAGGGACAGATGTCGCGCGAGTCGATTGCGGGCGAGCGGGACCTGAAGGCTGGGCGATCCGCGTGGTCGGGGGCACGGGCCGGGAGCCGAGGCCGCAAGGCGGCGCGGGATCACGCTCGATTCCGCGTTGAATGAAATCCCCGTTTCGCGCGCACTTTGTTCTTTCCTGATCGATGCTGGTCCTGCTAGGAGTTAGAGTCTGTTACAGGCGCCTTCGCCCCCGGCCTTTCGTTTTTCGTCGTTCACTCTTCGACGCCGGCCGCATGGTCCTGATGGAGCGCAAATGAACGAGCAAGTTACCCGCCAAATCTTCTGGAACATCCCCGTTCCGTTCATCGTGCTGATGTACGCCATGCTCGGGCTGCTGATCGCCGGGTTCATTTACGCCGGCCTCCGCTGGTACCGGCTGCTGAGTCTCGGCGTGTCCGACGATCGCCTCGATCATCCACTCCAGCGCCTGCTGCTGGCGCTGCGCGATTCGTTCGGCCAGGGCAACGTGATTCGCGAGACATGGGGATGGATGCATTACGCGTTTTACGTCGCATTTGTCGGACTGTTCATCGGTACGACGATCGTCGTGATCAACAGCGACGTGCGCGATCTATTCGCTCTGTTCGGCCTCGATTTCTACTTTTTCTATGGCGATTTCTATCTTTACTTCAAAGTTGCGATGGACACCTTCTTCATCCTGCTGATCCTCGGCGTGCTGATGGAAGGTGCGCGGCGCGCTTTTCGCAAACCCACCGTGCTCAATGAGCCGCCTGCGGAGAAAGTCCGGGACAATCTCGAGAACCGGCTCGGCTACTGGTTCCCGATGTCGATGATGGTGCTGGCTGCCGTCACGGGCCTGATGCTCGAGGGCGCGCGTATCAACGCCGCGCATCCCGCGTTCACCGAATGGGCATACGTGGGACGGGTCGTGGGCCGTATCGAGGGCGCGCTCGGCGCCGGCTCTGCTTACCATCGATGGCTGTGGCTGGTGCACGTGATGTTCGTGTACGCGCTGCTGTTCTGTTTTCCGTTCACCAAGCTGCGTCATTTGATCTTCGGCCCGCTCAATCTGTTCTTCCGTAACCTCGGTCCGCGCGGACGGCTCGCGCCGATCAAGGATTTCGAGACCGCCGAGACGTTCGGCGTCTCGCAGGTCGAGGATTACACGTGGAAGCAGCTGCTCGACATGGGATCGTGCCTCGAGTGCGGCCGCTGCACGATCAACTGCCCCACCGTCAACACCGGCAAAACGCTGAATCCCAAGTATCTTGTGATCGAACAGCGCGAGCATCTGCTCGACAAGGCGCCCTTTCTGCTCGCGGCGAAGGCAAACGGCAGGCAGGGCGGCGGCGCCGAAGCGCCCACATGGGACGGCCCTGACATGATCACGCAGGTCGCGACCGAAGAAGCGGTCTGGGCATGCACGACGTGCGGATGGTGCGAAGAGGGATGCCCGGTCGGCATCGAGCACATACAAAGAATCGTGGACATGAGGCGCTACGACGTACTGATGGAGTCGAGGTTCCCGACCGAACTGACGGGAGCCTTCAAGGGAATCGAGAACCAGGGAAATCCATGGGGCCTTGCTCGGGAAAAGCGCGCCGAATGGGCACAGGGACTTGAAATTCCCGAGATCGCCGAGCTCGACGATCCGTCAGAGATCGACGTGCTGTATTGGGTGGGATGCGCCGGCTCGTACGACGAACGCATCCAGCGCGTAAGCAAGTCGTTCGCGGCCTTGATGAAACAGGCCGGCGTCAAGTTTGCGATCCTCGGGCGCGAGGAGACCTGCACCGGCGACCCGGCCCGCCGGCTCGGCAACGAATACCTGTACGCGACCGTCGCGGCGCAGAACGTCGAGACGCTCAATCGCTACAAGCCGCGGCGAATAGTCACTCAATGCCCGCATTGCTATCACAACCTGAAGAATGAGTATCCGGACTTCGGCGGTAACTATACGGTCGTGCATGAAGCCGAGTTTATCGACGAACTAATCCAGGCCGGACGTTTGAAGCCCCGCGCCGAGATCAACCAACGCATCACCTATCACGACCCGTGCTACATGGCGCGTCACAATCGCAAATGGGACAGCGCACGAAGCGCGCTCGGCGCGATCCCCGCCGCCGAGGTGGCCGAGGTCGAACAGTCCAAAAATCGCACCTTCTGCTGCGGCGCGGGCGGTGGATGCTTCTGGAAGGAGGAACACGAGGGCACGCGGATCAATCTGAAGCGCTTCGATCAATTGAACGAGGCCGAGCCCGAGTGCATCGCGGTGGGATGCCCGTTCTGCATGACGATGCTCGAAGACGCGGTGAAGTCGCGCTCGCTCGAAGAGAGCATACGCGTGCGCGATCTCGCGGAACTGGTCGCCGAATCCACCGGCGCAAACACAAAGTGAACAGCGCCTGCGCGAGCAATGGCCACCGGAGACGCGCGCAGGCATCCGCATCAACCACGATTTAGTTTTTCGCGTTGGATCGACACGACGAGCGGGGCCCCGACGGACCCCGCTCGTCATTTATTTGTTCAACTCACTCGCGACGGTCGAATGAATCCCCGCGCAAGTTCGCGTGGGCGACTCAATGCGCCGCCGGCGGCGCGCCCGCACCCGGCGCGCCTGCACCCGGCGCCATCTTCATTGAGCCCATGCCCGGCGCGGCCGGCAGTTCTTTCTTGGTGAAGCCTGCAGGAACCGCGAAATCGGCGTCCGCCAGCTTCTTTGATTCGACCTTCTCGACCGTCTCGCTCATCACGACCGGCGGGCGTTTCGCCATCATGTCGTTAATCTTGGCGGCCTGCTCCGGCGCCATCCCCGGCATCGAGACGTGCCCCATCTTCATCGTCGAGTCCGTCGCGAGTGGCACTCCGTCTGGAATCTCGCCGCCGCTGGTCGGAACGGCGCCTGTGCTCTTGAGCTTGTCCGCCATATTTTTCTCGAACGCCGAAAACTCCGCGGCGCCGGGCACGGCAGTCGAGAAGCATTCCTTGACCGTGTAGTCGCCCTGCATCATGTGCCCGCCGCCGTTGTAGTCGGCACACTTGTAGCCCGCGATCTCGCGCGTGGTGCCGGCCTTCTTGAAGTTCATCGCCGCGCTCTGGCTCGCCGCCATCATCGCCGCCATCTGCCCCTTGGGCGGAAACTCGATCTCGAAGTAGGTCTTCGCCTTCGGATCGATCACGTACATCTTCCCTTTGTCGAGGTCAGTGATGATCGTGTGACGCTCGGTCTCCGTCTTCTGCTTGTTGCCCTGCACCGAAATGGTTTGTACGGCGTCGCGAGTGTTGGCCCCGTTGGTCACGTGCTGCTTTTGCGTGATGACGACCCCGGCGGCCGCGGGAAGCGCGGTCATTGCGAGCGTCATCCCCGCAACCAGGGCGGTTAATTTTCTCATAGCGATTGCTCTCCTTGTGCTCGTTGCATTTTTATCACAGAATCGCGCCCCGCCGCGGCGGCGCCCATCATATCGCCGCGCTGCTGCACGACCATCCGATGTATCATCAGGCTCAGCAGCCCGAACAATACCCATACCATTTCTTTGATTCGGCGGAGAAACCCCACCGCGAAGCCTATCCCCGGCGGGTAACCGAGCATCCCCACAATCAGCGCCTTACCGCCCTCCTGGCTTACCAGCTTGGCTGGAATCAGAAAGGTCGCGCGTTCGATCAGCAGCCCAACCGCCTCGACCAGCAGCGCTGTCTGTAACGACGCCGGCTGATGCAGCAGCCGCAGCAGGATATAAATTTCGAGCGGCCCGAAACTCCACGCGGCTGCATAGCACAGGCACGACGCGGCGAGCCGGCCGCGATGGTGCGCGTAAAGATCGAGCAACACCGCGTCGGCCTCATCGGCGGACTCGCGGATTTCGTCGACGTTGATTTTGATTCGCCCGATATTGAACTTGGTCGCGGCACGCCACAGATACGAGAACGGCCGCTTCATCTGCACGAAAAAGAAGCCCCCCGCCAGCGCCATCGCCAGCGCAAACCCGCCCACTATCGACCAGTAGAGGTTGGCGGCTACCGGTATCAGGCGCAGCGAAATCACCAGCGCGATCGAGAGAAACACGATCTGCCCGACCGCTTCGGCCAGCGACGCGACGATTACCGTCGCCAGCCCCACCGGCATGCGCAGTTTCTCGCGCACATCCACCGCCATCACGAACTGCCCCCCGAGCTGCGCCGACGGCGTCACATAGTCGATCGCCTCACCGCCAATTCGCGCCGCAAACAACTCGATGAACCTGAGCTTCGGTGGATAGTCCTCAATGGTGACCCGCCAGCCGAGCGTGTTTGCGATTCGCGCCAGCGCCTCCAGCGAAATTGTCAGCGCCAGGCCCCATCCTGCCATCCGCACGTAGCCAATCACCTGTCCCGGCCCATAATGCGTCAGGAACCAGGCGTAAAACGCGATCGCTATAACGATGAAGTATGTCTCGACGCGGCGCATCGGCAGGTGGAGACCGCCTCTATGGACGGGCGGCAACCGATGCATTCTTTCAGTCGCGCCCCACCTGCGCAACCCAACGCCGCCCCACCCGAATGCCCCCCCCCAAGCCGCTCTAACAGGGCGAAGCCCGCATCTTTCTTTATCCTTACTAAGGTTCAGGAGCTGGCGTCCGCCCTACGGCTCGTCGCCGTGCTGGAACAGGCGCATCAACTCCTCGAGCGTCGCCGGCGGCTTGTGCGCCGTCTCCAGCGTGTCGCGAACGTGATCGACCGACCTCATTCCGACCAGCGCCACGTCCACACCCTGCGTCGAGCGGGTGAACTGAATCGATCGCTGCGCATCGGTGGCGAAACCGCTGAACGCCTTCGCGACGATTGGCGGCAGCCCGCGCGATAACTGCCCCTGCAGCAGCGTCGCGCTCGCCGAAACCGCGACTCCGAGCGCCTTCGCGGCAGCCAGCGTGGTCGCCTTGCCGCCGTGCACGATCTGGTTCGATCGCGTGACAGCCTCCGGCATCGCGAGATTGTACGGCAGCTGGATTGCGCGAAAATGATGCGCGTCGCCGCCAACCTCGCGCGCGATTCGCATCAACTCGTCGAGCGAGAGCCATCCGCGCTCCGTTGGCGCCGCCCGGTAGCCGTTCCACGTCGCGGTCCCGTACACGCCGATCTTTCCGTCGGCCACCGCACCTTCCAGGAACTCGAAAATCGTCGCCATTCTCGCCAGGAACTCATTGCGTTCGACGGCTTCGAGCTGTGTCTCGGGATTGTGGATGTAATAGATGTCGATCGTCTCGAGATTGAGATTCTTGCGCGACAACTCCAGCATCGTGCCGATGTACTTCGGCGTCATGCAATGCGATCCGTCAACCAAATCGGTGGGCGCGACGATTCCCGTCTTCACGTAGCGCTCTTCGAACCACGCGCGCGGATTGGCCGGCACGCCCCCGTCAAACGTTATGTAACCGCCCTTGGTCGCGACGACCACCTGCTCGCGCGCGATCTCGCCAGTTTTGGCCATCTCGCCAATCGCTTTGCCGATATTCCGTTCGCTGCGCTGGAAGCGGTAATTCACCGCCGTATCGATCAGATTGATCCCGCCGCGAAGACTCGCCTTGATCGCCGCTTCGTAGAACCGATCGGTCTCGTCGTCGGGATCGCCCAGGTATGTGCCGATTCCGATCGATGAAACCGACACCCCGAGCACCGGCCGGAAATTTCCCGGCAACTCCGGGAACCGGCTCGCGTATGCGGCCGTAGCTGCGGCGGTCGCGCGCCCCTTAAGCATCATGCCGTTTCTCCCGTGCGCCCTCGCGCCCGTTGCCCGGTTGCGATGAATACTTGCGAAGAAAAAGACTGCGGACCGATCGTCGGCTCGATGTTCTCGCCAACCTTCGCGAACCCACCATCGTCGATATGAACGGCGAGCTGCGGCGCCGAGTAAAATACCTCATCATCGTCGTCGTCGACGCGCCTGGAGAAATCGGTGGGAAGTTGTCTGGACGTGGTGAAATCCTGTTTTGAGGCTCTGTTGATAGGTTACTTTTATCCTTAAATATCAGCTATTTAGCGCAACTTTACGAGAATTTTAGGAGCATCGTTGACATGGTTCGGGCGCGTCATCTAAAGTAAAACACTTTTACAAACCGCGCTTCGCGAGGATTGAGAACCGCCAGCGCGGTATCGGAACGCCGATGGTGAGACGCGACAAAACCAACTACGTCATCCAATCCGTCGCCCACGCGCTCGATGTGCTCGAACAGTTCTTCGGCGACGTCGACGAACTCGGCGTAACTGAACTTTCCAAGCGGCTCAAGCTGCATAAGAACAACGTGTTTCGAATCTTAGCGACGCTCGAAGCGCGCGGCTACATCGAACAAAACAAAGCCACCGAGAATTATCGCCTCGGAATCAAGTGTCTGCATCTCGGACGCCGTTACATCCATCATATGGGCTTGGTGAGGCAAGCGCGCCCCATCCTCGCCGATGTCGCCCGCAAATGCCGTGAAAGCGCATACGTCGCGATCGTCCGGCGCGACGGCGTCGTCCCGCTCGAAGCGGCCGAGGCCGAAGATCGCGCGGTGCGCATCACGCCGCCCATCGGAATTACCCTGCCGCTTCATTGTACGGCGGCCGGCAAGGCGCATCTTGCCTTCGACGCCGAGGAGCAGCTCAAGTCGGCGTTGCCCGAGACGCTGCGCCGCTTCACCGATCGGACAATCGTCGATCGCGCCGCTCTGTTCGCGCAGCTTGAAGCAGTCGCGCGCGACGGTTACGCGGTGGATTCGGGCGAGTTCATCGAAGAAGTGTCGTCGGTCGCGGTCCCGATTCGCGACTACACGCGCTCAGTGGTCGGATCGATTGCGGTCGCCGGGCCGGCCTATCGCATCGGGCCGGAACGAATCGCCGCCGAGATCGCGCCGAGCCTGCTCGAGGCCGGCCGCGAACTGTCGCGTCGCCTCGGCTACAACGAATAAGTCTTTATCCCCGCAGATGCGAAACCCGCCGTGGGTTTCGCGCATCCTTGGGCAGGGATGACCCTTGGCCGTTGGCACGGCTGGCCAGTATTAAGAGACCGCGCGCCTGCGGCAGGTTAAGGGGAAGAGGCGGTTGCGGGCGGTTGCCGGGGTTGGCGGGGTGGGGCGGGCATTAGTGTGGTTTGACTAACGGGCGGGGCGCTGTTAGAAATTTTTACGTTCCTCGGCTCTATTTCCGGGCAACCTCGTGTGTTTTCGGATTCAACCGATGCATCAACGAATTCGTGGAGTTTAGTGCTTTGAAGATTCTAGTACCAATCAAGCGAGTTCCCGATCCCGCCACCACCATCCGCGTCCTCCCCGACGGCACCGGCATCGCCACCGACAACGTGAAATGGGTCATCAACCCGTTTTGCGAAATCGCGATCGAAGAAGCGCTCCGCATCAAGGAGAAGCAGACCGGCGAGGTCATCCTCGTCACGGTCGGCCAGTCCACCTGGCAGGAGCAATTGCGCACCGGGCTGGCGATGGGCGCCGACCGCGCAATCCTGGTCAAGACCGACGCCGCGCTCGACTCGCTTGCAATCGCGAAAATCCTCGCGAAAATTGCCGGCGACGAGAAGCCCGACCTCATCATACTGGGCAAGCAGGCGATCGACGACGACGCGAACCAGGTCGGGCAAATGGTGGCCGAGATGCTGGGATGGCCGCAGGCGACATTCGCATCCAAGATTGAGATTGCGGCCGACAAGATTTCGGTGATGCGCGAAGTTGACGGCGGTCTGGAGACAATCGCGTTCAAAATCCCCGCCGTCATTACTGCCGATCTTCGCCTCAACGAGCCGCGCTATGCCTCGCTGCCGGGAATCATGAAGGCGCGCAAGAAAGAACTGAAAGAGATTGCGGCCGACAGCCTGGGCGTCGATCTCGCGCCCAAGCTCAAGGTAAAGACTCTCGCCGCTCCGCCCAAGCGCCAGGGGGGGCGCAAGGTCGCGTCGGCGCAGGAGATGGTGTCGCTGCTTCACACCGAAGCAAAGGTTATTTGAATCCGGCTTTTACGATCGCGAACGGCGGAGTGAATTGACATGGGTGACGTTCTGATTTTCGCGGAGCATCAGGGGGGACATTTCCCCAAGTCCACGCTGACCGCGGTTCACGCGGGGCTCGAGCTGGCGAAAAAGCGCGGCGGCAAAGCCGTCGCGGTGGTGGCGGGCGACGCGCCAGAGGCGGCCGCGGGCGAAATCGCCAAGTACGGCGTCGCCAAGGTAATCGCGCTGGCGCATCCGGCGCTGAAGAACTATCTCGCCGACGCGCACGCGCAGGCGCTCGCCGCACTTGCGAAAAAGGAAGGCGCGGAATTTGTAATGGCGACGGCAACTGCGATGGGCAAGGACCTGTTTCCGCGGCTGGCCGCGCGCCTCGGCGCCGGAATGGCGTCGGAAATCACCGCGATCAACGACGACCAGACCTTCGTGCGCCCCACTTACGCGGGCAACGTGATGGCGACGGTCGAAATCGACGGACCGATCAAAGTATTGACGGTGCGCGGCACCGCATTCGACGCCGCCAAGCCGGGTGACGGCGCTGCGCCGGTCGAAAAGCAGAATGCCGAGATCGACGCGGGCGCTCTCAAGATGGAATTCGTTTCGTTCAACGCGACCAAGAGCGATCGCCCGCAACTCACCGAGGCGCGGATAATCGTTTCGGGCGGGCGCGGCCTCAAGGCGGGCGAAAACTTCAAGGCCGTGCTCGAGCCGCTGGTGGACGAGTTGGGCGCCGCGATGGGCGCGTCGCGCGCGGCGGTCGATGCAGGCTTTGTGCCCAACGATCTGCAAGTTGGACAGACGGGCAAGGTGGTTGCGCCTGAACTTTACATCGCAGTCGGGATTTCAGGCGCGATACAGCATCTGGCCGGGATGAAAGACTCGAAGGTCATCTGCGCGATCAACAAGGACGAAGAGGCGCCGATTTTCGCGGTCGCCGACTACGGCCTGGTCGCCGATCTGTTCAAAGCGGTGCCCGAGATAACCGAGGAAATCAAAAAGCTCAAGCATTCGTAGTCCATGCGCGCGGCAAGCATCGTTTCGATGCCCGAATTGAAGCACAAATTCCTCAGCAGCAACTGCATCCGGATGCATTACGCCCGCACTTGACGTTAGGGATGAAGTTTGCTCTAGTGGCCCGTGAACATTTTACACGTCGACTTTGAAACGACAGGTTTCGCGGCTTAACGGGAGGGTATCTTCGATGAGATCGGTTGGCAAAATATTGAAAGTAGCAGCGGTTACGGGCGGATTGCTCGTGTTTGCGTGCCCGCAAGCATGGTCGGCAAGTGCGGATCCGAAGGTGTATACCGAGAGCTGGCAAGACAAGGAGTCATGCACAAAAGTCGGCGGCTCCACTTCCTGCGACTTAGTTTCCGCCGGCAGCTTCACCATCACCGCGACGCTTCCGCAGACCACGACGACCGGGAGTATTAGTCCCAGCGCGCTATTGGGCGCGACGGTCAACATCTCCTTGGCCACTGCTGGTAGTGGGAGCGGCACTGCTACTAGTACTAGTGGCGCTTCCCGTCGCAATTCTAAGCACCCCGCTCATAAGAAAGCGGTCCGCGAGGGTACTAGCACGACGTCCTCGACCTCAGCTCCCACCGAACTCGGTTTCTTCTACACGGGCACGGTCGAACCCAAAAATGGATGGGCGGTAATTGAACGCAGCGGTAAATCCACCGCCAGGCTTGTAAAGACCGGGCCAAATTGCGGGAACCCGAATGTCAAATATGGGGAGATTGTGCTGACGGTCACCGCTGGGTGGGTCAAAGTTGCTGTCACCGGAAGGACGGGATCGAATTCCTGCGGTAATGAGTTCCTGAATCCCGTTTATGCCGAGAGTTTCGTAGGTCATAAAGCCGGGCCGGTGTCGGAGCCGAACGCGCTAGCCCTTGACGTCGGTGTGGGCACCTTCGCGTACAATGCCGGGGGTGTGGACGATGTATCGGTGACTGGCAAGGTGAAAACCAAGAAGGGAAAAGAAAAGATTGGAACAGGATCATCAGCGGCCTATCCTGAATTGTACGACGTGAGCCTTACAGGGACACTGTAGCCGTAGATCACTGTAGCCGTAGATCGTCGTAGTGCCACGCGCCTGCCGTCTACGAGTCGACGGACGCCCCGAGCGCTGCCGGACCGAGGGACCGAACCATGATACCGGACCAAGCGCGCAGCGTGGCCAGCAGCGTTGGAACTGCAACGGGAGAGAGCGCCGACCGCCGAAATGGCGGTCGGCTTCCCGGGGCCGGAAACCACCACTTCGCGCATCCACAACCCTCGAGCCGGGCGGAGTTTTCGCCGAGCGACGCGGTTCTTATCTTCGTCCATTTGTACAAGACCGGCGGCACTACCCTCAACAGAATCATCGAATGGGAATATAAGCTGCCTCGAATCTGTAGCGTGGAGCCGACTTGGTGGCGCTCGTCCTATCAGGAAATCATGCGCTGGCCACGGCCACGACTGGCCCGCATGGACGTATTCAAGGGTCACATGCCGTTTGGCCTGCACAACCTCTTGCCCCGTCCTGCCAACTACATAACGGTTCTTCGCGAACCAGTTGAACGCGCCATTTCAGACTACTACTTCGCGCGCCGGTTCAAGCCCCACCGTAACCATCGCGCCGCAAATCGGTTGACTCTCGAGGAATACTTCATACAGAAGCATGAGCACAACCTTCAGTCGAGAATTCTTGCGGGCCCGAATTCACACGAGCTTTTCCCCAGCGTGTGTGACGCCGCCATTTTGAGCATCGCCAAGGAGAACCTGGCCCGTCAATTCACCGTGGTTGGACTGACCAAGCGCTTCGACGAGACACTAGCTCTGCTCAAAGTCGTGCTCGGCTGGAAAGTCAAACGATATAGGAGCTTTCGGGTAGCTGATAACCGCATCCCGAAGCAACTGGTTGCGCCTGCGACTCTCGCACTGATCCAGGAGTGGGAACGATTCGATCTCGCCTTGTATGACTATGGGGTGTCGCTATTCGAGGAAGCGCTTGCCGCGCACCGCGAAGCTGTTGAGGAAGCGCTGCTGGCGATTCGCAAGGCAAGAGATATGACGCCGCTGGAATCTCGCTACTACTGGGTGTCTTCCATCGCTCGAGCCGCGGTCTGCCGCGCTCGCTCATTGCTGTGAGCACGCGCCAGCGGGGTGACAGCGAAAGCAATCACTCCAGGCAGCGCGCCAAGCGTAGTACTGACGAACCATAGCAGCCCCAGCGCAATGGCATTGGTCCGGCCCATACCAGCCATGCCGAAAAGTACCAGATATGCGCCCTCGCGAACTCCCAGGCCGTTCACGGTTAGCGGCAAACTCGCGAACACGCCGGCGATTGGCACGCAAAAGAGGAACAAAGTGAGAGACGCATCGATGCCAACCCCGCGGGCAAGCAGGTATTGGCAGACCGCGAGCGCACTTTGCACCACCATCGAGATCACCAGAGCGGCCAGCATCGCGCCGGGATGTTCCAGATACGCAACGATGAAGCTCGCGTAACGGCTGAGTCGCGGTGGCATCATATGAACGAGGCGGATGACTAGCGGGCTGGCGACAAAGGCCGCCAGGGTGATTAGACCAATTCCGATTGGAGGAGCAGTCACGACGGCTGACAGCCCTGCGCCATTCAGGAAAATCGCTGCGATTGCCGCCAGCCAGAAGAGCCCGATTAACCCTACGATGCGATCCGCGATCACGGACGCGAAGGCTTCGCCCAGGCGGCTGTTCCGGCGCCCAAGATAAATGGCCCTAAGCGCGTCGCCGCCGACCACGCCCGGGACTAGAGTGTTCGTGAAAGTTGCGATGAAGCGAAGGGCGACAAAATCGGTGAAAGACGCGTAGAGCTTCAGAACCGCGGCGAGCAGCTGCCAGCGGTATGCTGATATCACCTGGGTCGATACATAGACACCTATCGCGGCCACGAAGTATCTCGGCTGCTCGCGCGCGAGCAGCCGAAGAACCGATCTGGCATCGTAACGCCAAACGAGGAAGGTTACGATCGCGACGCCAAGAACCGCGCGAAGCGCGAAGCCAGGATACGAGCGACGTTTGGAAGGAAGGTCACCTTGAAAGCTAGCGTTTTGGTCGTCAGCCCTGAGTGTACTCGATTTCAGAGTCGCATACTTCGCCATTCTACACCCAGCCCGATCGGTGGACCTCGCGGCCCCTGTTCGTGAAGTGGAGTCTTGATCTAACGGAGACGCCGGGCTTACGCAAGTAACCGCCAGGATATGCCAACGATCATCCCGAGGAGGAGAACCGCCACCCCTGCGCCGCGAAAGCGGTCAAGACGCATCCACCAACCGAGCGCGTTCCTACCCTTATGCGGACGCCATGACTTCCCGAGTCGCGCTTCTTCCTGCACCGCCAAGTCGACATAAAAAGCCTTCGCCGGTGGCGCGCCGGCAATCCTAACTATGCGCATGTTCCGAAAGACCGCCTTTCCAGCCGAGTCGCCAGTCCCACCCCAGAACTGGCACGATATCTTTGCAGCAGGGTCGGAATAGGCCGGCCGGAAATAGACATTAATCTTCTCCCCGCGGCCTTTTCGGCGGGAGTGGGCCTTAGTAATGAAACGCCACCGACTGGAATGCACCTCGAGCTGCGCCCCGATACCTTCGCTATTATCCACCTCGGCTTGAAACTCTCCGGTAAACTCATACCAACCCGGAAAAAAGAGACCAGCCGTATAACTCACGCCTGAATCCACAGTTGACCAAGACGGATCATCGGCGTGAATCTTGACCTCGACAGACCCATCGCTGATCCGATTGAAGCTGACTTGAGTGGCGGACAGCGCGCCGTACACCGACCACTGGCCGGTCAAGTTCCCCGCCAGCAAATCGATTTCACTAGATGAAGCGGCCTTCCCGCTCCAAGGGCGGTCTGCAAGGTACGAGAGTCCGCAGATAATCGCTGCCGTCATCGCGGCGGCAACGATGAGTGCTTGCTCAAATGCGTTGCGGCTACCGCGCTGCTTCATGTCCAATCCAACTCGCCAGTCCCTGTCCATGCAGCCATATGCGCGCCGTGTAACCGGCTTCCGAAAGCGGAATACCCATCCACAGCGGAAAGAAGTACGCGAACAGCAATAGGGTCGCGGACATGAATATCAGACAAACAAATTTTCCATCATAGCCTTCAGGGCGTCGCCTCATGAGCAGGTAAACGATCGAGATTGAACAAGCTGCGAATCCGCCCCAAACAACTCCTAAGCCGAGAATCAGACACGGCAGAAGCGGCGCTAACAGTACGATGTGTTCCCAGCGTCGTGCGCCTCCATTCCAACACTCCTTGAGTGCCCCCGCCAAAGCTAGAAGGCCGAAATACAATGCCGGCATGTAGCTGTAAATGAAAACGTAGCGACGTAGCGGGATCCACATCGCGAGACTCGCCATGTATCCGGCGGCCAAAAACATCCAAGCCATACTTTTCTGAGTGTATCCGCGAACCAATGCAATCAGAATCGCAGGAAGGACTGCCCACCAGAGAAGCGGATTTCCCCCGCAGAATATCGCCTCGGCGGCGCCATTGAGCAGGTCCTTCTTCCAATACGGATATGGATGAAGAAGAAGCGGCCAGCTCCAGAATGGCGAGGCGTTGGGAAAGTCAGGTGGCAAGTTTAAATTGCGGGAAATCACACGTTGGTGATAAGCCACGAAATCGCCGATTCCGCGCCATACCGTCCAATAGTATGTCACGAAAACTGCGAGATAGACTAACAACACGATGCCGACGACAAGGCCGCATGCACCGATGACCTTTCTGGCGATCAGCTTGGTGGATTCAGCAGGGAGCCGCGTCTGCCCCTCGACGATCAACGTGACCGTAATAACCAGAAGCGTCAGTGATACGCCCACCTCGGAGATGGCCGCCTTCGTGCCTACGAAGAGTCCAAGCAGTATGCTCATGGCCACCAGCTGGATCCGCCGCGTCCGGAGGGCAGGGTTCTGGACGAAGCACCAAAGCGCAAGATAGGCCCAGGCTCCCAACGTGATGTACACGATGTTGATCATCGCCAATCTTGACGCGACCAAAAACATTCCTTCGCAAAGAACCAATGCCGCAGCGATCGAGGCAGCGAGCTTTGAACGAAACAACCGTCGCGCCAAAAGGTAAGTGATCGGCACAAGCGCTGTTCCCATCAAGGCGTTTCCGGCGCGCCAACCCCACGGACAATTGCCGAAGAGGAAAACGCCGAGCGCTACCAGCAGCTTCCCGCCTGGCGGATGAGTGGAATAAGGCGGCCGCCAGCCGCGCAAGAACGACTGTGCCTGCTTCAGAACCTTTATTTCGTCGTAAACGGGTTCTGCGGGGCTCCCAAGGTGCCAGAACCGCAGCGCCGTCGCAACGACTATCGACGCTGAAATCGCGGCGCTGTCGAAACCCGACCACGACGGCGAGTCGCCCTTCACGTCCATAGGTCAAGTATCATCGCAGTGGTCAGGCAAGAAAGTAGTCGAATAGCTGCAGCCCTGCGTCTTCACCCCCGCACCCGGAGGCTGACACTGTAATCTAACCGCTTCGGGTTTTCCAGGTAAATCAGGGAGAGAGGGTTGGATTATGCGATCGTGCCGGAGGTGCGCAGGCGTTTCAGATCGGCGGGCGAGTAGCCGTGCGCGGCGAGGACTTCGTCGGTGTGCTCGCCGACCAGCGGCGGGCGCGTGATCCTCCCCGGCGTGGCCTCGAGCTTGGCGGCCAGCCCGGTCGTTAGATATTCGCCTAGTTCTGGGTGCGGCATCCGGAGCAGCATCGCGCGGGCGGCGGTCTGCGGATGCTTGAACATTTCCTCGATGGTGAGAATCGGACCCGACGGGATGCCCTCGCGATTGAGCAATTGAATCCAATGCTCCGCGGGATGCGGGGCGAGCGCGCGATTTATTTCCAAGGTCAACGCGGCGCGATTTTTCAGCCGCCGGCCGCTGCTCTTGAATCGTTCGTCGGCGGCGAGTTCCGGCCGTCCAATTGCGGCGACGAGGTTTTGCCACATCACCTCGTTCCCGCATGCGATGTTGAACGGCCGATCCGACGCTTCGAACACGCCGTACGGCGACAAAAGCGGATGATGATTGCCGGCGGGCGCGGGAGTCTTCCCGGTTTCGAAATAAATTCCCGCCGACCAGGTCAGGATGCTGACGATGGATTCGAGCAGCGAAGTCTCGACGCGCTGGCCGCGACCGTCGCGATGGCGCGCCTCGAGTGCGAGCAGGATGCCTTGCGCAGAAAAAATTCCGCCGAGCAGGTCGCAGATGGCGATGCCGACCCGGGTCGGCCCGCTCTCGACGGTTCCCGTCACGCTCATCAGCCCCGACATCCCCTGCGCTATCTGATCGAAGCCGGGGAAATCGCGCAGCGGCCCGGTCGAGCCGAAGCCCGAGATGGAGCAGGTGATGATGCGCGGATTGCGTATCGCGAGCGTTTCGTAGTCCAGCTCGAGCGCTTTCATGACGCCGGGCCGGAAGTTGTCCACGACCACGTCGGCGGCGTCGATCAGGCGCATCAGGATTTCGCGCCCCTCGGGTTTTTTGATGGCGAGGCGCAGACTTTTCTTGGATCGATTGGCGGAGAGAAAGAAGTAGTTGTCGGGACCTTTGCTGGTGCCCAGCTCGCCGCGCGGATTTTCGACCGGTTCGATCTTGAAAATCTCGGCGCCGTAATCGCCGAGGATTTGCGTGCAGAAAGGACCGGCGAAATACCTCGTCAGATCAACAACTTTTATTCCCGCCAGCGGGGGCGGCTGTTCGGCTATGACGGTGCGCTGACTCGAAACTTCCGCGGCGGAGTTACGTCTAACAGAGGCGCTAGTGTTTTTTCTCACTTTTCGTTTATCGCTGGAAATCGATGAATAATGTTATAATAATTGAGCAGCACCCATGAAATTGTCCAGCATGAAAAATAGCGCGTGGATGCTCGCGATCGCCGCGATCATCATTGTAGGCGTCTGGTATTTCCTTGGCCGGAGTTCGTCCGGGACAAGAATTGTTACCGCCGCGGTCACAGAAGGGCCGATCGTGCGCTCGGTGACGGCGACTGGAACGGTCAATCCGGTCATCACGGTGCAGCTCGGCACTTACGTGTCGGGACCGATCATCGCAATTTATAAAGACTACAATGCGCCGGTGACGAAGGGGCAGCTAATCGCGAAGATTGACCCGAGCACCTACCAGGTGACGGTCGATGTTGCGCGTGCGACGCTTGCGAACTCGCTAGCGCAACTGGGCAAGGACAACGCCGACCTCGACTACAAGAAAGTCACCTACGATCGCAACCTGGCGCTGTACAAGGCCGACGCAGTCTCGAAGGACACGCTGGATTCGGCGTACAGCGCGTGGCAGATGGATGTCGCGCAGATCAAGCTCGATCACGCCAATATCCAGCAGCAAACGGCCAACGTGAAAGCGGCCGAGGTCAACCTGAATTACACCAATATCGTGTCACCGGTTGACGGCACGGTGGTCTCGCGCAACGTGGACGTGGGCCAGACGGTGGCGGCGAGCTTTCAGACGCCGACGCTGTTTCTGATCGCGAAGGACCTGACCAAGATGCAGGTGGACTCCAACGTCAGCGAGTCCGATATCGGCTACGTGCGGCAAGGGCAGAAGGCGACGTTTCGGGTGGACGCGTTTCCCGACCGCGATTTCGAGGGCGTGGTGAGCCAGGTTCGGCAGGCGCCGATCACGGTTCAAAACGTGGTGACCTACGACGTGGTGGTGAGCGTGGAAAATCCCGAGCTGCTGCTGAAGCCGGGGATGACGGCGAATGTGAACGTCGTAACGGCGTCAAAAGCCAAGGTGGTGCGCGTTCCGATCGACGCACTGCGCTTTGCGCCGCCCGGAGAACCGCCGGCGGATTCCGCGGCGCTTGACGGAGCACCAGGCCGCCAGACCCGAGTCTGGGTTCTCGAGAATCGCAAAGTCACACCGGTCACGATCACCACCGGGCTCAGCGACGGAACCTGGGTCGAAGTCGCCGAGGGCAACGTGCAAGCGGGCGATCGCGTGGTGACGGACGAAGTGCGCGGCGCAGGATCGCATGGCGCGGGGTCATCTTCGTCGCACGGCGGCGGCGGCGGTGGAATAGGCGGGATGATGCACATGCCCCACTAGGCGCGGGCGGCGATCCGATGAAAAGAGTGATTGAACTGGTCGATTTGACCAAGACCTACCTGCTTGGCGACATTGAGGTTAACGCGCTGCGCGGGGTGAACCTTACGATCGATCGGGGCGAGTTCGTTGCAGTGATGGGTGCGTCGGGCTCGGGCAAATCGACGCTGATGAACATGCTGGGATGCCTGGACCGGCCCACCAGCGGCCGCTACATCCTGGAGGGCGAGGACGTCGCGCGACTGAACGAGTCGGAGCTGGCGACGATCCGCAGCCGGCGAGTCGGGTTCGTTTTTCAGAACTTCAACCTGCTGTCGCGAACCTCGACGCTGGAGAACGTCGAGCTGCCGCTGTTCTATTCGGCGTGGACCTCGGACGGAGAGAGCCGCGCGGCCGACATGGTGAAACTGGTCGGGCTGGCGGGCCGCGAGCAGAGCCATCCGAATCAACTCTCAGGCGGGCAGCAGCAGCGGGTGGCGATCGCGCGGGCGCTGGTCAATCGCCCGTCGATCCTGCTCGCCGACGAGCCGACCGGCAATCTCGACTCGACCAACTCGGCCGAGATAATGGAGGTGCTCACCAAGCTCAATCGCGAACAGGGAATCACGGTGATCGTGGTGACGCACGATCCCGACGTGGCGGCCTACGCGGACCGGGTCGTCACGTTTCGCGACGGCGTGATCATCTCGGACACTCGAAAAGACGGCGCCGGCGTGCGTGGCGGCGCGGGCGGCAATGCGGCGGCGCCGGAGACGGCGGATCGAGCCGGGTCGCTCGTGGACGAGGTGTGGACGTTTGCCAGCATGGCGGTGGTCGCGGCGGGTCGCGCGATCAAGCGCAACAAGCTGCGTGCGGCGCTCACGATGCTCGGTATTTTCATCGGCGTCGCGGCGGTGATCACGATGGTGGCGGTGGGCGACGGGGCGCGAGCGTCGGTGGAGGCGCAAATCAACAGCCTCGGCACCAACCTGCTGGTGGTGCTGCCGGGCGCGACGACCGCCAACGGCGTGCGCGCGGGGCTGGGCAGCAATTCCACGCTTACGGTCGGCGATGCGCAGGCAATTGCGCATGGCGGAGGGCCGGTGGGGCTGGTGACCTACATGGATCGGCAGGTGGCGCAGGTGGTCTCGGGGAATCGCAACTGGAGCACCAACATCCAGGGGACGACTTCGAATTATTTTGCGATCCGCGACTGGCCGCCGTCGATCGGACGCATCTTCACCGACTCGGAGGAAAAGGCGGGCGCGGCAGTATGCTTGCTTGGACAGACGGTGGTGAACAACCTGTTCGGCGAGGGGCAGAATCCGGTCGGCGCGACGATTCGGGTGAAGAACTTCCCGATGAAAATAATTGGCGTGCTGTCCGTCAAGGGACAGTCGAGTTACGGGCAGGACCAGGACGACGTGGTAATCGTGCCGTTCAACACCGCAGAGCGCAAAGTGCTGGGCGTGTCGGCGCCGTCGTCGTCGTCGGCCTCGCCCGCGGCAGTAGCCACAGCTAGCGCGACCAACCCTTACGCGTCGGTACCGACGACCAATTCGGTTTACAGCTCGACCACCGAATCGACCAGCGCGTTCGGGAGCGCTCCAAAAATCACCGGCGTCGTGAATACGATGTACATCAAGGCGAGCAGCTCCGAGCAGGTGGACAGCGCGGTTACGCAAATCACGCGCCTGCTGCACGAGCGCCATCACATCCAGGCGAAACAGGATGACGACTTCACGGTGCGCAATCTCAGCGAAATAGCGGCGGCGTCCGAGAACGCCACGCAGGTGATGACGATGCTGCTTTTGGCAGTGGCGTCGATTTCGCTGCTGGTGGGCGGAATCGGAATCATGAACATCATGCTGGTGTCGGTGACGGAGCGCACGCGCGAGATAGGAATTCGCATGGCGATCGGCGCGCGCCGCATCCACATCATGCTGCAGTTCCTGGTCGAGGCGATGCTGCTGTCGGCGATGGGCGGGTTCGCGGGGATAATCCTGGGCATACTCGTGTCGAAGCTGATTTCAGCGCTGGCGGAATGGCCGACGCTGGTCTCGCCGGTAGCGGTGGTGGGCGGTTTCGTCTTTTCGGCGGCGGTGGGAGTTTTCTTCGGCTATTACCCGGCTCGCAAAGCGAGCCTGCTACACCCGATCGACGCTTTGCGCTACGAATAGTTTGGGAACGATAACGGTTCCGCGCATTGCTCTGCCCGGGCAGAACACGCCCGAGCCCGAGTGCTGGTACGTCAACATGGGTGCGGTGGACAAAGATTTCTTCACCGCCGACGCGATGGTAAAGGCTGCTCCGTAAGCGAATTAGCCAGATAAATTAGGGGCTTTACGTCCCTCTAATAGCTCGAACGGGGCGGTGCAGCGAAAAAGCTGTGCCGCCCCGCGCTTTTCTATCGTCGGAACGTCAGCCTGTAGAGTTAAGGAACAATCCGATAATATGACGAGTCACGTACTTGACTAAATAAAATTTAGCGACCAAGAATTAGAATTCTAAAGATGGACAGGAGGTCGTGGATAATGGCCAGGCATGCTTTGGGGAAGATATTGCCGGGCGTGGGGACGTTAATGCTCTTATGTCTCATCGTGGCTTCAGCAAACGCGACAGTGAAGCCGGGTGACGTCATAACACCCGAAAACGCGGCACAGGTCAAAGACTTGGTTTCACCCGGGGTATTTTACGCCGTGACTCATGGAATGCACATGGAGATCGTGCCCTCCGACCGGATCGAGTGGCCGCCGCCTTACAGGGAGGCGACGGAAAAGTATTCCCCGCAGGTGCGGCTCGCTAACGATCATCGCAGCCTGCTCGGCTATGTCGCCGGCCTGCCGTTTCCGTTGATCGATCCGAACGACCCTTATGCGGGGACGAAAATCATCTGGAACAACGTGTGGCGGCCCATCAGCAGCGATGACTACGACCTGCGCTTCTTCGATTGCCAGAGCGAGTACGTCCGTCCGGGCCAGGACCAGAACATAATCTTGGACTTGGAGATCGGTCATTACGCCGGCTACAACCTTTTCGGACGGACCGAGGTCGAGCCAATGCCGGTCGATCCGGACTTCAAGCAGTCGGGGCGCCTGTGGTTGTTCGCTCTGTACCCCTTTCTTTCGCCGGAGGCCCAGCGCGGCCAAGGCCTGATCCGCTATCGCTACGCGGATCCGAACCGCGGCGACGACACTTGGGATTGGCAGCCCGGCACCCGTCGTGTGCGGCGTCTGAACGAGGCGATAAACAGCAGCGCGACGGGAGCGCAGAGCTTCGATCCCGATCACTTCGCGGGCTTCAACTCCAAGGTCGAGGAGTACAACTACAAGTTCCTGGGTGACAGGCAGATGCTCGCGAGTGCGCATGCGGAGCATTCGCCAGAAGAGACTTGCCCCTACGATGGCGGTGCGACCGCATGCCCCGAGGCTTGGGAGATGCGCCACATATACATCGTCGAGTCGAAACCCCGGCGCGACATGAGCAATCCGGGTGCGCTCGACAGTTTGACCGACGTATTTGTGGACGCCGAATTAGCGTACGAGCCGTACATCGACACCTATGACCAAAAGGGTCATTTATGGCGCGCGCACATCTACTGGCTGGCCTATCGCGACCGCCCGGTGCCGGATGCCCGCGTTGCAATCTACCCGTTCAAGCGGGAGTTCATAGTGGGTTCGGCTTCGATCGACACGCAGGGTAACTACTCGTCAATGTGTTACCTGCCCGGCCAGCACACGCCCGAGCACGAATGCTGGTACATCAACATGGGGGCAGTCGACAAGGATTTCTGCTCAGTGAAGGCGATGGTGGCCTCAGCTCCTTAAGCCCGAGCATTAAGAAGCCTGATTGATTGCTGAAACAGGCGCGGAGCAAAACGGTCAGTCGCCGTGGCGCTTCGCGCCTTGGTTTTTTCCACAGAGCGCGAATGTGAATCGTTTGCATATACCGGATCGCCGAATATATTCGGCGTATCGCGCGATTGGGTCTTTGCACCCAAAGCGTGATGGCAGAAAAGGTCCCGTGTCCGAAGCCGGTGCGGATGCGCCTCGCAGGTCCAACGAGTCGCTCTGCGTCGGCAACTTTCCCGCCGCACCCGCGCGATCCGCTTCTTCCAGCGCATCGCCGCGTAGCCGAGTCAGACCTTGAAGCGGATATGAATCATGTCGCCGTCGCGCATCACGTAGTCGCGGCCCTCGAGCCTGAGCTTGCCGGCCTCTTTGACCTTCGCGTCAGACTTGTGGATGGCAAAATCCTCGTAGCTGACGACTTCGGCCCGGATGAATCCGCGCGCGATATCAGTGTGGATCACGCCGGCGGCATCGAGCGCCGACTCGCCGCGGCGGAGCGACCATGCATGCGCCTCGGGCTCGCCGGCGGTGTAGAAAGTGATCAGCCCGAGATGATTGTAGAGCGCGCCGATCAGCCGATCGCGCGCGGGCGCGTCGAGTCCCGCGTCTTTGAGCATCTCCTTTTGGCCGGCCTCGTCGAGTTCCCACAATTCCGACTCGAAAGCGGCCGCGAGCCGGAACACCTCGAGTCCGTGCGCGCGAACGGCGGCGCGCTCGGCGTCGGTGACATCGGCGGCGGCGCGTTCCATCTCGCAGTTGACGGTGACCAGCGCGGGCTTTCGCGAAAGAAACCCGAAGCTCGAAAATGCCTGGGCCTCCTGCGCCGTCAGTTCGAGCAGTCTCAGTGCTCTGCCGTCGCCGAGCCATGCGATCACTTTCTCGAGTGCCGCGCGTTCGAAGTCGCTGCCGCCCTTCTCCTTCTTCAGCCGCTCGAGGCGGCGTTCGGCTTGGTCGAAGTCGGCGAACACCAGCTCGCCCTCGATACTTTCGAGAGTCGCGACCAGGTCTTTTTCCATGCCGGCGAATTGCGGAATCACGATCAGCAGCGCGTCCATGTCGCGCACCAGCGGCAGCAGACTCGGATCGAGGGCAGCGCCCTCCTTCTGCTCTTTGGGATTTGGCGCGAAGTCGAGGATGGTGAGCTCGACCGGGATCTTCTTCTTCGAACCGTACGCCGATTCAAGAAAATCGAGACGCGGATCCGCGACCTTGATTTGTCCCGGGCGCGCACGATTGCGGCCCTCGGCCGTGCCAGGAATCGGCGCGAGTCCTGTCAGTGCGTGAAATACGGTTGATTTCCCGGCGCCGCGTGCGCCGATGATCCCGGTCTTCAATTGATCCCACCTCGATCTCCGGGATTCTACACCACCGCAATTCGGGAGTAAGCCCGCGAACATGGCGTCGAATTTGCCGAAAGTGACGGTGCCGACGCTGGTGGCAGGCGCGAACGGCGGCCAGCCAGGAGTCTTTCTCGCCAGCGCCGGCTTCGCTAATCTGCTATTCCCGTCTGCGGAGCAGCGCGATGGAGAGCCACCCTAGCTCAGTTGGTAGAGCAGCTGATTCGTAATCAGCAGGTCGCCGGTTCGAATCCGGCGGGTGGCTCCAAAAACCTCAAATAGAATCTAGGGTTTTTGCGATCGTTTCAGGCTTTTTCGGGGCCGCGCGGCCATCGCTGCCAAATCGCTGCCAATCTGCTTCCGACTCGTCGAGGAAGTCGGCGTAGCTCTGATCGACGCCCGGCAACAGGTGGGCGTAATGATCCATCGTGGTCTTGGGGCTGGCGTGCCCCATCTGCGCGGCGACGTAAACGAAGTCGCGGCAACGCGCCAGGAGCGTGGAGGCGTAAGTATGCCGCGCATCGTAAAGGACGTGGCCGATTGTCGCCGTCTCGTCCATCGCCAGATCGAAACGCTTTCGCAATCGGGAATCGTCGAGCGGCGTCCCGGAGGGGTTCGAGAATACCAACTCCGCCACGCCCTCGCCTCGATCTACGGGAGCCCGCTGAGTGCGCTTGAGTTGCCGCAGCCGCAAGACATCGGCTAGCGCGGGGCTCATATCGACGCTTCGCCGTTCGCCGGTTTTTGTGGGACCGAAGGTGCCCTTGTCGCTCACGGAGAATTCGACCCGAACCTTTCGCTTCGTGAAATCGATATCACTTCAGCCGAGCGCTCGACACTCGCCCGGTCGGAGTCCCGAACGAAGCACCAGGAAAAACAGATCGTGAAGTTCCTGGTCGTGCTCGCTGCACCATGACAAGATTGCGATCTGCTGGGCTTCTGTGAAGACACGTTCCTTAGCGACGGCAACTCGATTTGCGGCCCTCGCTTTGCGGCTTCGCCGAGATGTCCGCGCCGACGCAACGGGATTTCGGTCGATGATCCGGTCGTCGACGGCCGACTGAAAAACGACGCTCAGCGTCGCCCTGATCAACCTTACGGTCGTGGTGGACAACTTCCGCGCGGCGACCATTATAACTGAAAGGCATAGCCATATCAAAAAATACGGTTGGACAGAAATATCTGTCCGCGCGATAAGGGAGTGAAGACGCCGATGAGAAGGACGCAACCGCGCCCGGCGAGACGAGCGAGGACCGCCGGCATCTCTGCCATCGCGCCGGCGCAGGCGACAGCCTTGTGAGGAGGAAATCACGTGGAATTGAAAGAGGTCATAGGTTGGCGGCGCTCGATTCGTTTTTACTGGCCATACCGGCCGGTGGAGCGAGCGAAGATTCAGAAGATGCTGGAGGCGGCTCGGCGCGCCTCGTGCGTGGGCAACGTCAACAACACGCGGGCCATCGTCGTCTGGAGGGACCAGGCATCCCCCGAGCTGCTCAAGGCGCTCACTCCGCCGCTGGGCTACCAGCAGATGCAGACGGCGCCTTGCTTCATCGTGTGGTACTCGGACGCGGCGGCGTACGAGGCCAACAAGTGGATCAGCGACCTCAAGGGTCTCGCCGAAACCAGACGGCTTGGCTCCGACACCGAGGCGACCAAGCAGCAGATCGACAAGTCTCTTCGACCGTTGTTCACGGCGATGTGGAAACAAGCTGCCGTGGCGCCGCTGGCGTTCATGGACCTCGGACAGGCCGTCGCCCAGGCCACTTTGGTGGCTTACGATGAGGGGCTGGGGACGTGCTTGATGAGCGGCCCCATGATGCTCGACAAGGTCAACAAGCTCTTGAAGCTGCCAGAGACGGCTACCATCGTTTGCATCATGTCGGTGGGCTACCCGGCTGAGTCCGCCGCGGCGGGCGGGCAGACTGTCAAGGCGCCGTTCGAGAGCCTGTTCTTCGAGATGGAGTACGGTCGGCCCATGCGGCCGGATCCCCAGACCGTGCAGGAGTTGAAGCAAGCCAAGCTAATCCAGGAGGCTGCTCCTCTTCCGTGGCGGGATGAGGAGTTGAAGCACGTCGTGCGCGCCCTCGGGATTGAGGAGGAGCGGCAGCTCAGCGGCTTTCAGTCGGGAGGGGAATCGTAGGCGGGCAACTGCTTGTCACAGGTGTTTGAGTCATACAGCCAAGTGGCGCGGGCCCGCTCCATCTCCCGCAGCCCCATTGTGCGGCAGCCCTGTTCTTCGACCGCTACATCGAGGTCGATTGCGAGCTCTTCGAAGACGCGCTGGATCGCTCGGAAAGCGCCGTGTATTAGGAGGACAGCATGAGAATGAAAGCAATTGTGGCTGGGGTCGGTATGACCCGGTTCGGAAAGCACATGGAGACCGGGCTCAAGGCCTTGGGTGCGGAGGCCGTTGCGGCGGCGCTCGAAGATTGCGGCCTCAAGGCCGCAGATCTCGAGGCGGCCTACGTCGGCAACGCGATGGCCGGTCTCATCACGGGGCAGGAGTGCGTCCGCGGTCAGGTGATCTTGCGTTCGATCGGCATCGGACGCATCCCCGTCATCAACGTCGATAATGCCTGCGGAAGCGGCTCGACCGCCTTCCAGCAGGCTTGCACGATGGTCACGACCGGATGCTACGACGTGGTCCTCGCTCTCGGTGTGGAGAAGCTCTACCATCCGGACAAGGCGCGGACCTTCGCGGCGCTGGCCGGCGGGATGGACGTCGAGGAGCTGGAGTCGGCTTTGGCCCGCTTTCATGCGGACGCATCACCCAGCGCAGCTGCATCCAAGGACGGTGGCACGGATAAGAAGCGTTCGGTCGCCATGGACTTTTACGCGAGCGTGGCGCGAGCTCACATGCGCCAATACGGGACGACCGTCGAGCAACTCGCCGGGGTCTCGGTCAAGAACTCCATTCACGGCAGCCTCAATCCGCGGGCCCAGTTCCGTGAGGTGATGACGGTCGAGCAGGTGCTCGCCGCACCCATGATCGACGAGCCGCTCACCCGGCCGATGTGCTCTCCGATCGGCGACGGCGCCGCCGCGGTTGTGTTAGTGAGCGAGCGCAAGGCGCGCCAGCTCGGCCTGGAGAGCCCGGTGCGCGTGGCTGCCAGCGTCCTGCACTCCGGGTGGGACCATGAGGCCGGGGCGTTGGACTCGTCCACGCTCTGCGCGAGTGAAGCCTACGAGGAGGCAAGCCTCGGTCCCAAGGATCTGGGAGTCGTGGAGGTCCACGATGCCTCGGCCATAGCCGAGATAATCGCCTACGAGTCGCTCGGTCTGTGTCAGAGGGGCGGCGGGGGCAAGCTGATCGACGAAGGCACGACCAAGCTCGGAGGCCGCCTGCCGGTGAACACCTCCGGCGGCCTGCTGCGCAAGGGACACCCTGTTGGCGCGACCGGAGTTGCCCAGATCGTCGAGCTCACCGAGCAGCTGCAAGGCCGATGCGGCAAGCGGCAGGCCCAGGGCGCAAGAGTGGCCCTGGCACACAACGGGGGCGGAGTCGTGGGCAGGGAAGCGGCCTCGATGTGCGTAACGATCCTGGTCCGCTAGCTGGCGATCTCAACGCGTGACTACGGCGTTTCAGGAAAACGCTCCGACCATACTGAGGTGAGTGTGAACATCGCGACCGACAGGCGCGGTCAGCTTGGGAGGGTACTATGGCCAGAATCGACTACGAAGCAGATCTGACGGAGGGAGAGCGATCCGTTCGGGATATGGTTCGCAGATTTGCCGAGCAGGTCTTGCGACCGGCGGGCGCCAAGCTCGACGCGATGGCGGACCCCAAGGACGTCATCGCCAGGGATTCCATCCTCTGGGACGTGTTCAAGAAACATCGCGCGCTGGGCATCGCCGATCTCGCGGCTCCCAACAGCGGCTTGACGCCCGCACAGCAGGCGAAACTGCGCTGCATCATCAGCGAAGAGATGGGCTGGGGTGACGCGGGGCTGGCGATCGCCTTGGGCGTTTCCGGCTTCCCGCGGATGATGGCCCAGATGTCCGGGAAGCCCGAGGTGATCGAGCGCTTCAGCGCCGAGGACTGCATCGGCTGCTGGGCAGGCACCGAGCCGGACCACGGCAGCGATTTGATCTACTACATGAACAGGCCGGGCGTTGAGGCGCCGGGCCGGCCCAACTGCATCGCGCGCAAGGACGGCGACTCCTTCGTGCTGAGCGGGCAGAAGTCGGCCTGGGTCTCGAACGGAACCATCGCTCAGGCCGCCGCGATGTTCTGCGCGGTGGACATGGGCGACGGGAAACGCGCCGACGCCGGGTTCGTCGTGCCGCTCGATGTCCCCGGCGTGTCGAAGGGCAAGCCGCTGAACAAGATCGGACAGCGCGCGCTGAATCAGGGGGAGATATTCTTCGACCAGGTGCGCATCCCCGCGGACTACATGGTGATCCCGCCGGATGCGTACGGGTTCGCGACCGAGATGATCCTGAGTATGGCGAACGGCGGGATGGGCTCGACCTTCGTCGGCGTGGCGCAGGCCGCGCTGGATCTCGCCATCGACTACGCGAAGCAGCGGGTGCAGGGAGGAGTGCCGATCTTCCAGCACCAGAGCGTGAAGCTGCGCCTGTTCGAGATGTTCCGGAAGGTCCAGGCAGCCCGGGCGCTCAGCCGGCAGGTCACGCTCTACAACGCGCTCAACACGCCGCCGAAGCTGCATCTGGCGGTCGCGTCGAAGGTCACCTCGACGAACACGGCCTTCGAGGTCGCGAGCAGCGCGCTGCAAATCTTCGGGGGCAACGGGCTCTCCCGCGAGTACCCGATCGAAAAGCTGATGCGCGACGCCCGCGCCTCGATGATCGAGGACGGCTGCAACGATCTCCTGAGCCTGGTGGCTGCTGAGAGCTTGTAGCGGGCGGGTCAGGCGCGATTTTCCCGGATGCTGCTTGGCAACGCCTCACCGCAAGCGACGGCGAGAATGCGGTGAAGAGGCTCCTTTGCGATAGCGCCTCGCGTGGCGCCGGGTTGCGTGCGAGAGGCCCGCGCCGGTGCTGCCGCTGGACTCGGCCCGGATCGCCTCGATCAACGCAAAGAGCGCGGGTGGCTGCACGCCGCCGGCGCGGTAAATGATGCCCTCTTTGACCATCGCGAAGGGGTGATGGAGCGCATTCGCCTTCAGGCTCCCGCTCGCCACCTCGGGCGCCACGATGCCGCGGGGGAGCACCGTCAGGAACTGTCCCTCCATCAGCATGGCTTTGATGAACATCATCGAGGCGGACTGGAGCACCGGCTTCGGCGGGGTCACGCGCACCTCCCGGAACGTCAGCTCCCACAAATCGATGATGGCCTGCGGCCGGTTCGGGAGGATCCATCGCGCTTTGCCGAGCGTTTCGGTCGACACTTCCGGCTGTTGAAACGGCCGATAGTCGGGCCGGCAGACGCGCACGAATTCTGTGGCGGTAAGCTCCTGGTGGACCAGATCCTCCGCCTGATGCAGAGGTGGCAGCCCGCTCACAACTGCATCGAGCGCGCCCTCGCGCACGAGTGCAGTCAACCCTTCGTAGGTACCGTCAACGATGTCGAAGGACAGGCCCGGCCTCGAGGAGAGCAGCTTCGCCAGCACCGCCGGGAGGAAGTCAATGGCGAAGTTTGCTACCCCCAGGCGCAAGTGGCCGAGATGCCCATCCTTGATCGCCTCGATCTCCGCCACAGCCTGTTCTCTCTGGTTGAGCAGTAAGCGGGCGTGCTTGAGGAGAGTCGTGCCGTAGATCGTCGGCGAGACGCCGCGCGGGCTGCGCTCGAGCAGCCGCACGCCCAGCTCTGCCTCCAGGTTCTGAATGCTCTTGCTCAGCGCTGGTTGGGAGATGTGTATGGCGCTTGCGGCGCGCAGCATGTTGCCGTGCTCAACCACCGCAACCAGGTGATGTACTTGCCGCATGTCCACGTCGGAATCCTCCCAGAGCGCACTATAGCCAATAAGCATATCGATATCAAAAAATACCATTGGACAGGAATATCTATCCGGGCGACAATCCTTGGCGGGAATGCATCGGCGATGCGCGTGGTCACATGGAAGAAACCGAAGAAAAGGAGACGCTCGCCAGTCTGGCGCGTCTGCTCTTAGGCGCGAGAAGTTTGCGGGCCAGGATGAATAGTTGACGATGAACCACCGCATGCAAGCCGCCCGGTTCTACGGACCCGGGACCGAAATCAAGATCGAGGAGGTCCCGTATCCGGTGCCCGGCCCGGGCGACGTTGTGGTCAGGGTCGCCGCCTGCGGCATCTGTGGCTCCGACGTGCACTTCCTCGAAGGCATGCCGGTCCCAGCCGGGCTGCCCTTTACACTCGGGCACGAGCCCGCTGGGATCGTCGAAACAATCGGGGTGGGCGTTCGCGATTGGCAACCAGGGGATCGCGTGGCGTTGCATCTCGGTGCTGGCTGCGGCACGTGCCGCGTCTGCGTGTCGGGCCATCCGAACTGCTGTCCTCATTTAGTAGCGCCCGGCCTGCATATCGACGGAGCGTTCGCGGAAGCGATCCGGGTGCCCGCCGGCACACTGGTGCGCGTGCCGGACGGAGTGTCGCTGGTGGCCGCGGCCGTGTCGACCGACTGCGTTGCCAGCCCGTATCACGCGCTCGCGTGCCGTGCCGGGCAGCTTCGGCTCGCACCAACGCGACCTCGAGGAGATCTTCCGCCTCGAAGACACCGGCATCATCAACGTCGAGGCGTCGGTCTCGCACCGCCTTCGTTTGGACCAAGTCGCCGAGGGGCTCGAGATGCTGCGCACAAAGCGAGGCGACCCGCAGCGGATCGTGGTAGAGATGGCGGCCAGGTGAGGACGTGTGCCTGGTTGATCGAGGAGGGCACCAACGGGGCGCCGGCGTTGATTACAGCGGAGAAGCTATAGCGAGCCGAGGGCGCATCACTTAGCGGGGATAGGCCATGCGAGAACGCAACGAGTTGATCCTGGCAGATCTGATCGCGGCGCGTGCGGAACAGGCGCCAGACTTCGACGTGGTCACCTTCGACGGCGGCGGCGTGCGCCCTCACGAAGTGCGTACCTACGCCGATCTCTGGATGAATGGCAATCGCATCGCCGCCGGTCTCATGGCCAAGGGGCTCGGCAAGGGCGATCGCTTCGGCTTGATGATGCGCAACCACCCGGAGTTCATCGAGACGATGGTGGCGGCGTCGCTCAGCGGCGGCGTGTTCGTGCCGATCGATCCGCGCACCAGGGGAGAGAAGCTCGCCTATACGCTGCGCAACTCCGAATGCCGCGGGATCGTATGCGCCGATTACGCGCTGGCGCAGGTGGCTGCGGTGCGCAGCGACCTGCCCAAGCTAGAGTGGATTCTCGTGCTCGAGTCGCGCGAGGAGCCCGACAGCATGCGCACAGCCGAGGTACCGGGGGCGGAGCCGTTCGCTCCGATCCTCGACACACCGGAGCGGTACGTCACGGCGCGGGTCGATACACCCGGCGATCCTTTGGAGATCATCTACACGTCGGGGACGACGGGGGATCCCAAGGGCGTGGTGTGCGCCAACGGACGCTATGTCGGTGCGAGCGCGATGGGATACCTGATGGGCTTGCAGCCCGGCGACCGGCCGTACAACGGGCTGTCGCTGACCCACGGGAACGCCCAGATCGTCACGCTGGCGCCGTCGCTGGTGATGAAGCTGCGCGCGGTGTTCAGCCGCCGGTTCACCAAGTCGCGCCTCTGGGACGTCTGCCGCGAACATGGCTGCACGGTCTTCAACCTGCTCGGCGGCATGGCCACGGCGATCTACAGCGAGCCGCCGAAGCCGAACGATGCCGACAACCCGGTGCGCATGGTGCTGAGCGGCGGTATGCCCGCGGCCTTGTGGCGAGCCTTCGAGCAGCGCTTCAACCTGAAGATCCTCGAAGCTTACGCCGCGGTTGAGGGCGGCCTGGCGATCAATCCGATCGGCGTCGGCCCTATCGGCAGCTTCGGCAAGCCGCCGCCGACGCTCGAGATGAAGATCGTTGACGAGCAGGGGATTGAGTGCCCGCCCGGTGTGGTCGGCGAGTTGATCTCGCGACCGACGACAGGCGAGCGCGTCGAGGTCGAGTACTTCAAGAACAAGGAAGCCTCGCAAAGCAAAACGCGCGGCGGATGGCTGCGCAGCGGCGACATGTGCCATCGCGACGCCGACGGCTGGTTCTACTTCGATTTCCGCAAGGGCGGCGGCATTCGCCACAACGGCGACTTCGTCAATCCCGGTTTCGTCGAGAAGGTCATTGCCGAGCATCCGCATGTGGACGACGTGTTCGTCTATGGAGTGCCTGCGGCCTCCGGTGCGCCGGGCGAGAGGGACGTGGTGGCGGCCGTCGTGCCGGTGGACGCCAGGAGCTTCGATCCCGCCAGCGTGTTCGCGACCTGCGTGAAGGGTCTGGAGCCGAACTTCGTTCCCTCGTACCTGCAGGTGGTTGACGAGATTCCCAAGACGGCCTCCGAAAAGCCGCAGGAGCGCTTCTTGATGGATCGCTTTGCGCCCGACGGGCCGCGGATCTATCGCAAATAGAGAGAGGCAAGAAGCAACGATGAGATTAATGCTGCCGCGGAGGGATCGATGACAGGCGACAATTACTGGCAGTGGGATTCGTGGAGGTGGGGCACGCATCGGGTCAATTGCCTGCCGGGCAGCTGCCCGTTTCGCGTTTACATGCGGGGCGGAAAGGTCGTGCGCGAAGAGATCTCATGCACCCTTCCCGCGTTCGACGATCCCGACTTCCGCCTGCCCGACGACAATCCGCGCGGATGTCAGAAGGGCTATCAGCATTCGCGCTCGATGTACGGCCCCGACCGCGTGCTGTATCCGATGAAGCGCAAGGGGGAGCGGGGCAGCGGCCAATGGGAGAGAATTTCCTGGGACCAGGCGTTCGAGGAGATCGGCGGCAAGCTGGCCGATATCATCGAGCACCATGGAGCGCAGGCGATCGTTGGCGACGGCGGGACCAATGGCCCCGGAATCGTGCGCGGCGGCGGCGAAGGGTCGATGCCGGGCCTCGTGGGGCGCCTGGGCGGCGTCGGCCTCGACGTCAACTTCCTCATCGGCGACTTCAGCCCCGGCCAATATCTGACGTTCGGCCAATCCCAGCATAGTCCGGGAATGGAGAACTATTTTGTCGCCGACACGCTCGTGATCACTCAGGGCAACCCGGTTTACTCGATGATCTCCGAGATCCACTACACGCTGGAGGCGCGTTATCGCGGAGCGAAGGTCGTGGCAATCCTGCCCGACAAGAATCCGAGCGCCCAGTTTGCCGACATGTGGCTGCCGATCAACTGGTCGGCGGACCCGGCGCTGTGGCTTGGCGTCGCCAATATCCTGATCGACCGCGGGTGGATCGACACGCAGTTCGTCAAGGAGCAGACCGACGCCCCGGTGTTGGTGCGCTCCGATAACGGGGCCTTCCTGCGCGAGGCGGACCTCAAGGAGAAAGGCGACGCCGAGCAGTTTTACGTAATCGACAGCGCAAGCGGCAAGCTTGAGCCGCTGCCCAAGGGCACGCTCGCGATGGCGTGCGATTACGAGCTCGAGGCCGAGCTCGATGTGACTCTGAAGGACGGCAGTCAGCTAGCCGTGACCACCGTCTTTTCGATCCTCAAGCGACGAGTGGCGGAATACACGCCGGAGAAGGTCCACGAAATTTCAGGGATTCATCCCGAGCAGCTCGCCGAGCTGGTGGAACTGGTCAAGCCGCCGCGCAAGGTGTTCTTTGCTTCGATTGCCAACGCCGGAAAGCTTTACCATGGCGATCTGCTCGAACGCTCGTACTGCTACATCCTGGCCCTGACCGGCAACCTCGGCAAACCCGGCACAGGTATTCTCGGCTGGTCGGCCGGCACCGAAGCGGTAGCAGGTTCGGCCTTTGTCGGCGCGATGCCGAATCAGTTGCTGGAGGGGCGCGACCCGATCACGACGGCGGTGAACCTGTCGCAGATGCTGCAGGAGAATTACCGCACGCACTTCAAAATGGATCCGACTATGCCACCGGCCGAGGCGGCTCTGGGCGCGATGCGCGAAGGGATGCGGTCAGCGGGCACGGCGGCGCCGCCGATTTTCCTCTGGCTTTACCACGCCGGCTATCGCGAAGTGTGGGACAAGTTCCTCAACGATCCGAACGCACCGCGCAAGATCAGCGAATATGCCGAGCAAGCGGTGGCCAAGGGATGGTGGGACGGGTTCGAGCGCCCAGCCCGCGACGTCCCACCCAAGGCGGTGCTGGTTTCGGGAGGTAATCCGCTGCGCCGCCATCGCGGCGGCATGAACACCTATCTCAAGAACCTATGGTCCAAACTGGAGCTTGCGGTGGTGGTCGATTCCCGCTGGAGCACGAGCGGGCTTTACGCGGACTACGTGCTGCCGGCCGCGTCGTTCTACGAGTACGCCGATATGCGCCTCTCGCTTCCGGTGAGTCGCCTGACCGCCTTTACCGACCAGAGTGTGCCGATGCTCGGGGAGTCGAAGACCGACCGCCAGATCGTGCTCGGGTTGCTGCAGCAGGTTCAGGCTCACCTCCTGGCGCGCGGGGTCGAGCGCTACAAATCCGGGAACGGGGAAATCCTCGTGCGCGAGCTCGGATGGCGGGCCACGTTCGGCGATCGCTACGGCGACAGCAACCAGGACGAAGAACGTCTTTTGGACGACACCTACCACGCCCTGGGACAGATGGGATGGTTCACCAGTGTGGACGGCGATGAGATGAACCTGGCCAACTTGCGCAAGAACGGCTTCGCATGGCTTAGCGGCCGGCCCACCTGGCACGCGAGCGTAGTGCAGAACGCCGACATGGTGCCGGGGCATATCCATGCGCCGTTTCGCGACCAAGTGGAGCAGAAAGTCCCCTATTCAACCACCACGCGCAGAATACAATTCTACATCGACCATCCGTGGTTCGTCGAAGCGGACGAGCATCTGGTGCGCTACAAGCAACCGCCCAACATCGGCGGCTCGCAAGCGATGCGGCTTACCGGTGGCCATCTGCGCTGGAGTATCCATTCCAACTGGGTCGTGTCCGAAGAGATGCTCAAGCTGCATCGCGGAGAGCCTTTCGCGTTCGTCAATGATGAAGCTGCCAGGGGCAGGGGAATCGCCGAGCACGATTATATCCGCGTCTTCAACGACTACGGCTCGTTTATCGTCAGGGCCAAGCTGAGCCCGTGCACGCGACCCGACCAGATCGTGATTTACCACGCCTGGGAGCCCTATCAGTACCAGAACTGGATGCCGCACGACGGGCTCGAGCCGGGTCCTCCCAAAGGCCTGCACTTTGCCGGCGGCTACCGTCACTTCCAGTACACGCTGTGGAACTGGGCGCCGTCGCAGTCCGACCGGCAGACTAACGTGGACTTCGAAAGGGCCGAGCAATTCGGAAGTTTGAATCCGCAAAGATAGCGATCGCCCCAGCCGGCGGCCTCGCGGCGCCGGCAGCATGGCGGCGAGAGGTGGATTCGAACTCTCGGTACAGCTTCGAGAAGAGTTACCGCGACCAGTCCAGGGACCTGCGCACAAACCGGCCTCACTGCCCACTCCAAGCTTCTACTGTGTGATCTTCGGTAACGTTGGCAGTCAAAAAGCCCGCGCTCTTGCGGCGCGAGGCTCCCCGCCCGCGCCAGCACCGTCAGATCGGGTGGCCTCGGTCGTTCGGTCGCCTGAAGCCTTAAAATCGAAGGCCGCCTCTTAACCATTTTGTAACAATTCGTGATCGAGAACCGCGGCGATTACCATTGACGGATGTAGCCCGTTAGGCTACACTTATCACACGAAGATACGGAACATCATTCACAAGGGCGTCAAACGCCTTTACGCGGAAGACAGCCCCAAGGGCGTGTCGGCCGCGACCGTGAATAAGCTCCGTATGATGCTGGCCTTCCTGCAGGACATGGAAAGCGAAGACGAACTGCGAACGATCCCGGTGTGGAAAGCCCACAGGCTGACCGGCGACCGCAGGGGCGTCTGGAGTCTGCACGTCACGCTGAACTGGCGGCTGACGTTGCGCATCGAAGAAAACGAAATCTGTGACTTGAACCTTGAGGACTACCATTGAAGGAGGAAACCATGCGTATGCTGAACCCGCCGCACCCCGGCGAATTTATCCGCTCTGAAGTTATCGAGCCGCTCGGCCTTTCCGTGACCGCTGCCGCGACCGCGCTCGGCGTTTCGCGCCCGACGCTGTCGACCCTGCTCAACGGCAAGTCGGACCTATCCGGCGATATGGCGCTGCGGATCGAAAAGGCTTTCGGCCCGAAAATGGAAACGCTGATGCGGATGCAGTCGTCCTACGACATCGCCCGCACGCGCAAGCGCGAAAGCAAAATCCACGTCCGCCGTCACCCTGCCACGGCGACTGCCTGAAACGCAAAAAATCCCCGGACCAGACGCACCCAGGCGCCGGTCCGGGGACTGTGTTTTTATCGTGTGATAACTACGACGGTCTGTCTCTCCTTTCAGCTGCCCTCCTGAACGTCAGTACAGCACCTTCCTCGTCAGTGCAGCGCGCGCCCACCCGGACATGATTGAAGGCGGATTTCCATTTGGCTATTACTCAGTTCCATTCGATTACTACTTCAAGGGAACCAATCTGCGAATAGCTATTCCGGGATTCGATGCTGCGGCCGCGCGAATGACTATTGAGCAGCGGGTGTCATCGGCTGGCGGTGGATGGCTGGTCAGTTGGAAGGAGGGCAACGCGGCAAACTCCGAACTCCCCGATCCAAAGCGCTTCACAGTGATCGAGAAATTCCGCGGCGACCATCTCACGTTCTACCGGATCACGCCGTCCGCCAGGGGTGACCCCTGCATCCACCGTTAAGGCCGCGCTCCGTTGTCGCGCGCGGCCATTGCTTCGGGCGGGCGGAGTTTACCCTGAGTACCCGAAGGGGCCTGTTAAGAGGGGCAAATTGGACGAGGCGGTTGTTCCGGGCGTCGTGCGCCCGCCAGACGCGAAGCTTGCTTTTTCACTCCTCCCGCCAGCGCCGGAAACATCGTGTGAACAAAACCGGCGCGCGGAACCTTGCCATAGGGAGGCCATTGGGTCCATGATTAGCGGTTCACGCACGGAAATTCCGGAAAAGTTTAACCTGAGCGGCACAATTTGTCGCTTGGCGGCCGTCTCGTCTGGGGAGGGAATGGATGAGTGCATCCTGGGGAAAAGTGCGCATCGGGGTGATCGCGATCTTTTGTGCGGCTGCGTTGGCGATCCCGGCTTTCGCAAGCCTGACGACGCCGCGTGCGCAGACGGCCGTGCCGCCGCCCATCGGGACGAGATCCAATTCGACGTCGACGCAGGTGCCCGGCATCTATGTGGCGGACGAGGGTCCCCCCGTGCAGCAACACCGGCGGTCGCATCGCCGGTTTTCTCCTACGCGTTGACCACGACGATGAACCCGGTAGGTCCCGGGAATGCGGCGGTGTTCACGTGGACTGTGACCAACCTCACCAGCTCAGCCCAGCTCACCAATATCTGTTACCTGGTTCCGCCGAATACCTCCGAAGGCGGTTACGGGGCGGGCGAGGAATTCTGCACCGGCAATTTTTCGGTGTCCGCTGGAACATCAACTTCCGCCATCATTGACCTGACGGTGCTCAACGGCACGTCGACGCCGCCCAACGGCGCGCTCGTCAATCTGACCATTACCGATACGGAGAACGGTGATGCGTCGGTATCGAGCAACATAGGAGTAACCTTGCCCGCCACGGCAACTCCCACTCCGACTGCGACGGCAACCGCGACGACCCCGACGGCGACCCCGACCCCGACCGCAACAGCGACGGCGACCAAGACGGCCACGCCCACGGTGACAGCGACGCCGACCGCAACCGCGACTGCGACAGCAACGGCGACAAAAACCGTCGGCACGCCGACAGCCACGGCAACCGCGACTGCTACCAAGACGGCCACGCCCACCGCCACTCAAACCCCGACTGCGACACCGACGCCAGTGTCGGTCAAGCTGAAGATCAGTCCGGCGTCGCTGGCATTCGGAAAAACGGTGAAAGTCGGAACTACCAGCGCGCCCAAGACGGTCACGCTCATGAACGACAGTTCCAAGAAATCCAAGATTGCCGTGTCGATCACCGGCGAGTCGGCCGCCGCGCCATTCGCGGTCAAGTCGGAATGCGAAGAAACGCTCGAGCCCGGCAAGAGTTGCAAGGTATCGGTGACCTTCAGTCCGACGGACACGGCGGCGCAGACTGGAAGCCTGGTGATTTATGACAACGCGACCGGCTCGCCGCAGAGAGTGGGGCTGTCGGGAACCGGCAAGGCCGCCAAGAAGAAATAGGCAGGGCAGGGGTGACCCCTGCACCCAATGTTAAGGCCGCGCTCCGTTGTCGCGCGCGCCCTGTCAATGGCTTAATACTGGCCTCCCGTGCCAACGGGCAGGGCTGAGCCCTGCACCCAGTATTAAGAGCGCGCTCCGTTGTCGCGCGCCGGCGCCGGAAACATCGTGGAACGAAACCGGCGTGGAGCCTTGCCATAAGGAAGGCCGTCGAGTCTTCTATAGGGGAGCTGGAATCGGAGAGTCAAAAGGGGAAATCCCGGTTCAATGCAAAGCCGGTGGCGTGCTCCCCAATTTCCAGCCAATCATAAGTAGAGACCGCCGGCAGTTTGGCCCTCTTCGGGCGGTTGCGTTTCCTGTTCTTTAAGCGCTGCGAACTCGGCCGGTGTCAAGGCGCCGAGACTGC
>NZ_JBEKBF010000021.1:0-73497 GCF_050015535.1 Binatus soli (SeqCode) | reverse complement strand
GAGTAATCCCGCGCGGCCGCTTCCCGCGCAACAACCGTTACAGAGTTCTCACCTCCAGCGATACTTTTCATGACTCACTTTCCAAACGATCTGCGCTCAACCACCTGTGCAGAGGTTCCCTAGGTGGAGAGCCGCTGCTGCCTGCAATGCGGCCTGCAATTGAGCGATTGATACGCCAAGCGTTCGCATTAGGGATAGGCATCAATCTCACAACAAACGCCTTCTTCATCGATACGGGTTGGTTATCGCTGTTTGAGGAATGCTCAGTCGTTCTCAACATCTCCCTGCTGGGATTTAGTGAGGCGTTGTATTCTCTTCTGGCATGCCGCAAGAACGCCAGGGACCGAGTATTCCAATCCATTGCACTGGTCGACGGTCGCTACCCATTTGGGTTATCCACTAACTTTTTGAAACCGACAGTCGCCGAACTCGACAGGTTGATCGATTTCGTGAATTCACTGCATACCTGTGGCGCTTGGGTTTGGAGAAACCCGACTCCGGTTGGCCGACTCACTCAGAACACGAATCTTTGTTTGGATTCACGCCGGTTTTTCTCTCTATTTCACTCTAATCGGCATCGGATTCGCAAAAGGGTCTATTTTGACGCTCCCTTTTCGTACGTCGCATTCGACGCCTCTCTCCCTCAGAGCGACTTGGACAGCATCTACGTAGGTTGTAATGGAGGCATTCGCAAAATTGGCGTCATGCCAGATGGGAACGTGCTGCCCTGTTTTTTGTATCGGCGTGAAATGACAATGTCCATGGGCAACATCGTCACTTCTGTCAATTGGGACTCCAGCCGGATTGGCCAACACGTTCTTTCTTGCCCGGACCGTTCGTGTAAATTCTCGCAGGTTTGCACAGGATGCCCTGCGTATGCGTTGCTCACCGGATCGGGGTTTGACAATCGATGCCCAAAAAAAGAAATTGGGTCATGTCCAAGTACTATTTATCCGGGGACCTCATCCTCTTAGATGATTGGCTGGTCCGGATTTCCACGGGTCATGCCGTGCAACTCGTTGAAGAAGTTGCAGGCTGTATTCGCGTGGCGATTCAGGGAACGCGCAACATCAACAAACAGACGGTCGACTTGCTCGTCAATTGCGGAGTATTGAATCTCGACCCGCCATTTTCGGCTTGGAGAAGAAGTGACCTCAATGTGTATTTCGAGCTCACAGCTAAATGCAACCTTAACTGTCGTTACTGTTTCAACCGGACTTTCAAGCGCAACTCAGAAGTGCCGCTCAGCTTCTGGCTGTCACTTGTGGCTTCGCTACCTCCCCTCGCGACGATAACCCTTTTCGGAGGTGAGCCAACCCTGCATCCTCACGTTATTGAAGTGATAAGGGCAATCGGAGAACGAGAGCACAAGCTGATCCTATTCACGAACGGCGTAAATCTGAACGACGACGTCATTCGGGCTTTGGCAGGTTCGACAAATCCTTGCGTAAAAATCAGCCTGGATGGGCCGCCCGCAGTCCATGATCTGGTGAGGGGTTCGGGAAATTTTGAGCATGTGTGCGCTACGATTAAGCGAGTCAGGGAAAATGGGATTCCGGTTGTAGTCAAAGCGGTTAAGTCCCGATTCCTGCTACCTGAGGCCGTGCGCTTGATGGAAATCCTAGCTCAACTTGATGTCCAGCAAGTTGGGTTTGGCGACATGATTCTCTATGGTAATGCCTCGCGCTATGCAGACGAAAGACCAGCACCGTCTGAGGAATTAGAGGTTTTCGGCAACATCGAAGCGTCGGCGAAGCGCCTCTCCTTGGAAATCCTCGACCACGATGACTACACCGATCCAATGGTTAACACCTGCGGGTGCGGAGATAACCTTTTGTACATCCGCAGTGACGGTATGGTGTCAGGATGCACCGTCTTGTCGGAGAAGTACTCGCGTGACTGCGCATCCGTTCCGCCTCCAACCAAGGAAGGCTGGGTTGCCCTTCTCCCCAGTGAATTCCAGGCACTTGGATATTTGTCTCCCGTTTGCTCCCGCTGCCCTCTCGTGAACGTGTGCATGGGAGGATGTCGCGGTCGAGCATTCTTTGAGCACGGGTCTGTGTGGGCTTGTGACAGATTTCGTAAGAAGAAAATCGGGGATGCCCTTCGATCCGTTTTAAATTCCTATTGCTAAGACTGTCGCGAACAAGCGCGTCAGTTTTTACGCAAGCGGCGGAGTAAGATACAGAGAGAGATCGGTGCGCAGGCCGTCCTTGCCGTGGCGTTTCGCGTCTATTGCATTTGCCTCTCATCCCTAAAAATGGAATTTTTTCCGTCGTACCTCTCACAACGGGACCGAGGGCGACAAAAGCCCGGAGACTCAGGAATTTTGGATCGCGAAGACGCGGCGTCTCTGCGGACGCAGGACAGGCATCTGTTTGGCTGGCCAAGGACGCGCGAAGCGGCAAGCCTACATAATTGAAACAGTGAGGTGTTTGATTCGTACTTAGACCATGATGAAGGAGAATGAACAGACAGAGTGCGCCATGGCCGTGGCGCTGGCGGTTTTCGATTTCATCCAGTTGGTCGGGGATGAGATCGTCTATGACGTTAACCGTGCAAGCGACTTAATCCAAGAATTCGGCGACCGGCGGGCACGCAACGCTCGGAAATGACCCTTTTCCCGGGCGCATCGGCAGACGCTCCCCTTCCAGACAGCACCGTCATCGAAATTCGCTTCCCTCTGCGCTGGCCCTGTTCCGCCGGCGACGGCAACGCCAGCCGCCGGCACAGATTGCCCAAGTTATACGCGATCACTATATAATCGGCGCAGGGAAGGACTATGGCATTTCCAATCAATCGGCCGCGGCGGCTGCGACGTACTGAAACGATTCGAAGGATGGTTCGCGAGACGCGGTTGTCGCCAGACGACCTCATTTTGCCGATGTTCGTGTGCCCCGGACGCGGCGTGAAGAAGGCGGTCGAGTCGATGCCGGGCGTTGCGCAAATGTCGGTGGACAACATTGTCGCCGAGGCGCGCGAGACGTGGGCCGCCGGCGTCCCCGCAGTCATCCTGTTTGGAATTCCCGAACGCAAGGACCCGCAGGGCAGCGAGGCGTGGAACGACAACGGCGAAGTGCAGCGCGCGATACGCGAGATCAAAGAGCGCGTGCCCTCGATGGCGGTGATTACCGACGTGTGCATGTGCGAGTACACCGACCATGGGCATTGCGGCGCGCTCGCCGGTAACGACGTCGATAACGACGCGACGCTCGAGCTGCTGGTGCGCTCGGCGCTGTCGCACGCGCGCGCAGGCGCCGATATCGTCGCGCCGTCCGACATGATGGATGGACGCGTCGGCGCGATTCGCGCCGCGCTCGACAGCAACGGATTCAGTCAGGTCGCAATCATGGCGTACTCGGCTAAATTCGCGTCCGCGTTCTACGGCCCGTTTCGCGAGGCGGCGGAGTCGGCGCCGAAATTCGGCGATCGGCGCTCGTACCAGATGGACCCGCCCAACGGCGACGAGGCGATGCGCGAAGTCGCGCTCGATTTGGAGGAGGGCGCCGATATCGTGATGGTCAAGCCGGCGCTGCCGTACCTCGATCTAATCTGGCGAGTGAAGCAAGAATTCAACGCGCCGGTGGCGGCGTACAACGTTTCGGGTGAGTACTCGATGATCCGCGCGGCGGGAATCAACGGATGGATCGACGAGGAGCGCGCCACGCTCGAAGTGCTGATCGCCATCAAGCGGGCCGGCGCCGATTTGATCCTGACCTACTTCGCCAAAGACGTCGCCCGCAAACTGCGCGGGCAGGGGTGACCCCTGCCCCCAGTGTTAAGGCCGCGCTCCGTTGTCGCGCGCGGGCAGGGGTGACCCATGCTTTCACATTCAATCAAGTTCCCCCGTTCACCGGGGCGAAATACTCGGCAATGGCTTCGGTCAGAGCCGAAATCGTGTATTTGCCCGGCCTGACGACCACCTCGAATCCACGCTGCTGCGCAGTCGCCGCCGTTATCGGCCCGATCGCCGCGGCTTTGAGGAGACTCGCCGGCGCGCCTATCAGGTCGCAGAAATTTGTGACTGTACTGGAACTGGTAAACGTCACGAGATCGATCGACTCCGACGCGATCAGCTCGCGCATCCGCTCGATCTGCGCGCCCTTGGGCTTGACGGTTCGATAGGCTGGCGCGACTACGACTTCTTTGGCGCCCTTGTCGCGCAGGATCTCGGGCAACGCCTCGCGCGCAACTTCGGCCCGCGCAATCAGGAAGCGCTTGCCGCGAATCCGCCTTATTCCGATCGCGGGAATAATTTGCTCCGCGCGATACTCGTCGGGAACCGCCGCGGCGCGGAGCGCATAATCGGCAAGCCGCGCCGCGGTTGCCGGTCCAATCGCCGCAATCGACGCACGTCCGAGCTCGCGAATATCGCGGCCGCGCGACTTCAGCCGTTCGATAAAACTCTCGACTCCCGTCGCACTCGTGAAGATTATCCAGTCGAAGGAATTCCGCGCCGGTGACGAGAGACGCGCGATCGCCCGGTCCAGCGCCGCGTAGCTGGCGAGCGGCGCGGTTTCAATCGTCGGAAATTCCACCACCTCCGCGCCGAGCCGTCTGAGTGCCGTGGCGAACTGCGAGGCAGTCTCACGCGATCTGGTCACCACCACGGTGCGGCCGAACAGCGGCGTGCGCTCCACCCACTTGAGATGCTCGCGCAGGCCCGCGCATTCTCCGACCACAATAACAGCCGGCGCGCCGATTCCGGCGCGCGCGGATGCGTCGGCGAGCGTCGCGAGCGTCGCGCTGACTGTCTTCTGCGCGGCAGTCGTCGCCCATTGGACCGCAGCCGCCGGAGTTTCTGCCGGAAGTCCGGCCGCGCGGATTCGATCCAGCGTCGCGCGCATCCGCGCCGTCGCCATCAGGATAACGATCGTGCCGCGGCCCCGAGCCGCCGCGACCAGTTCGTCCCACGGAACCGTCGAGCGCGCATCCTTGCTTTCGTCCTCATGGCCGGTGACGAACGCGACGAACGAACCGTACTCGCGATGCGTCAGCGGAATACCGGCGAAGGCCGGGCCTGCAATCGCCGACGTGACCCCCGGGACCACCTCGAACCGCACGTTCGCGCGCGCCAGCGCCTCGGCCTCCTCGCCGCCGCGTCCAAAGATAAATGGATCGCCGCCCTTGAGCCGGATCACGACGCGCCCCATCCGCGCGCGCTCGATCAGCATCGCGTTCAATTCGGGTTGCTCGATACCTTTTCCCGCGCCGCCTTTCTTGCCCGCGTAAATCAACTCGGCTTTGCGCGGCGCCAGCCGGATCAGTTCCGGACTCACCAGATGGTCGTAAATAACGACGTCGGCGCGGCTCAAAACGTCAGCGCCGCGAATCGTGATCAGATCGAAGGCGCCGGGACCCGCGCCAACCAGGAAGACTTTGCCCCGATCCTGATGCTTGGCGCGCGCGCTCATTCAAGACCGAAGAATCGCGGCAGCGTCCCGCGCGAGCATTTTTTCCGCGAGCCGCTTGCCGGAATTTTCGGCGGCGGACGGCGCGAGGTCGGGCGCGATCGGTTGTTCCATCGACTCCGACAGCTCGCGCGCGCCGTCGGGACTGAACAGGATCGCTGCGAGCGCGAGCGTATCGCCCACGATGCTTGCCCTTACGCCGACCGGCGTCGTGCATGACGCATCGATCGCGGCCAGGAACGATCGTTCGGCCGCGGTTTCGTAGAATGCGCGCGCGTCGTTGATCGCGGAAAGCGCGCGATCGAGTTCATTTGAAACGGGGTCGTCGCGCTCGACCAGCGTTTCTATAGCAAGCGCGCCCTGCCCTCCGGCCGGGATGAAATCGCGGCCATCGAGCTCGACGAACTTCACATCGCGCAACCGCCCCAGCCGCTTCACCCCCGCCATCGCGATTATGATCGCGTCAAAGCTGCCGTCGGCGACGCGCTTCAAACGCGTATCGACGTTGCCGCGCAACGCCAGAACAGCAAGCCCCCGATTCATCCTGAGCGCCTGGAAACGGCGGCGCGACGACGAGGTGCCAAGCCGCGCGCCCACCGGCAGCGCCGACAATGCCGAGCCGTCGCGCGTCACCAGGATATCGGCAGTATTCTCGCGCCCGGGCACCGCAGCCACGCGAAACTGCGGCGGCAGGACTGCGGGAATATCCTTCATCGAATGGACGGCGGCGTCGATCTTGCGATCGGCGAGCGCCTGCTCGAGTTCCTTGATAAAGAGGCCCTTGCCGCCCACTTGCGCAAGCGACGCCGACGTTAGCTTGTCGCCGGTGGTGCGTATTTCGACGATTTCAATTTCGGGATCGACAACGGATATTTGCGCCGCGAGCCGCTCCCGCATCATCGACGCCTGGACCAGCGCCAGCTTGCTTGGCCGCGAACCGATTCTGAACTTGAGCTTGGGCTTGAGCGCCATAAGGGATCAGCGTGCCGCGCGGTCACTCGGCGCCCGTGTCGTCATCGTCGTCCGCGTCGTCGAGATCGTGGACTCGCGCGTCCAATTCAGCACCCAGCAGGCGGCGCGCGACCTCGGCGGCAAACGCGGCATCGAGCGCTTTGTTGTCGTGATGCTTGAGGCCGGACAGAATGCGATGAAGCAGTTTGTTGGTCAGTCCGTGAGTGAGCAATTCGACTCGTTCGCGTACGGCGGGTTCGAGTTGCGCCAGCCAGCCGCGATGCCGTCCCAGCTCGACGTCGCGCAGCCGTTCGACACTGTAGCGGATGTCCTTGATAGTGGGGGTCAGGTCGAGACCCGCGAGCCACTTGAGGAACGATTCAAGTTCGAGCTCGACGATCTGCTCGGCCTTTTCGGCTTCGCGCTCGCGATCGCCGAGCGATCGTTTAACCAGCGCGCCGAGATCGTCGATGTCGTACAGATAGACGTTTTGCAGCGCGTTCAGCCGCTCGTCGAAATTGCGCGGCACGCCCATGTCGATCAGAAACATCGGCCGGTAGCGGCGCTCGCGAATCACGGACTCGAATTCGTCGGGACCCAGCACCGGTTTGGTGGATGCGAGCGAACCGATAAGCACGTCCACCATCTTGAGGTACGGCTTGTAGTTGTCGTACGGCACCGCGGTGCCGCCAAGTTCGCGCGCGAGCGCGACTGCGTGATCGAAAGTGCGCGACGTGATCAGCAGCGACTCGATTCCGAGCGCGTTCAGCTGGCGGGCGGTCAACTCCGCCATCTTGCCCGCACCCATCAGCATCACGGTCTTGTCTTTCAACGTGTCAAAAATCTGGCCCGCAAGCGCGACTGCCGCGGAACTGACGGAAACCGCTCCATGACCGATAAGCGTGCCCTTGCGCACGTGTTTGGCGACCGTGAAAGCCTTGTGGAACGCGCGATGCAGAATCGGGCCGACGCTGCCCGCCTCGGACGCCTGCGCGTAAGCGATCTTGAGCTGCCCCAATATCTGCGGCTCGCCAACGACCATCGAGTCGAGACTCGCACCCACGCGGAACAGATGACGCGCGGCGTCGCGCCCGGCGGAACTATAAATCACGTCGGCGAACGCGGCTTGCTCGACGCTTCGATCCGCGGCCAGAAACTTCAGCGTCTCGTCGGCCGCGCGCGCCGTATCGGAGGCGACACCCACAATTTCGACACGATTGCAGGTCGAAATCAGCGCCGCCTCCAGGACCGCGGGCGACGAATCCCGCAGTCTGGCCAGCGCAGCAACGATCTCGTCGTCGGCAAACGCCAGGCGTTCACGCAACGCAACGGCGGCGCTGCGATGATTTATGCCGACGATGAATAAAGTCTGATCCATTTTCAGCCGAAACTGCCGCCGTGTTTGCCCGGGAAAATCAGGTTAACGCCCACGAACGAACCAACCAACAAGCTGAACACCACTAAAGTGAGCGCCGCGGCGCGCCGTCCCCGCCATCCTATCGTAAGGCGGGATTCGAGCAGACCCGCGTAGAGCACCCAAATCGCCAGCGACCAGGATTCCTTGGGCTCCCATGACCAGAAATGACCCCACGTCGCATCGGCCCAAATCGCGCCGCTCACGATCGCCAGGCTGAGCATCAGGAAGCCCCATCCCAGCAGGCGATAGTTGATTCGGTCGAGCTTTTCGAGACTCGGCGCGCCTTCGTTGGCCGGACCGATCGCGCGCTTGGACTTGAGCCGCGACTCGTAGGCCAGGTAGGCGATACTCACGCTCGCAGCCAGCACAAACATCGCGTAGCCCAGGATGGCGAGGGTAACGTGAATCGGCAGCCATACGCTGCGCAGGGTGGCCGGCAAAACCACGTGCCCGCTGCTCATCGCGAGTGAAGCGGCTCCCAGAGCCAGAGTCACCGCCGGCGCCACGAATGCGCCGATCACCGCCAGCCTCAAGCGCACGATCATCAGCAGCCCCGCCAGCGCGGTAAGCCACGCAAGAAACGACAACGCCTGCGGAAAATTGGCGACCGGAAAATTGCCGGCCTGCAGCCCCCGCGCCGTCAAATCGAAAGCATGAAAGACCACGCCCGCACCGAGTATCGCACCTGCGTAGCCGGTCGCTTGCGTACGGCCCGCCAAACGATCGAACACAAACAACACGGCAGAGAGCGCGTAACAAGCAAGCGCGAGCATTAGCCATAGCGTGTCCATCGGCATGCGGTTCACTCCGGAACTTCCGTTGCGCGTGTGAGGCCGAGCGCGGCCGGGTCGATTCCGAGCCGGACCAGACCAACACCGTCACCCAGATGAGTGGCGAGTATCCGCTCGATCGCGGCTACGTCGCCGACGCCAATCGCGTCGGGCAGTGTGGAGTTGGCGAGGTCCTTCAGCCGGCGCATGCGATCGGCGGGATCGATTTCATCGGCGTGCAACCGCCGGCGCGCGGCACGCAGTACTTCGAGCGCGACCGCGTACTCGGTCCCGAACTGCTGCTCCAGCTCGCGTCTGAGCCGCGCCGCAAAGGCAGGCGACGCACCGGCGGTCGAGATTGCGATTTGGAGCGCGCCGCGCTTGACAACCGCGGGCGCGATGAACGTGCACAACTCGGGGAGGTCGACAACGTTTATCGGGATTCCGAGCACGCGCGCCTCGGCGGCAAGCTCGCGATGGAGTTTCGGATCGCCGGTCGCCGCATAGACCAGCACGCATCCGCGAATATCGCCGCGCTCATAATCACGAGCGATGTGAGTCACGAGCCCGCGGGCAACGATTGCCTCCATCGAGCGCGACAGGCGCGGGCTCACGATAGTCACGTGAGCGCCGGCCTCCAACAGCGACTCGACTTTGCGCGCGGCGACCTCGCCGCCACCGACTACGACACATTCGCGGCCAGTCACGTCGAGAAATATCGGGATGTATCCCATGAAACTTACGCGAGTTTATTACATGATGACGTAATGAGACAGTCCCGACCACCCGATGCACCGCCGATGCCGACGCCGCAATCTCCGCTCCGAGCAGTCAATCAATCCCGCGCAACCGTGCTCTGCGCGCGGCTCGAGTACGCCGGCGGTCTCGGCGGTCAGAGCCGCGGTCTGCTGGGTCGCGACGGCCTCGAGCCCGGAATGGGGATGCTATTCGATAAGGGGCGATTCACGCCGTTCATGTGGATGCACATGTTCTTCATGCGCTTCGCGATCGATATCGTTTTCCTGGGGCGCGGCAACACGGTCATCAGAATCAACCGGCGCCTGAGGCCCTGGCACGTCTCCTCGATCGTGTTTGGAGCACGAAAAGCACTCGAACTTCCCGCTGGCGCGGCGGACGAGAGTTCGACGCAGGTGGGCGATCAGATTAGCTTCGAACCTGCCAACTAAAGCCACGAGGCTATCTCGCAGAACCCGCCAAGCTATCCCCATTCGGAATGTGATACACACTATTTGGTGGTTGGATTCGAGACCGACCACCATCCGTTGGTTTCTCTCGCTTAGCTAGTTCATGTTTAGCTCAAACCTCTTTGACTGTTTTAAATCTCCAATGATGCGCTCTTTAGACCATAATCTGTTGCAGCTTGGCAACTGGTAGTTGCATCACTGCGCGTATTAGCGTATGGTAACCGTGCATGAAACAAAAAAGTCCAACAGGTTGCTGAATAGATTAAAATGGCACGAGAGATGCTCTACCTTAGTCTCGCTCTGGCGCCAGTGAAAGTTGCCGCAAGCGAGGATTTTCTTCCACGGGGAAGAAGGAATCGAGACAAGCTGGCGCCGTTGGGCTGCGGCAGAAGGTTGAACGGAGTCAGGTTGATTAATGGGGATAATGCCAATTTCGGCCAACAAGTAACAGAAGGAGGACACGGGAAAATGGATATGATTACGAGGATGTTTGTGGCAGCGCGCGAGTATCAGCGCGGCCAGACGATGACGGAATACGCTTTGATCCTCGCCGCAGTCGCGGTTGTGGTGTTCCTCGGCTACCAGACCATGGGAACGACCATCAAGAGCGTGCTGACCAGCGTGGACGCCCAACTCTAATCGAGAAGGGTGAAATTCCGGGGTGGCGGACTAACCCATCCGCCACCCCACATAAAAAATCAGAACTGTAGCCGTCGATGGCCTGACGGTCGTCGGGAGCCGTGGTCTTTTAGCGGGGGCTCCAACACAGGCCCCGCTAAGAGAGACGACTTCAGAAAAGACGACAACCCTGGGAGGGGAAGTCAATGAGCCAGCAGAAGCGGGTTTACCGGACAATAAGTAAGTTCGGGTGGTCAGATTATGACCGAGTACGCAATAATACTCGCAGCGAGCGGCGCAGTATGTATTGCTCTAATTCAGAATGCGGGTAATATCGTCTCGACATTAGTCAACCGCGTGGGTCCTCTCGTATAGTCAGCGACCCGCGGCTATTTTGGGGGTACCTGTCGTGGCGGTGGATTCAATTACACGCCGTAAGAGCATTGTTCTGACTATCTGCAACAAAGCTGGGACTACTCCCGGCTCGCATTCACATTTAATCGTTAGTTTCCCCGCCATCCTGACCAGTACTTGAACTGGCCATGATAGAATAACAAAATGACGGTATGTTTAACTATTTGAAGATAGCCGGTCAGCCACGAAGCGGCCGGGGGGAAGAGGCGATATGAGACGACCGATGGTATTCGTCTTACTGGCGGGACTGGCGGCGATGCTGGCTTCGGTAATGGTGTACTCCGCCTTGAAACGGAGAGAAGCCGAAGTACAGCAGGCGATGGCGCATAACGTAGAGGTGGTGGTCTCGGCGTACGATCTTCCGCTCGGCACAAAAATCGAGCTGGGCGAAGTAAAGATGGCGCGCTGGTCGGCTGACAGTCTTCCGGAGGGCGCATACACCGATCCCAAACAGGTCATCGGCAGCTACGTGAAGAACTCGTTGGTAGCTAACGAGCCGGTGGTGCGGTCCAAGCTGTTCACCGGGGAGAAGACGGCGGGTGTGATGCCGTTGTTGATTCCGTTCGGGATGCGCGCCGTGTCGGTCCCGGTGGATGAAGTCAGCGACGTCGCGGGCTTCGTGCTGCCGCATACCCGGGTGGACGTGCTGGTCGCGACCCAAGGCGGCGAAGGCACCCCAAGGGCGTTCTCAAAAGTAATTCTGCAGAACGTCGAAGTTCTCGCCGTAGCGCAGGAAATCGAGCAGAAAAAGGACGAGCCAACGGTAGTGAAGGTCGTCACGCTGCTGGTCACGCCGCAGGAGGCCGAGCGCCTGGCGTTGGCGAGCCACTCGGGAACGCTGCGTCTGGCGATGCGCAATTACAATGATAACAAAATCGTTCTGACCAACGGCAGCGACGTTGCTCAGATGCTGCGGGCCTACAGCCTGGCGCCTGAGGTTCCGGTGGTGGCTGTGCAGCCTGAGCCTCATCATGAGATCGCGGCGCCGCGCCCGGCCAAGAAGCAGGTCGAGATCGAGATTCTTCGCAACGGCAAGTCGTCCGAGTCAGTCTCGTTTGTGAATGAAGCGGCGGCGAACAGCGAGGGTGCAAAGAAGTCGACGAGCCATACGCACGCCGATGCGGCGCAGTTTTCTGATAACGACGACACCGACGCGGGCGCCCCTGCGGCATCCTCAACGACGGTGGCGAGCCCTCCTGAACCCGATCATCACGACCTCGTGGCGGCGCCCGTGAACCGCGGCATTGCGCCGGCCGGGGCGCCCATCAACGCGACGGCGGATCACGTGCCGACGCCCAAAACAATCGACATACCATAAGCAAGCCGCGAAGAAGCCAAGGTGAAGAAGATGAAAGCTCAACGAGGATATGGACTGCTTCCGTGGCTGGCTGCAGCGATCAGCATGCTCATGCTTCAGCCCGGCCTGCTGCTTGCCGCCGATAGCGGCGGCGCGGAAATGTCTGTCGCCCTGAACGCGGGCGAGAGCTACATAATCAACAACGTCAGCCCCGGCGAGGTTCCAGCGGTGAAGGTGATCGCGAATCCCCACGCGCTGATCGTGCATAACGAGGAGCCGGGCAGAGTCGTCCTGCTGGGCGCGGAAGCAGGAGAATGGAACATTTCGGTCAAGACGGCGGATGGCCAAGTCAACTATGACGTTAGGGTCAGATCGGTCGGCAGCGCCTTCGACATCAATCATCCTGGCACCAGTCCGGCGCCAATCGCGGGCTCCGGCAAGTCCTCGGGCAGTGCGGCTCCGGCAGTCGTGAAGCTTGATGCGGGCGCTGGCCCGGTGAATCCGCCTTCGTCATTTTCCTCGTCTTCATCCTCATCTGCAGGAACAGCCACAACCGTGATCAGCTCGGCATCAGTCGCAGCCGCATCGCCAGGCGCACCTGCGCCGGCTGCTGTTAATTCGTCGACCTTCGATTTCGCTCCGTCGGTTCCGGCTGCTTCGTACCCTCCGCGACCTCAGGCGCCCTCCGGTCAGACGGCTTCGGCGGCACTGTCGAACCAGCGGTATCGGAGCGACCCGTCGATCGGTCTAAGTTGCGGCGAATTGCACTCGGGCGCGATTTCAGGTGGACGCCATTATCTGCCCGACGACATAGTGCAGCTCCAGACGGGGTCGTCGAGAGTTATCGACTTTGCGACCCGGCTGCGCCGCGTGTCGGTCGCCGATACTGCTGTTGCCGATGTCCAGGTGATCAATCCGTTCCAGATCAACCTGATAGGCCATACGCCGGGCTTCACGACTCTGGCGATCTGGGACCAACAAGGCCAATACAACGAACGCACGGTGCGAATCGATCCCAACGGCAAGGAGCAGGTGTTGCTCGACACGATGGTGGCGGAACTGGACCGCACCGCCATCGAGAACCAGGGCACCAACCTGTCGGCCGCGCTCACCCGTGCGGGGATATCGCTGGTCTCATTGCCGGGCGCAGTAGGGACGCCGTTTTCCCCGTCGGCGACCGCGAGCGTTCCCAATATACAGCCCCAATCGCTGCCGCTGGGTGGAAACTTGATCGGGATGCTGGTGTCGTCGTCGCTTACTTATGGCTTGGCGGCGGGGAACAAGAACTACCAGCTGCAGGGATTCTTCCAGTTCCTCGAGCAGCACAACCTCGCGAAGCTTCTCGCCCAGCCGCAACTGCTGGCTAATTCCGGTGAAGAGGCAAAGTTCCTGTCGGGTGGCGAAATTCCCATCGTCATCGCCCAGGCGCTGAATACCTCGATCGTCTTCAAGCAATACGGCACCTCGGTTGAATTCGTTCCGACCGTCGTCGGCTGCGATGATATCGAGCTGCTGGTGAAGCCTGAAGTATCGCAGCCCGATTACGCCCAAGGCGTGTCGATGTTCGGCTTCACCATACCGGCATTCGTGACTCGGCGCGCGGAAACAATGGTACAGCTCAAGGACAATCAGACGCTGATCATCGCGGGCCTCATCCTGCACCAAAAGACGACCGAGGTTCAAAAAGTCCCGTACCTCGGTGACATCCCGTATCTCGGCGGACTATTCCGCAACACCAGCTATAACAACACCGAAACGGACCTGATCATAAGCGTAACGCCGCAAATCGTGCGTCCGCTGCCCAATGGCGCCTCGGTTTACAACCCGACTTACGTGCCTGAGCTGACGCATGAACAGATCGAGACCCGTCGTCTGGCGCAGCCTGACGCGTCGCGCCCGAGATTCTAGTTCGACGGAGGACAAGACATAACCGAGTATTTAGTGCATGATACGACACGGCATACGTGAAGCAGGGAGAGTGTGAAGTGTCAACGCTCGGTAAAAAAAGTGACGGACGGCATGGCGAGCTGAAAGTCCAATTAGTTGGCGGAAGCGCGGACCATCGCGCAGAAGTCAGGGATGCCCTCGCCGCCTTGGGCGACCCGGTGCTGAACATCCTGGAACTCGAACCGGATCTGGACGCCGCTCCCGACACCACCATCGACGTCACGATGGTGGTGTTCAACGGCAACAACGAACTCTCTCTGAGTTATCTGAACGCGCAGGCGGGGCAGGAGCCCCGCCCGGCTCTTTTTGCGCTGCTGCACGATCGTTCGCCGGACCTGATGAAGCGGGTACTGAGGGCCGGAGCCGATGAGCTTCTGTTCCTGCCACTGGATCCCGGAGACGCGACCCGCGCACTGCTCAAGATAAGCGAGACCCGCCGGCGCGAAGAAGTTCACAACGTTCACAACGGCGGCGGCATGATCGTTTCGCTGGTGAGCCTGATAGGCGGCACTGGAGTGACGAGCCTGGCGGCGAACCTCGCCCTGGCACTGCGCTACGCGTTCGAAAAGCGGGTTGCGGTAATAGATCTCGACCTGCAGACCGGCGGGTTGGCGGTGTTCCTGAATCTCGAACCCGAGCGCACGATCATGGCGCTCGCCGAGGGGACGCGAAAGCTCGATTCGATTCAACTCGAATCAGCGCTCAGCAAGCATGCGTCGGGAATCTACCTGCTCGCGGCGCCCAAGCGGATCGAGGACAGCGAGTTGGTCAGTGACGCGACGGTCGGTGCGATCCTCGACCTGACGCGCCAGCTTTTTGACTTCGTGATCGTGGATTGCGGCACGCATATCGACGCAAACACGGTCGCCGCCTGGGAGCGCTCGAGTCGTCTGTTCTACCTACTCGACCAGTCGATCGGTGCGGCACGATGCGCGTGGCGATTCGTCGATCTGGTGGGGCGGCTGGGGCTGCCGGGGGTCGAACCCAACTTCATTCTGAGCCGTTTCGTGCCGGGTCATCCGATCAGTGAAGAGCAGCTCAGCCATACGCTGGCGCAGCCGATTCACACGCGGATTCCGCGCGATGAAAAAGTTCTCGAGCGGGTGCAGTTGAGCGCACAGGATTTGTGGCAGGTGGCGCCGAACTCGCCGCTGGCCAAGAGCATCGAGGACTTGGCGCGGCGGCTCGAGGTGGGCAGCGAAGCCAGCGACGGCAATTTCCCAAATTCATTGGTCTCGCGCCTGTTGAATGTTATCGGCGCGCGCACTTGAGGTACCCGAATGAAGCTGGTTGAGAGAATTTCCCAGCAGAACAGCGCAACGCCGGCGCCCTTTCAGCGCTCGCTGATAGGCAATCAAAAGCGCGCCGTCAAAGACGTGCAGGCCGAGGGTTTTCAGCAGCTCAAGCTTGCCGTCCACAACCGGCTGTTCGAGATGCTGGACGTTACCCGGCTTGAAAGCCTCGAGCCGGCGCTCGCGGCGCAGAAAGTCACCGCGGCGATCTCCGCCATTCTGGACGACGAGGGACGCCTGCTCACCGACGTCGACAAGACTCACCTCATCGAGGAGATCAAGAACGAGCTGTTGGGACTCGGGCCGTTGGAGCCGCTTTTGTGGGATGATGAAATCACCGACATCCTGGTCAACGGGCACAACCAGGTTTACGTCGAAAAAGGCGGCAAGCTTCACGCCACCGACGTCAAGTTCCAGGACGATCAGCACCTGATGCTGATCATCGATCGAATCGTGTCGCAAGTCGGACGCCGGGTGGACGAAGCGTCGCCGATGGTTGACGCGCGGCTGCCCGACGGTTCGCGTATCAACGCGATTATTCCGCCGCTGACGCTCGACGGCCCGGCGCTGTCGATTCGCCGATTCGGTCGCAGGCGCTACAACATCGACGATCTGATCGCGAAGAAGACACTGGTGCCGGAGATGGTCGAGTTTCTGCGCACCATCGTGCGCGCGCGGCTCAACGTCCTGATTTGCGGCGGCACCGGCTCGGGTAAAACGACCCTGCTTAACTGCATGTCGCTGTTCGTTCCGGCCGACGAGCGAATTGTGACGATCGAAGACTCGGCCGAATTGAGCCTCCAGCAGCCGCATGTGGTCAGGCTCGAAACGCGACCGCCCAACGTCGAAGGCAAGGGTGAAGTCACCCAGCGCGACCTGGTCAGAAACTCGTTGCGTATGCGGCCGGACCGCATAATCGTCGGCGAGGTCCGCGGCGATGAAGTGTTCGACATGTTGCAAGCGATGTCGACCGGCCATGACGGCTCAATCGCCACCATCCACGCCAATACTCCCCGTGACAGCTTGGGCCGTCTGGAGATGATGATGCTGCTGTCGGGAGTGTCGATTCCGCAGCGCGCGATGCGCCAGCAAATCGCGTCGGCGATCAACATCATCATCCATGTATCGCGGCTATCCGACGGCTCGCGCAAAGTGATGCGCGTTTCCGAGATCAGCGGGATGGAGGGTGAGATGGTGATGATGCAGGACCTGTTCGAATTCAAGCGCACGGGAATCGGGCCGGGTGGAGAAGTGCTCGGCCAGTTCGCGCCCACCGGGATTCGGTCAACCTACTCGCAGCGGCTGGAGGCCGCGGGTTACAAACTCGACGCCAAGGTTTTCCGCAGCACAATCGGATAAATACTATGGATATTTTGATGGCTAGCGGCATATTCCTGCTCGTCTTCCTGGGCGTGCTGGTATTCTCCAGCAGTCGCGGCAGCGAAGCCGAGCAACAGCGCGAGGTGGCACGACGTCTGACGCGCCCCGCCGACGATCTGCAGGTCGATGTCATGCGCAGGCGCCGGCCCGATCAGGGACTGCTGCTGGGTGTGCTGTACGAACTGGACCTGCTGCGCAAACTCGAAGAGATGATGTGGCAGGCGGGCTTGTACATGACGGTCGCCGACATGCTGCTGATCATGGTGCTGCTGCTCGGCACCGGATTGTTCGGCGGCAATCTCTTGTTCAACGACATGTGGATCGCGCTGGGTTGCGCGCTGGTGATGGCCATCCTGCCCCTCGCCTACATCCAATTCCGAAGGAAGCGGCGTCTCAAGGCCTTTGCGGCCCAGCTGCCGTTCGCGCTTGACCTGATCAAATCGTCGCTCGAGGCGGGACATTCGCTGCAGCGCGCGCTGCAAGTTCTGGTCAGCGAGTTCGCGGATCCGCTGGGCAGCGAATTCCGCACCGTGCTCGAGCAGAACCGGATCGGACTGCCGCTGCCGCGCGCGCTCGAAGACATGCTCAAGCGAGTTCCGGAGGACGACCTCCGACTCCTGGTCATCGCGGTGCGCGTGCAAACGGAGGTCGGCTCGAGCCTGGCTCAGATTGTCGGGCGGCTATCCGAAATCGTGCGAATCCGCCAGCGCTTGCGGATGCAGATCACAGCGCTGACCGCGCAATCGCGCTTCGGCGGCATCATCGTCGGCTGCCTGCCAATCGCGGTGCTCTGCGTGTTCAGCTTGATTCAGCCGGGTTACACCGATCAATTGTTTCATGACCCGATGGGTCAGAAGATTTTGAAATTCGCGATCGTAGCGGACGTGCTCGCCATCCTGAGCATCAGGCGACTACTGCGGGTAAACTACTAATGAGTCCATTCATGGTTGGCATAGCGGTCTTTCTCCTGGCTGGCGCGGCGTGCGCGGCCTTGTACCTCGCCATTTCGCCGCAGAGCCGGGCGGTCGATGAACGATTCGCGGATTTGGCGGTCAAGATGCGGGCTTCGCAGGGCGCACTCGAAGGTGACCTTCAGGACGACAACCTGCTCCGCATGCTTTTCAGATGGGCCTCCAAGCGCATCCCACCGCCGAACCTGGATACTCCCACCGGGGAGAAGCTCCAGCAGACTCTGGCGCAGGCGGGATTTCTGAAGTCCAGCGCGCCGCAGACCTATCAGGTCACCCGTGTGCTGCTGGCGATCGGATGCGGAGGTTTGGGACTGTTGGTCGGATTTATTCTTCACGCCACAACGGCTCAGCCGCTGCTGTTCGGAATCGGCGGCACAGGGATCGGAATTTTCCTGCCCGCCTACTACCTGGGACGGCGCGCGCGGACGCGCCAGCAAAACATCTCAAAGCAGCTCTCGGACGTGCTCGATCTGCTGGTGGTATGCGTCGAAGCGGGCCTCGGACTGTTCGAGGCGATTCGAATCGTCGGCACGGAATGCGAACGTCATGGTCAGGAAATCGGCACCGAGTTGAATCTGGTCGCCACCGATATCTCCGCGGGCGCGTCGCTCGGACAGGCGTTGCGCGGGCTGGCCGAGCGGACTGCGGTTGATGATATCAAGCCGCTCGCCGCAACCTTGGTTCAGAGTGAACAACTTGGCGCGCAGATCGGACCTGCGTTGCGTTCCAGTTCGGACGCATTGCGACAGCGTCGCCGGATACATGCCGAGGAAGACGCGCAGAAGGCATCGATTAAGATTCTGTTCCCGCTGGTCCTCTTCGTATTGCCCGCGATGATCGCGGTAATCGTCGGACCGGCAATGATCTCGGTCCTCCACACGCTCTCCTCTGGTGGCGCAGGATGATCCCGGGCCGACTGATTTCAGCGATCGGAAGGCAATCCAGTTAGCCTCTCCCAGGGGGCCTCGGACCCGGCGCGCCTACGCGTCGGTCCGGGGCCTGTTTGTTTTGTGCGCGAGTCCGACCTAAAGACTGAGACGCCTCATCAACCGATATAGCGTCGTCCGATCGACTCCGAGCGTGGTCACCGCCTCGACCCTGTTTTCGCCGGCTGCGGCCAGTGCCGCCTTGATTCGCACCGCCGCCGCGAGACAACGCGCCCGTTCTTTCAACTAATTCGAGGAACCATTCCGCGAGGTGAGAGGTACTGGCAGCAATCCCGGCGGCGACTGCAGGTATCCCAAGGCGGGCTCATCTTGGTAGTCCGCTGCGTCGCGTAGCTGGCGGGCATTATCGCGGGCTTCGCACTCCTGCCGGTCCTTTCCTTGGCATGAGATGGTCATGGCAGCGTCTTGACCAGTCGTGGATGACGCGCACCCGTACAACCCGGCGGCTGCCGCCAGCACCGCGACGCCCAACAGTCGCTTAATCGCGCGGTCGATCATGGTTCCCGGATAACTTATCGATTTCAACTGCGACGGTCGATTCCGAAGAGCGCCTTCTGAATCGTTGGGAAGAGCCTGCACTCTTCGTTGTCGATTGCGTCGTCCAAGATGACCGCGAGTCCGCTCAACGCTTGTCCGGCGTCACGCGCCTGAGCTTCAGTGAGGCGATCCGCGCCGGTGTCAACGATTGCGCCGATGAGCGTTCGCAGCCGGTCGTGGAATGCGCGGACCTTGCGCCCGGCTTCCGACGAGAGACGGCCTTGCTGCACCAGCCACGGAAGCAACTGGCTGTCTTGGGCGTCGAGGTGATGGGATAGCGTTGGCTGTATCGCCGCCCAAATCTGGGCAGCATCGCGCCTGAGCTCGGGCGACTCCGGATTGCGCGCGAGGCGCAATCCGGCCAGCGCCGCATCGAGCAGGCGTGATCTTAGCTGGGAGCCTTCGCGATTGAGTTCCTCCGAGAGACAGCGGATTCCCGCGTCGATACGCGTTGGGTTCCCGGCGCTCGATTCTCCCGCGTTGATCCCAGATTTCTCCGCGGCTGAATGCGCGGATTGTCCTTCGACTTGCTTCGCCTGCAAAAATGATTGCAGCACGTGTCCGAATCGTTCGATCGGCAGTGGCTTCGAAACGTAGTAGTGGGCGCCTTTGGTGCGCGCCCGTTTCTCGTTGGCATCGCTTTGGCTGCCGGCGACATAGAGCAAAGGGGGGCCGGAGAAGTGCTTGCGAATCTGCTCGAGCAGCCAGCCGCGATCGTTTTCCTCGATCCCCTGGTCGTCGAGTATGACGAGTCGAACATTTGGCCGCGCGAACAGCTCGCGACCCACGTATTTGTCGGCTGCATGGCGAACCAGCTTCCAAGGACGCTTGACGATTCCGAGTGCGAGCTTCGCCAACACCTCGTCATCAGAGAGGAGCAGCACGGTGGGAGAGAGGCGAGTTTGCTCCGAAGTCTCCGCTTTCACCTTTTGCGGCATGTTCCCCGCCCGGTGTCCATGAAGAAACACTGTTGAGGCAGTTCTGCTCAGTCATTGCAGCAAATATGCCAAAGATACCGCCCGCTTTAGACGATAACCGGCGAACGAAAGGATACAATTTTCCCCGAATGTCTCCTTCGGAATCAACGCAATGAGCCATGAAAAGCATGCCAACCTCAGCCAGCCTGTTTTTTTCCAGCGGCCACGCGACAAGGCAAAAAGTGAACAACGCCCAAGCTCCAGAGGGCGGGCCACGACACTACCACTTTTTGTGATCACATCTGATTTTTGTGGTCACGTCTGATCACATTTTGCGATCACATCTGATCGCATCGGTCCCTTCCGCGGGTACCGACAACGCTCCGGAGTGAAAACCGAGCTGAGGGTTTGTCACAGTAGCGCGACTGATGTGTAAGTATAAGAAATTCTGAAACGTGGATAAATGTACATTCCTAATTCTTATTCCCGGAGGGGGACTCCCTAATGAAGCAAGCAATCGCCCTTCTTTTTCTCTCGTTTGGCTTCGTTTGTATCATGCTCGGTTCGCCGCGCAACGGCGGGGTGGCGAATGCCTCCGACGTATGCCCCAGCCCTGCTCCGAGCTGCACCAGCAGCGGGACTCTCTCCGACTTAAAAGGCACGTATGCGTGCAGCAAGGTTGAGACGGATCAGGACAACACAGTCAAAGTTGGAATTATGCTGTTCACGTCCACCGGTACCGGCAGCGTGACTAGCTTGTCGGCACACAAAGACCAAGACGCCCGTTAGTAAACTTTCTGTCTCGCCCACGACGCTGAGCTACAGCGTCAACCTCGACAAAAAACCGACCACCGAGACCAAGCATTTCACCATCAAGAACACCGGGACGGCGACGCTGGACAACCTAAGCGTCGGCGTGCCCACCAATTCCGCCTACGTCATCACGTCGAGCGTTCCCGGCACCATTGCTGCCAAAGGAAGCCTCGCGGTTGAGGTTGAGTTTATCCCCAAGGGAAAGGGCGCCGACGACGGAACGATCGCGATCACCAGTGGCGCGACCAGTGGGAAGAGCTCGGCAACCGTTACTCTGAATGGGAAGGCCACGCAGAAGAAGCCGACCCCGACCGCAACTGCCACGCCGAGTCCGAGCCCATTGCCGAGCCCTTCGCCTGGTATCGAGCAGTACGAGCCGGTTCTGGAGTGGGGGTAGAATCGCCCGGCGGCCGCAGACAAAACAAAAAGTGAATAAGGCCCAAGCTCCAGAGTGTGGGCCACGACACTACCGCCAAAACCGCGTTAGACCCTTGCCGCGGGAGCCCGTCTTGTCTATATAAGTGGAGTTGAAATCCGAGGGTAAAGTAGAAATCCCGGAGAAGATGAGCATCGATATTTTTCGCTGGCGCCGCTTGGTCGCGGCCGTTGCGCTCCTGATGCTGACTTGCGGCATGCCGCCGCACGCATGGTGCGCGGACCTGTGGATATCGGTCACTAGCGGCTTTGGCGGCGGCATCGAGTCATACACACCGGAACAACTCGCCAGGAGTGGGACGCCAACGCCCACTCATCTGAGCACGTTTGACTCCGCGACCGGTATTGCCTTTGACGAATCTCATAACCTTTGGGCTGTTATCGGCGGCGACGAGGTGGCGCGATTCACTGCCGCGCAACTCAAGAACCTGGGACGCGATCCGAACCCGGCGCCCGGGGTGATCATCAAAAGTACGTTCGCGTTCAAATCTCTCTATGGCTGCAGCTTCGACCATCAGGGTAACCTGTGGGTGGTGGACGCCGTTAACAACTCGATCGAGGAACTGTCAGAAGAACAGCTGGATGCGGGCAGCGGAAACATAACGCCCCGCATAATCATCACTTCCCCCGATCTGGATGGTCCGAACTTTGTGACGTTCGACAAAGTCGGGAATGCGTGGGTAGATAGCAAGGACGGTAATCAGATCGCCGAATTCTCCGCCGGCGAACTGACGAGCAGCGGTCGCAAGTCGGCCGAGGTTCTGCTTTCCGACGACGGCGACTGCACGAACCTCTGCAGCCCAGGAGAGATCGCGTTCGATCAAAGGGGCAACCTTTGGGTCCCCAACGAAGACGCGGACACGGTCGTGGAGTATGCGAAGGATCAACTGACCATCTCCGGCAAACCCGCTCCGATGGTGACGTTGAGCAGCGCCATCTTTGACGCACCATGGGGAGCGGTATTCGACACCAGCGGCAATCTGGTGGTTATGAATTACTCCGACGGAACGATCGCGAAGTTCACGGCCGGACAGTTGAGGGTGAGCGGCGCACCGATTCCCGAGGTCTCGGTGACGGGACCCAAAATCTAGGACTATCAGACCATCATCGGATCGGCTTCATAGCGCCGTGGCGGTCGCCGTCAGCGCATTGGGGCTGCGTTCAGCGGTCCGGCGGCCTGGTTGAAACAGGCTGTCAAAAATTAGTTTTTCAAGGTCAATTGCCGCGGCGCGCGATCAGGGCGACAAAGTCGCCGGAGGTGGGACCGACGGTGACGCTCTGCGAGGTCGCCTCGGCGCTTGGGTCTTTATGGATCGGCGAACGAAATGGAACAGAAAGATAATCGCGGCATTCTGATGCGCGGACTTGGGCGCTGGCTCGTGTACAGCCGGCCGCGCGCATGGTTGGGAATGGCAGTGGAGCTTCCGAGCCTGCTCCGTGGAGTAAGGATCCCGCGCGGGGCGAACTGCCTCGATATCGCAACGGGCCTCGGATGGGCGACGGCGGGCCTTGCACGACTCGATCGGTCCGCGCGGATCGTGGCGCTTGATTATGATGGAACGATTCTGCCGCGCACGCGTGAATACTTGCGCGAGCATGGAGCGGCCGAGAGCTCTGGGCTCTGTCGCGCCGACGGCAAGCATCTGCCGTTCCGCGACGGTTCCTTCGACTTGGTGCTTTGCTTGTACGGGCTCCATCATTTTCGCGGCTATTTTGAAGCGCTGCGCGAGATCGCGCGCGTGCTTAAGTCAACAGGGACATTCGCGCTGATCGATCCGGCCCGGCGCCCCGGCAAGCCGCCGAGCGGACACCACGGGACGGAAGTTCCCACGCGCGACGAATTGGACCGAATGCTCCTCGACGCCGGTTTCGAGATCGTGCTGTCTCGCGTCTCACTTGGAAGAGTGAAGGCCGTGACACACAAGAGGAAGTCGGAAACGGTGGCAACGTAACATCTGCTCGCTGATGGTGCTCTGCCGGCCAAATCCCGGGTTAATCGCCGCGGCGCGAGACGATTCCGACTTCGGTACTGTCCCAGGACACTACCGCGACTCCTCGAACGCCTCTTCCATCGCGGAGGCTTCGAGCGAGAGGCCGCGCGTTTCGGGAAGGAATAGCGCGACGATGATCGCGTTGGGTATCGCAAGCAGGCTTAAGTATCCGACCACGATCGACAGACCGCCAAGGCGCGCGGCGAGAACCGCGATCAGGGTCTGCGCGGAGACCGCGCCGGCCGCGCCGACGAGCGCGAACCATCCCATCATCGCGCCTCGGATCGCGGTCGGAAAAAGTTCGGTCGCCAGCGAATTGCCGCCCACCTGCCCCGCGCTCAGGCCAGCGGTGAAACAGCAATACGTGACCTCGATCCATAGCCAGCGAAGGCCCAAGGGTGCCGGCGGGCCCCAATAGAAGGCCAGCGCGCCGAGACCGGTCATCAGGCCCGCAACGAAGATCGTGGGGATGCGGCCGTAACGCTCGCAGCTTCGCGCGGCGAGCGGAAAGCCGAGCATCCCCACGCCGCCTCCGACCAGCATCAGGACGCTGGCGGCGCCCGGCGCCAACCCTACGACCGAGACCAGGTGGAAGTACGCCCAACTGCTGCCCGCGACCGCCGCGATGTTGGCCAGCAACGCGCAGACCAGAATCGTGATCGCGCGGCGTCGATAGAGCTGTCCGAACACGTCGTAGAAGCTGCTGGCCGAAGTCGTGCCCGTCGCGGCGGCGTGCTGCCAGCGATCGCTCTCCGGGATGGCGCGGGCGGCCCTCCACAGCGCGGCGACTCCCATCGCCGACGCCAGCACCAGCACCCATCGCCACGAGTAACGGCTGGCCACCATCGGCATCACGAGCAGGCACAGCCCGCCACCGAGGCCAATCCCCAGCCCGCCCCAGCTTTGCCCTCGCGCGCGCTCCTCGATCGCGAGTTCCTCGGCCAGGATCACGATACCGTCGGCGATAGTCGCGCCAATGAAGGCGTAGAGCGCAATCTCGCACAGCGCGAACGCCGCGATGTTAGTCGAGAACGCGGCGGCGAGCGCGCTAACGAGAGTGCCGGCCATGCATACGAGCAGCATCCGGCGGCGCCCCAGCCGATCGATCATCCGCGAGAGTCCCATCGCGCCGATCGCCGAGAGCGAAATCCATGCGAACAGGCCCGCGATTCCCGACTCGTCAAGGTGAAAGCTCTTCGCGATCCAGGGTGAGCCGATGCCGTTGATCGACATCGTGAAGCCTTCGAAGGCGAGCACGCCCGCGATCGAGCGGGCCAGCCGGCGATTTCTCAGCGCGCCCTCTTGGTCACCGAGCGCGCGCGAAGCTCCAGCAATGTCGGCGGCCGAACTCGCGTCAGGCTGGTTGCTCATTTTTCTCCCGTCACGCGCCTCCAAGCGCCCGCCGAGGATAGCTGTCGCTATCCCGGGCGGTTAAGACTAAGCGCCGCGCTGGCGGTAATTGGTAATTCGTTTTTTCGTTTTTCGTTTTTCGTTGGTGCGCTGCGACGTTAATTGCCGCGGCGCGCGAACAGGGCGACAAAGTCTCCCTCGGTCAGGATGCCGACCAGGCGCCCATTTTCGACAACCGGAAGGCAGCCGATTTTCCGCTCGGTCAAAAGTCGTGCGGCCTCGACCAGAGCGGTATCCGGGCTGGTGGTGACTACATCGCCGCCCATCACATCTTTGACAGAGAGAGTGTCCAGGATCTTGCGCTGAGCGTGCTTGCCATAGCCAAGCGCCTGCGCGAGCGCATCGCGAAAGAGATCGCGCTGGCTCACGATGCCGACGAGAAGCTGACCGTCATCATCGACAACGGGCAAATGGCGAATCCGTCCCAAGCGCATGATGTCGTCAGCCAAGGTGAGTTTGTCGTTGCGTTTAAGAGTGGTGGGGTCCACTGACATCACATCGCGAACTTTCAGGTCTTTCATGCTAAGTTCTCCAGCGTCAGAGCTTCACAGGCAACCCAGAAGGAATGTAGCGCCTTCCGTGCCATGGCAAAACCCCAGCTTCGGACCCGTCTGATTGGCGCTTTGCGCCGGATCGGCGGCATAATGAATTTTAGTGTGACGACGAGAGTCAACATCGTGTATCCGATCGCGCCACGCCATTCGATACACCGGACAAGTTCCTTCGGCTCGATTTACGAGTCGATTACTCGATTACTGGTCCGTGAATTGCTTCGCCCTTTTGTGCACGACAATTCACGAGTAGCTCGCGGAGAATCTGTATGAAATCCAAGACCGGCGCGAAAACCAAGATATCACGGCAAAACGAGGCCGATGCACGACTAAAAGATCTGACCAAGCTCCTCGCGCGGGCGCGCCAGGATGCGCTGGCTCGAGTACGGGTGCTTCGCAAGGAGGAGCAAGACGACGCGGTGGAACTACCCGCCGACGACTTGGACGTGGCCCGTTCGCTGGAAGACATCGAGACCGATGCCGGTCTAATCGAGCGATACGAATATCAACTGAAGGCCATAGACGCCGCGCTTAGCCGGCTCGAACGCGGTCGTTATGGAATTTGCGAGAAGTGCAAGGAGGAGATCCCGATTGAGCGGCTGAAAGCCGTGCCGTTCGCCGCGTATTGCATCGATTGCCAGAAAACGCGCAACGAGCGCAGACGCCCCGGCGAGGGCGACGTCGACGAGCCATCGCGTAATGTCTGGACGCCGCCCGAAGAACTGAAGAACTCGGTGGAGGAGTAACACAGCCTGACGCAGTAGCGCGAAACAGAGGAAGCAGCGATGATTCGGCTATTTTGGAAGGTCCTGTGTCCGATTGATTTTTCGGAGCACTCGTTGGCGGCTCTCGATGTCGCACTAAAAGTGGTGCAGCAGAATAACGCTGCGCTGTGCTTGCTGAATGTCGCGCCCATGCCAGCCGGCGCGGCCGGCTTCCAGCCGGTGCCGATGGATCCTTACCCATACGTTGAGAAGGACAGACGCGAGCAGCTGGAAAAGCTCGCGCGGGAACGGATTCCCGCCGCAGTGCGCTGCGAAACGCTCGTGATAAGCGGCGATCCGGCCGAGCGAGTGCTCGAGACCGCGCGCGGCCTCAATGCCGACCTGATCGTGATGGGTACGCATGGCCGCAAGGGATTGGGGCACCTCGTTCTCGGCAGCGTCGCCGAGCGGGTCGTGCGAGAATCACCGATACCAGTTCTGACAACGCATTCACCCGCGCGCGTTCGAAAGGCCACTTGAGACAGAGTGATGGCCGGATGGCTGCTCGCCCTGAGGCGGTCAGCTTCGGAGGCTGGACTCATCCCTCGCTGGTTGTCGCTGCGAGCGCATCGCTGGTCGTGATAATTCCGACCAGGCGACCGTCCTCGACGACCGGTAATCCATCGATTTTTCGCTCGCGCATAATGCGCGCGGCTTCGCGAATGGGCGTCCGGGGTTCCACGGTCACCAGCGCCTGGGTAATCGCTCGTTTGGCGGGCGTGTCGTCGAAATGTCCCACAAACGAGCGGATATCGCCTTCGGTGAGCATCGCGACGACGCGATCGTCCTCAACGAGCGGGATGTTCCGGAACCCGCCTTCGAGCATCTTTGCATGAATCGTCGAGAGCTTCTCGTCGAGTTGCGCGGTGACAGGATTACTTGTCATCCAGGCGCCGACAAGGTCTTTCTGAGGTGCGCTTTGACGGACAGTCAGTACAGGACATCGAGCTTCGCGCAGTACGAGTTCGGCTACGCTGCCGAGGAAGAAACGAGACATGCCGCGGCGACCATGCGTGGACATGACGACCAGATCCGCACCGATCCCGCGCTCTGCCTTGAGAATCGATGCGGCAGGTTCGCCCATATTGACCATGATCTCGTATTTGATTCCCGCCAGATGCTTGCGCGCGAGTTCCAGAAGGCTCCTGCGCGCCGTGTCCTCCTGCGCCTTGTAGAGATCTACGTACACGGGCATCGAGGTAGGCGCTATGAGCAACAGTACGGTGTGCAGGACATAAACGGTGGCGTCGAAATGCCGCGCGATTTCCGTCGCGGTCTGGAGCGCCGCGATTGAGTTTTCGTCGAAATCCACTGGGCACAGAATTTTGCGATACGGAAAAGACATGGGAGAACTCCTTTACCCGGCGGGCTTGGGATGGATCGTCAAGACTGGAACCGGCGATTCACGAACGACGCGCTCCGCGACGCTGCCGAGAAGGAAGTGCTTCAGGCCAGTGCGGCCATGCGTGCCCATCACGATCAGCTCGATGTCTAGTTCAGCGGTGAGATTGAGAATCTCCGGCGCCGCGTTCCCGCTTGCGACGAAAACCTTATGTGAAACTCCCGCCAGTTTTTCCCGCGCAATTACTTCCAACCGGCGGATGCATTCCGCTTCAAATTCAAGGTTAGGGTTCAGCTGCACGGGCGGCAGTGCGGTGGCGGCAGTGGACGGCGCGCCGATCACGGTCAGAAGGTAAACTGTAGCGGAGTTCTGCTTCGCCAGCCGGCAGGCGAGTTCGAGCGCGTCCATCGAGTCACGCTCGAAGTCAATCGGGCACAGTATTGTGGAAAAAACCGCAGCCATCTCTCTATCTGCCCTCAGCGCGTTGCCATGCTTACAGCATACTCCGCTACAGCCTCCGGATCAGGCAGGCTTCTTTGGGCTGCCCGGCTTCTTTTCTTCGACCTGAATCTTGATGGCCTTGGCAGCAGACTCTTTGGGCATAGGAGCAGTAAGTTCAAGAACACCGTCATGATGCACGGCGTTCAAGTTCTCCGCCTTGATTCCCTCGGGCAGACTGATCGATCGCTCGAACGAGCCGTAGCGGATTTCACAGCGGAACAAGGACGGCTTGTCCGATTCGCGCTTTTCCTCTCGCGTCCCTGTGACCGTCAGGATCCCGTTTACGACTTGCACGTTGATGTTCTTGGGATCGACCCCGGGCAGATCGACGCGTACTACGAACTTGTCCCCGTCGATAGACGATTCAATTGCGGGGCGGTTCGACGCCGCGGGCCAGGCCTGGCCAACGCCGAATCGTTCGAGCAGATCGTCGAACTCGTGACGCAGCCGCTCAAGGTCATTTGACGGATTCCATTTCTCCAGAAAACCCATTGGTGTTCCTCCTGGCACATTTGTTTTGACCTTTTGTTTCCATAGAGCATCCGCCGTGCCAGACAGCGCGAGAGTCACTGAATTGTGAAATCATTTGTCGGATGGCGCATCTGTGATGAAAGGAGCCAGTGAACGTCAGGCAAGTGGCTCCGAAAGGAGCACAGTAAAGCGGTGGATGGATGTAGATAGATAAAAACCGTGTGGGCAGGAGCTTCCGGTTCGCGGCCGGGGCTGAAGAGGCGGCATCGCGATTGCTTCGTTCAATGGCAACGATTCAAGGGAGCGACACCGATGCAGGATTTCTCGATCAAGCGGCAGCGGATGGTAACCACTCAGATCGCATCGCGCGGTATCGAGGACGCGGCGGTGCTGCATGCGATGGGAGTGGTTCCTCGCGAGGCATTTCTTCCAAATCGGCTCGCCGAGTTTGCGTACCAGGACACGCCATTGCCGATCGAGGCGGGTCAGACGATCTCGCAGCCTTACATCGTTGCACTGATGATCGAATGCGTCGAAGCAAAGCCGGGTGAAAAGGCGCTCGAAATCGGCACTGGATCGGGCTACGCCGCAGCCGTTCTTTCGCGGATCGTGGACAGCGTCTACACGGTAGAGCGTCATGAGGAACTCACGACGATTGCGCGGCGGCGCTTCTCCGAACTGCACTACGACAACATCCATGCTCTCACCGCGGACGGCACCCTGGGATGGCCGGAACATGCACCCTACGATGTCATCATCGTAACGGCGGGTGGTCCTCAGGTTCCAAAACCGCTGCTCGACCAACTGCGAGTTGGTGGGCGGCTGGTAATTCCGGTCGGGTCTTCGTCTTCTCGTGCTCAACAACTGATACGAGTCACGCGGGTCACGGAGGACCAGTACGAGGAAGAAAACCTTGGTGACGTGCAGTTCGTTCCCCTGATTGGCGCGGAAGGATGGGCAGACGCATCGGGCCGGACTCCGGCGCGCGCCAGCCGGCCGCAGTCGGTGGCGAAACTCATACGCGAGGTTGCCGAGCCGATAGGGAACATCGGCGAAGTCGATCTCTCGCCACTCCTGGAGCGGATTGGCGATGCACGCGTTGTCCTTCTCGGAGAAGCGACACACGGCACCTCGGAGTTCTACCAGATGCGGGCGCGGATCACTCGCGAGCTGATCTTACGGCGCGGATTTAGAATGGTGGCGGTCGAGGCCGATTGGCCCGACGCCGCGCGAATCAACCAATACGTGCATCACGCGCCCGCGCGACAGCAGCAATGGAACGCATTCACGCGCTTCCCGACCTGGATGTGGCGTAATCGCGAGACTTTGGAATTGGTCGAATGGTTGCGCGCCTACAATGCGGAGGTTAGCGATCCGGAGCTGCGCGCCGGCTTCTATGGACTCGATCTGTACAGTCTGTTCACTTCGATTCACGCGGTCATCGAATACTTGAGCGGCGTCGATCCGGCGATGGCGGCGGTCGCTCGACAGCGTTACGGCTGCCTGACGCCCTGGGAGAACGATCCCGCCGTGTACGGGCGCGTCGCACTGGGCGATCCGTATCGCATTTGCGAACAGCCGATAGTCGAGATGCTTGGCGATCTGCTGAAGCGTCGAATCGAGTATTCAGAGCGCGACGGCGATCGATTCTTCGACGCGATCCAGAATGCGCGCCTGATTGCCGCCGCGGAGCAATACTACCGCGTCATGTACTACGGCTCCGTCGAGTCGTGGAACCTGCGCGACCAGCATATGTTCGACACGCTCGAGCGGCTGCTCGAATTTCGGGGCACCGGCAGCAAAGCAATCGTATGGGCGCACAACTCTCATGTGGGTGATGCCTCCGCTACGGAGATGGGTACGCGCGGAGAGCATAATGTGGGGCAGCTATCCCGAAATCGTTTCGGCGGCGCAGCGTATCTGCTCGGATTCGGAACCGATCACGGGACCGTCGCGGCAGCATCGGAATGGGACGGCCCGATGGAGATAAAGCAGGTGCGGCCTTCGCACGAACGAAGTTACGAACGGCTGTTTCACGAATCAGGCGTCGCGGCATGCGCGGTTCATCTGCGCGCGCCTCGGCGCCAGGCGGTACGCGATGAACTCACACCGACTCGTCTTGAACGAGCCATCGGGGTCATCTACCGGCCGCAATCGGAATTGGAGAGTCACTATTTCCAGGCGTCGCTGCCGCGGCAATTCGACGAGTACATCTGGTTCGATGAAACCAAAGCCGTGTCACCGCTATCCGCAGTCGCGACGCGTGGAGTCCCGGAAACGTTCCCCTTTGGAGTGTGACAACTACCGCGCGCCGGGCGGGTCGGGATGAGTCCGCAAATCGCCGTATAAACTAAACGCCCTGCCCGGCCATCATGGCCGGACAGGGCGGTTCGTTCTACCGGGCGGGATCGATGCGCCCGATCGCGGCACCTATGATCGGGAGCCGGTCCCCGAGAGGCTCACGTCGTGCGGGCTGGCCCCGTCGCCAGACGCCCTAACCGCAAGCGTCGCGCTCTCCGCTCCAACGGTGCTCGGCGTGAACTTCAAGACGTAGGTACAATGCGCGCCGCCGCCCGCCAGCGTGACCCCGCACGTCCCGCCCGTCGTCACCTTGAAGTCGCTGGGACCGCTGATGCCTTCGCTCAGCGAAACCGCCGCGCCGCCGAGGTTCGTCACGGTGACCGTCCTCGCCGCCGATGTGCTGCCTTCGTTCACCGTGCCGAAAGCGAGGCTCGCTGGAAGCACCGTGAGCGGCGTAACGCCGGTTCCATTCAGGCTGACCGCCGGCGGACCATCATTGGGGTCTTGGGCAACCCCGATTGAAAGCGTGCCGCTCTCGGCACTCTCGGCGCCGGGCGTAAACGTCACCGCGTAAGTGCAGCTCGACGATGCCGCCAGCGACCCACTCGGCAGCGGGCAGCTCCCGCCCGTCACCGCGAAGGCGCCCCGGTTGGCCCCGCCGATGCTCGTGCCGGTCAGCGTGATAGGCCCGGTGGTATGGTTGACTACCGTAACGCTCATCGTCTTGGACGCCGTCTGGGCGACGTTTGTGTAGTTCAGGCTGGTCGGGGAGACGGATTCCGGCACGCTTGCCGACCCGCTAAATGAAACCGTGTACGGACCCCGCGGATCGGGGATGTCCGAAACCGTCATGATCGCCGATTCCGTACCCACAGCGATCGGAGCAAAAGTGACAATCAGTGTACAAGCGGTATTGGCCGCCAGCGTCGAGGTGCAGGTGCCGCCACCTGTGATGCTGAAGTCGCCATGGTTGGGCCCGCTGAAACCTTCGCTCAGCAAGACCGAGTTGGTCTGATAATTGTGCACCGTGATCGACCTGGTCGCCGTGGAGCCGTCTCTCACGCTGCCGAATGAGTCGCTGGCGGGCGTAACCGTCATCGTGATCGTGCCGGTGCCGGAAAGCGCTACGCTCTGCGGGCCGGTCGCGGCGTTATCGTAGATCGAAAGCGTTGCGCTGTGCGCGCCGAGCGCGCTCGGGGTGAAGCCGATCGCGATCGTGCACGTGGCGCCCGGCAGCGTCCCGGAGCAGGTTGACGCGCCGGGGGCGAATTCAGTCAGACTGCTCGATGAGACGTTATTGACGAACAGCGCTGCGTGGCCGTTGTTCTTGATGGTCAGATTCTTGGTGACGGTGTCCCCAACCGGCGAGCTGCCGAATGAGAGCGAAGTAGCCACCGACATCGAGGTGAGCAGTGTATACTTGAGCACACGGTTGTTGGTTGTGTCGGCGACGTAGAGGTTGCCGCTTGAGTCCAGCGCGGCGCCACTCGGATCGCACAGGCTGTCCGCGCCGGCGCTCGTCCCGCCGAAATTGCAGTCGTTGGAAGTGAAACTGTTATTCTGACCGAAGACGGCATCAGCCGCCGTCAGCTGGCTGGTGAGCGGCGCGTTGTACTCGAGCACCCGGTTGTTGCCCTGGTCGGCGACCCAGAGGTTGTCGGCCGAATCAACTGCGACGCCATAGGGGTTGCACAGGTTTTCGGCGGTGGCATTGCCTCCCCTGGGGCGAGAATTGCACCCAGCCCGGGCGAAGATGTTACCTTGTCCGAATACCATATTGGCGGTGGCGCCATACGTAAGCGGGGTGTTGTATTCGAGCACGCGGCTATTGCCGCCATCTGCCACGTAGAGGTTGCCGCTTGAGTCCACCGCAACCCCGCTGGGGTAGCTCAGACTGCTCGTGCCCAGCCCGCCATAATTCGCGGTATTCGAATTGAAGCTGCCGCCCTGCCCGAACACCATATTGGCGGTGGCGCCGTTCGTAAGCGGGGTGTTGTATTCGAGCACGCGGTTATTGCTTTGGTCGGCGACGTAGAGGTTGCCGCCGGCATCAACTGCGACGCCGTAGGGATAACAAAGGTCGATAGCCGTGGGAGTGCTTCCGGTGTCGGAATTGCACCCGGTCGAGGCGGGGCTGCTGCCCTGCCCGAACACCAGATTGGCGGCCCCCCCAACGCAGGGGAACGAACCACCGCATCCGGCGAACGGGGTGTTGTATTCGAGCACGCGGCTGTTGCCTTCATCCGCGACGTAGAGGTTGCCGCTTGAGTCCACCGTAATCCCGTAGGGGAAGCAAAGGTCGCTGGCGGAGGCAACAAGCGGGTTACCGGTGTCGGAATTGCACCCAGTGGAGTAAAAGTCCGGCTGGCCAATGACCAGGTCGGCCGGAGAGCCATTGGTGAACGCCGTCACATCGTTCCAGCCCAGCAGCCTCGAATTGCTTTCGTCCGCGACATAAAGGTGGGTTTGCGCTCCGGTGCCGTCGCCGGTGGCGTCGATCGTGACCGCGGATGGATTCCAAAGCGAGTATTGGTCAGCGAAGTTTGCCAGGTTGTGCAGAAAGTCAAGCTGCCCCAGCACAACATCGGCGATGGGGTCGGTTGCGAAAGGAGTGTTGTACTTGAGCACGCGATTGTTGGAGGTGTCGGCGACGTAGAGGTTGCCGACAGCATCAACTGCGACGCCATAGGGGTTGCACAGGCCGTCGTCGGTGGGATTGCCTCCGCCGGTGTCGGAATTGCACCCAGCCGAGTCGGAGCTGCCGCCCTGCCCCAACACCATATTGGCGCCGGCGCCGTTCGTAAGCGGGGCGTTGTATTTGAGCACGCGGTTATTGTTTGCGTCCGCGACGTAGAGGTCGCCGCTTGCATCCACCGCAACCCCAACCGGCCGGTACAGGCTGTTCGCGCTCACTCCGCCATTATTCGCGCGATTCGAATTGAAGCTGACGCCCTGCCCCAACACCATATGGGCGCCGGCGCCGTTCGTAAGCGGGGCGTTGTATTCGAGCACGCGGTTATTGATTGTGTCGGCGACGTAGAGGTTGCCGTTTGCGTCCACCGCAACCCCCCAAGGGGAGTTGAGGCTGTACGCGCTCACCCCGCCCAGATTCGCGGTATGCGTAGAGCTGCTGCCCTGCCCGAACACCATATTGGCGGACCCCCCAGCGGACGGGAACGAACCGCCGAATGGGGTGTTGTATTCGAGCACGCGGTTGTTGCCTTGATCCGCGACGTAGAGGTTGCCGCTTAAGTCCACGGCAACCGCATAGGGGGAGCACAGGCTGCTCCCGCTTACGCCGCCACTGTTGCAGGCAGTCGAGTTAAAGTCCGGCTGACCAATGACCAGGTCGGCCGCGGAGCCATTGGTCGCCGTCCCATTCTTCCAGCCCAGCACCCTCGAGTTCTGGACGTCGGCGACATAAAGGTTGCCGCTGGCGTCGATCGCAACCCCCTGCGGATAAAAAAGTTTTCGCGCGCTGGGAAAGTTGACGGCGTTGTATGTGAAGTTGGCCTGACCCAGCACAAGATCGGCGGTGCCATCGCCCGCGATCGAGACAGTCACCAGGGCGGCGGCGATGATCAGCAGGCACGGCGCTGCGAGTTTCCAAAATCCAAACTTGTGCATGACGATCCCCTCGGGAAAGTCGATCGCTCCTGCGCGCGGCGCGGCCGCACAAAAGATCGCGATCAGGTTGATCCGTACTTTCCCTGCGGACTTCGTTCACTTGCTTTTCCTCGATGCTTGACGAAGAGGCCAACACGGTGGGAGCCTAAAGTTAGGCTAATATTGCGTCATTTGAAATTAAGCAAAAATTATGCACTGCAACATTAGCTACTCTACGCTATTCTGACTGTGCTGATGCCTAATTGTGCTACATAGTGCGCAGGCTGACGATGGCGCCGATCGATACATCAGCTGCCCGATATGGATGCAGCGATTTTTTGGGCGGAAACCGACTGAAACCCGCAGCAGTAATTCGACGAGTACATCCGGTTCGATGAAACCAGGGCTGTGTCGCCGCTATCCGCAGTCGCGACGCACGGAGTTCCGGAAACGTTCCCATTTGGAGTGTGACATGTAATCCTTGGCGGGATTTCCCGGCTCATCGCCCGTTTGCCAAGGATCGCCGCACGCCGCAGCAGGATGACCCCAACTCGCAGATTCGCGCTCGCAGTCTCGCTGGTCGCGGTGATGACCGTGATCGGCGCAATCGGCTACAGGCTGATCGAGCACATGTCGATTCTCGACTCCTTCTACATGTCCGTCATTACCATCTCGACGGTCGGGTTCGGCGAGGTAAAGCCGCTCAGCCCGGCCGGTCGTCTTTTTACCATTGGGCTGATAGTCACAGGTGTCGGCAGCGCGATTTACCTGTTTTCGGTGATTGGAGAACTTGTCGTTGAGGGACGCCTTAAAGAGTTTCTCGGGAAGAGCGCAATGAATCGCAAAATTCACGGTCTCCAGGGACATGTCATCGTATGCGGCTTCGGGCGTTTCGGCCGCGCGGTGGTCGAAGAGCTAAATCGCAAGGCGGTGCCGATGGTGGTGATCGAGGCAGATCCCGCCAGGCAGGCAGAGCTGGACATTGCCGGCGCGTTGCACGTTGTGGGATCGGCGCTGGAGGATTCGGTGCTCGAGGAGGCCGGGATCGGTTCGGCCCGCGCGATAATCGTCGCAACCGGATCGGATGCGGACAACGTGTACATCACGCTTTCGGCGCGCGAGAAAAATCCGAAGATTCTCATCTACGCCCGCGGCGACTCGGATGCGGGGCTGCGGCGGCTCAAGCTGGCGGGAGCAGACCAGGTGGTCGCGGCCTATCAATGGGCCGGGATGAGAATCGCGGCGAGCATCATCCGCCCGTCGGTCGTGGATTTTCTACAACTCTCGCTGCCCGGCCGCGAGTCCGAGGTCGATCTGGAGGAGATCAGGATCTCGCGCAAAAGCCCGGCGGCCGGGATGACCATCGCGGCGGTGGAACACGACAATCCGCGGCTCCGGATCGTGGCGTTGAAGCGCAACGACAAACGGCTCGAGATGATTCCCGGCGGCGATATGCAGATCGAACCCGATGATTTGCTGGTGGTGATCGGCGAATCCGACAGCCTCAAACGCCTGGCGTCGCTTTAAGAGCGCGCCGCGAGCGGTCCTCGTCCTCAACGATCGAATCGGCCCACCCTGAATGGCCGGTTCCGGCCAGTACCCTCGGGACCAACGGCCCTGACATGGAACGCACGGAATGTTACGATTTGGGTTGAATCGCCATGGCTGGAACAAAGATAACGCTCGAGCAGGTGCGCCACGTCGCGCGTCTGGCGCGCTTGGAATGGTCGCCGGAACAGGAAGAGCGGCTGCGCGCCGACATGGACGAAATGCTTGCCTACGTTGATAAATTGAACGAGCTCGACACCAAAGAGGTCGCGCCGACGACGCAGGTCGGCGAGGCCGGCATGCCCATGCGCGACGACGAAGTGACCAACCGGCCCGCGGCGGAGGCGATGCTCGCCAATGCGCCTTCGAGCGAGCGCGGCTACTTCAAAGTGCCGAAAATAATCGAGTAGAACTTTAGTTGACAAGATTTCCGCATGGCATCGGAACTGAACAAACTCACAATCGCCGACGCATCGTCGAAGCTCCGCGGGCGCGAAATCACCGCGACGCAATTGACGCGCGATTGCCTCGACCGCATCGCTGCCGCCGAGCCCAGGCTCCACGCGTTCATCACGGTGTGCGAGCGGGAGGCTCTCGAGCAGGCGCGGGCGGCTGACGCGCGCCTCGCCGCGGGCAACGCGCCGGCGCTGTGCGGGATTCCGCTCGGCATCAAGGATATTTACGCGACCAGGGGCATTCGCACGACCTGCGGGTCGCGAATCCTGGAGACGTTCGTGCCGCCGTTTGACGCGACCGTGATCGAACGCTTGCGCGCGGACGGCGCGATTTTCGTCGGCAAGACGAACATGGATGAATTCGCGATGGGCTCGTCGACGGAGAACTCCGCGTTCGGGCCGACGATGAATCCGCATGACATCGGTCGCGTCGCCGGCGGATCGTCGGGCGGATCTGCCGCCGCAGTCGCGGCGTACGAATGCCTGGGTGCGCTCGGCACCGACACCGGCGGATCGATTCGCGAACCGGCGTCGTTCTGCGGCGTAGTTGGAATCAAGCCGACCTACAGCCGCGTCAGCCGCTACGGCGTCGTCGCATACGCGTCGTCGCTCGATCAGGTCGGCCCGTTTGCGAGATCGGTGCGCGACGCCGCGATAATCATCCGCACTCTTGCCGGCAAGGACGCTCGCGATTCGACTTGCTCGGCGCGTCCGGTGCCCGACTACGAACGCGCGCTGACGGGCGACGTCAAGGGACTCCGAATCGGCGTGCCCAGGGAATTTTTCGTCGAAGGAATGCAACCCGAAGTCGAGAAGTCGGTGCGCTCCGCGCTCAAGAACTACGAATCTCTGGGCGCCTCGACGGTCGAAATCTCGCTGCCGCACACCGGCTACGCGATCGCGGCGTATTACCTGGTCGCGACCGCGGAGGCAAGCGCCAATCTCGCCCGCTACGACGGTATCCGCTTCGGTCTGCGCGTCAACGCCGAGGACAATATCGCGCTGTATGAAACGACGCGGGCGCATGGATTCGGCGCCGAGGTCAAGCGCCGAATCATGCTCGGCACCTTCGCGCTATCGGCCGGCTACTACGACGCCTACTATCTGAAGGCGCAAAAGGTGCGCACGCTGATTCGCAACGACTTCGAGCGCGCCTTCGAGAAGTGCGACTTGATCGTCACGCCGGTTGCGCCGACGACCGCATTCAAGATCGGCGAGAAGATGAACGAACCGCTGACGATGTACCTGTCGGACATCTTTACGATTTCGCTGAACCTGGCCGGTCTGCCCGGGATGTCGATTCCGTGCGGGCACGATTCAAACAATCTGCCGATTGGGATGCAATTGATCGCGCCGCCGTTCGCCGAGGAAACAATCCTGCGCGCGGGCGACGCATTCGAGCGCACGGGAGCATTCAAGCCGCGGACACCGGCGGTCTGACGGACATTTGCGATGAACCGGGAAGCATACGAGGCGGTGATAGGACTCGAAGTCCACACCCATCTTCTGACCCGCTCGAAACTGTTCTGCGGATGCTCGACGACTTTCGGCGCGGGGCCGAATGAAAACGTCTGCCCGGTGTGCATGGGGATGCCGGGCGTGCTGCCGGTCCTCAACCGCCGCGCGGTGGAACTCGCGATTCGAACCGGACTGGCCGCGCATTGCGCAATCGCGCCCTATTCTATTTTCGATCGAAAGAGCTATTTCTATCCCGACCTGCCCAAGGGCTACCAGATTAGTCAGTACGAAACTCCCATCTGCAAGGGTGGCTATATCGACTTGCCGGCAACTGAGAATGGCGAGCCGCGCCGAATCAGGCTCACGCGAATCCATATAGAGGAAGACGCGGGCAAGAATATCCACGGCGAAAACGCGAGCCTGGTGGATTTCAATCGCTCGGGGGTGCCGCTGATCGAGATCGTAAGCGAGCCCGACCTGCGCTCGGCCGAGGATGCGGGCGCGTACTTGCGCCAACTGCGCGCGATACTTCGCTACGTCGATGCGTCCGACGGCAAGATGGAGGAAGGCAGCTTCCGATGCGATTGCAACGTGTCGATCCGCAAGCGCGGCGCGAAGGAATACGGCGTCAGGAGCGAAATCAAAAATCTCAACTCGTTCCGCTTCGTCGAAGACGCAATTGACTATGAGGTCGGGCGCCAAATAGAGATTGTCGAGGGGGGCGGCAAAGTCGCGCAGGAGACTCTTCTGTGGGACCCCGCGCGCAAGGAAACGCGCCCGATGCGCTCGAAAGAGTATGCGAATGACTATCGGTACTTCCCCGAGCCTGACCTGCCGCCGCTGATTGTGCCGGCGGAAATGGAAGAAAAGGTGCGCGCATCGATGCCCGAGCTGCCGGCCGACCGGAAAACGCGCTACGTGCGCGAACTCGGACTGACGGAATACGAGGCGGACGTGCTGATCGCCGATCGCGACGTCGCCGACTACTTCGAGGCCACGCTGCCGGCACTCAAGAATCGCAAGAGCGCGGCGAACTGGGTGATGACCGAAGTGCTGCGCGTCGCCCGCGACTCAGGCGAGTCGTTCGTCGAAGCGGTACCGCCGGCGGCCGAAGTCGGTGCGCTGCTGCGGATGGTCGAAGGGCAGAAAATCAGCCTGAATGCCGCGAAGACCGCGTTTGCCGCGATGGTAAAATCCGGCAAAGGCGCGGAGGCGACAATCGCCGCGCTGGGACTCGCGCAAGTATCGGATGAAAGCGCGATCGCGGCGGCCTGCGACAAGGTGCTGGCGGCAGAGCCCGAAAAAGTCGCCGAGTATCGCGCGGGGCGCGACAAGCTATTCGGATTTTTCGTCGGCGCGGTGATGAAAGCGATGGGCGGGAAGGCGAATCCGAAAGTGATCAACGACATCCTGCGCGCCAAGCTCACCGGCTGACGAGCGCGGGCTACTTCGGGATATATACTTTGTACTTGACGCCGCCGCCGTCGGGGCGCATCAGGAAGCATTCGCCGCCGCGGGCGAGCCGCAAGCAATCAAGAACAAGGCGAGGACAACCGGTGTCTTAACCGGGATTTTCATTTTAGTCTGCGATTCGAAGGCGCATCTTTACACTCTAACGGTCTGGCTCGGCAAGGTTCCAGCCCGGTCTAGCTTCACGGTGTTTCCGCCCGCACTGGGAGGGACCGTTTCGCCTATGGAGCCTGGCAATTGGTTGGCGCCAGCGGCTCGCTTAAGGGCTGAAAGCCCACGTTTCCGCAAGTCGCGTCATACATGTAGCTATAGGCGGCCAAACCCACCCGGCCGGTATTGAAAAATACTCCGCATGGCGTCGGTGGCTGCGTCCAATTCGCCGCGTAAGGCGTAATCAACGAGCTCCCACCGGAGGTAAAGCTGTAACACAGCGCCGGCGACGATGGCGATCCACCGATAATATTAACCGCGTTACCCGCAGTGACTATTCCTCCGGTGTTGTAGCCGGTAGGACGCTGGAAATCGTCAAGTCCAAGATACATGTCGCCGATGCCGATATCGAAAAGCATGTTGCCGCAGAAAGGACCCGGGTTGTCTGGCGCGCCGGGAAAATTGAAACATCCGGCGGCATCAGCATACTCACCCGGCACCTGGGCGCCGGCGGTGATAAGCGGGATGAGATTGTAGCCGCTGTTAGAAGCGATCCCCAAGCTTACGCTGGCAGCGCCGATCTGATAGCCGGGACTAATATTGGTGCCATTGGAGCTGTCTGTCAGATGAAGGAATGCGTTATCTGCCGGTGTTTGAAACAGATCTTCGAACGTAAAATTTTCGCGGTTAAAGCCAATCCCCAGATAATGGAGCGATTGGCCGGCGCTGAGCACCAGCACCATGATGCGAGAAGTCTCTACCGCACCGCCGTTGCTTTGCTGCAGACTGACCGGGGCGAGATAGTAGTTGCCGGTAAAAGTGTTCCCCCCATTGCTGGTGTAGGCTTTCTCGCCCGGGGGCCCTGGACCGATCCAGTTGGCTTTTTTGCCAGTGGGCAGGTCACCGATCGGCACCACCACGCCAAGCGAGCCGGTATCGACCGTATATGGCGTGAATGAGGCCTGCTTCGCCTTGGCGTAACCGACCGCAGCCATCACCTGGATGCCGTGCGAACTCGTTATGTTATCGGTCTGGCACTGCTCCGGCGTTTCAGTTCCACAATTGACTGCCAGCGGAAAGGTCTTACTGGCATAGGCGCAGGCATTTGGATTCTGCCCAAGAATTTGGGTGATCCCTAAAGCATACTCGCCCAAGGCGGCCGTGCCATTGGGGATTTTTTTCCAGGCCTCTACATTGATTGGCCCGGGAAAATATCTACCCGAGTACTTAAATTTCGCGGTTTGGCCCCGCGTTATTTTTATGACATCCGGCGTGATCACTCCCTTAGGCGCGCCATCGATCCGAACAAAGATCGGCTGCTTGCAACTTGGCTCAAGTACATTTCCACTGTTGTCGTAAGCGGTAACCACCACGCTGAAGAAGCTGGAGGCCGTTCTGGTTCCCGGCTTGGTGGGGTTGTTAAGCGTAACGACCGCGGGCTGGAATATGATTGCGCTTACCGTGGGTGTCGACGAGGGTGTTGGCGACGGCGTGGGGCTTACGGGACACGTGCTGGCCGTCGGCGTTGGCGTTGGCGTCAAAGGCTCGTCCGATCCCGCTGGCGGAGCGCCGCTTTGTGCCAACGCCCCAATCGGCAGGACCAGCAAGCCTGACAGCAATATCAAGCTTTGAAGCGCAGGCAGGCCTGTGCGCAAGAGATATTGTGCAGACATAAACAGCCAACCCAATGTCCGAATTTTAGCTGGGAATGCCACTATCGAATGTACCAAGTCGTCAACTTAAATACCGCGTCGATGGTGAGAGTTTAGCAGCAGAGATCATCCCTTGGGGAGGCCGAGCACGCGCTCGCCGATAATGTTGCGCTGGATTTCGCTGGTCCCGCCGGCGATGGTGTATTGGCGCGAGCTCAGCACGCGGTTCAGCCATCGCGGGGAATCAACGACGACGCCGGTGGGCTCACCGACGAGGCCGTAGGCGCCGAGCAGTTCGGTCGAGAAGCGCGCGATGCGCACGCCGAGTTCGGAGCCGAACAGTTTGAGCACTGAGCCCTCGGGTCCAGGCGGCAATCCGCGCAGCAGGCGGGTGAGCGAGCGCAGGCGCGTGTAGCGCGCGGCCTCGCATTCGATGAGGAATTGCGCGAGCTGCTGGCGCACCCATTCCTGTTCCCACGCAGGCTTGCCGCCGATGGGTACGATCCCGGCGAGTTCCGCGAGGCGGCGCACCTGGGAGCCGTGTCCGCCACCGCCGGCGGATGCGCGCTCGTAGCTGAGCGTCGTCATCGCGACCTTCCATCCTTCGTTGAGCGGGCCGACCAGGTTTTCCTTCGGCACTTGTACGTTGTCGAAAAAGACCTCGTTGAAATGCGAGTGCCCGTTCATCAGGACCAGCGGCCGCACGGTGATACCCAGGCTTTTCATGTCGAGCAGCAAGTAGCTGATGCCGCGATGCTTGGGCGCCGCGGGATCGGTGCGCGCGAGCATGAACATCCAGTCCGCGTATTGCGCGGCCGAGGTCCAGACTTTCTGGCCGTTAACGAGAAAATAGTCGCCCATGTCGGCCGCGCGGGTCGACAAGCCGGCGAGATCGGAACCGGCGCCCGGCTCCGAGTAGCCCTGGCACCAGATGTCGTCGGCGCCGAGGATTCGCGGGATGAAGCGTTTCTTCTGCGCCTCGGTCCCCCAATTCATCAGCGTGGGACCGCACAGACCGAGCCCGAAATATCCGGGCAGCACGGGCGCGCGCGCGCGGGAATATTCCTCGTCCCAGATGACCTGCTCGATGAGGCTGGCGGCGTGTCCGCCGTACTGCTTGGGCCACGACAGACCGGCGTATCCGGCGCCGTGGAGCTTGGCCTGCCACGCGCGGCGGCGTTCGAAGACGTCGCGATTGGGCGCGACCCGTTCGTCCTGGGCGTCGTCGACGCACAGGTCCTTGGGCAGATTCGCGTCGAGCCAGGCGCGGACCTTGTGGCGGAACGCTTCCTGTTCAGGAGTAAATTCGAAATCCATTTACCCAACCCCCTAAGCCCTTCCCATGCGGGGCGCCGGAACAAACGCCTGGTGATGGATACGCGGCAAGCTCACCTCTAACGCATTTTCTTGAACGCTGCACCCGATGCAGGCAGTTATATACAGTCAAGTTCACGGGAGGAACGGCGCATGAGCTCGGCGGAAGTGCGATTGAAGGAGTTGACAGCCGATTTTGGGAAGACCGCCAACGACTATGGACGTCATCGCGCCGGTTTCCCCGACGAATTCTTCGAGCGGCTGAAGGCGTTGGGAATCCTGAGAGCGGGAATGCGCGCGCTCGACCTGGGAACGGGCACGGGGACGATCGCGCGCGGGCTGGCGACTCGGGGATGCGAAGTCACCGGACTCGATCGATCGGCGCCGCTGATGGAGCAGGCGGCGGAGCTGGATCGATGCGCGGGCGCCGTCGTGAAGTACGTGAATGCGGCCGCGGAGGAGACGGGGCTGGCCCCGGCGGAGTTCGATCTCGTGACGGCGGGACAATGCTGGCATTGGTTCGATCGTCCGCGCGCAGCCGCGGAGGCGCGGCGGCTGTTGAAGCCGGGGGGCAGGCTCGTGATCGCGCATTTCGACTGGATTCCGCTGCCCGGCAACATGGCCGAGGCGACGGAGAAGCTAATCGAGAAACACAATCCGAAATGGAAATTCGGCGGCGGACTGGGAATCTATCCGCTGTGGCCGCGCGACATGGCGGTGGCGGGCTTTGTAAATATCCAGACGCTTTCCTTCGACCTCGACGCGATCTATACCCATGAAGCATGGCGCGGGAGGGTTCGCGCGAGCGCGGGGGTCGGGGCAAGCCTTGCGCCGCAGCGAGTTGCGGCATTCGACGACGAGTTGCACGCGATGCTGGCAGAGCGGTATCCGGAGGATCCGATGCGCGTGATGCATCGCGTGTTCGCGGCTATTGGCGTCGCGCCGTAGCTCTTTATTCGCATCGACGAAATTTCGCGCGACGTGATTGCGCGGATGTGATTTCGGCAGGAGGAAATCGACGATGAACGAACAAGCAAAAGATCCGGGCACCAAATCAGACCGCGCCGAGACCATGAATTGCTCGTTCTGCGGAAAGGATTCCAAGCAGGTAAAGCAACTGGTTGCCGGCGGCAGCGGAGGATTCATCTGCGACAAATGCGCGTGGCTGTCGATGATCATCATCGCGAAGGCAAAGATCGCCGCCGCGCTGAAATTTCGCTCGAGTTCGGCGTCCGCGTAACTAATTCGGGGCGATTTCGCCGGTTTGACCAAAACCGACCGGACCGGTCCGGTCGGCGACATGAACCGAGACTGCGTACGCAGCGCTCGCGCTCTCAGAGCCGTCGCGTGGTTCACCGCCCACCGCGGCGCCGGCGCGCCCGATCAAGGCAGCCGCGACCTCAGATGATGCCTTCGCGCTTGAGGTCTTCGAGCTGGCCGGCGCCGAGTCCGAGCAACTCGCCATAGACGCCGGCGTTGTGCTGACCCAGCAGGGGCGCGGCTGTCACTTCGACGGGCGAATCTTCGAGGCGCACCGGGCATCCCGGCATCGTGAAGTCGCCGCGCACGGGATGCTTGATAGTGACGATCATGCCGCGCTGCTTGAGATGGGGGTCGTTGAGCAACTCGACGCTGTCGAGCACGGCGCCGCATGGGACGCCGGCCTCGCCGAGTATACGCATCACCTCGAACTTGGTGTGATGGCCGGTCCATTCGTTGATGATCGCGTCCAGCGCCTCGGCGTTTTGCGCGCGGCTTCGCGCCGCACGGAAACGCTCGTCGCCTGCGAGTTCGGAGCGGTCGATCGCCTGCCACAGGCTCGCGACCATCTCGGGCGAGGTGCACAGGATGTAGCAATAGTCGTTGTCGCCACCGGGCGCGCATTTGTAGATGTCGCCGGGACCGCCGCCGACGACGCGGTTGCCCGCGCGCGGCGCAGGTTTGTGGGTGACGTAGGTACCCATCATGGCGACGCGCACGAAGTTCAGCACCGCGTCCTGCATCGAGACTTCGACCTTCTGTCCCTTGCCGGTGCGTTCGCGCTGGATGTACGCGGCGAGCACGCCGATGGCCGCATGCAGGCCGGTGCCGGTGTCGCCGATGGTGGGTCCGGGCTTGAGCGGGGGCGAACCGGGAAAGCCGGTGAGCGCCATCGCGCCGCCGGAAGCCTGCGCAATCATGTCGAAGCTTTTGTACTTGCAGTAGGGGCCATGCGTGCCAAAGCCCTTGATGGTCAAGTAGATGAGGCGCGGATTTACTTCGCGCAGGAGATCGTAGCCAAGGCCGAGGCCTTCGAGCGTGCCGAGCGAGAAATTTTCGGCGAGCATATCGACTTGCTTGACCAGGTCGATGAACATCGCGCGGCCCTTGTCGCTCTTGAGGTTGAGCGTGATGCCGCGTTTGTTGGCGTTGAGCAGGATGAAGTAGTAGGAATCGACGCCGTGCTTTTCGGTGAGCAGCCAGCGGCCCTGCTCGCCCATCTTTGGCGACTCGACTTTGATCACGTCCGCGCCGAGCCACGCAAGCATCTCGGTGCACGAGGTGCCGGCCTCGAATTGGGTCAGGTCCAGAACTTTGACACCGGTCAGCGCCTTTTCCATTGCCGCCCTCCTGCCACGCGCACGCGCGGCGCCAACGAGGATAGTCCGAGCGCACGCGGTTACCTGATCTAGCGCCAGCAGCGGCGCAGCGGCAAGCTTCGAGGGCTGGACGCAAGCCGAGAACATTGCGGAGAACCGAACCGCGCCGCTATTAATTCGTGAAACCCTGCGCGGGTTTCACCCTTCCGCGGCAGGGCTGAGCCCTGCACCCAGTGAAAAGTGAAAAAGTAACGAATCGAAAAATTCGCGCGGCGCGTCTTTTTCTCTCGAGCGTAATACCGGCCAGCCGTGCCACGGCCAGGGGGACCGCCGCGCCCGCCACAAGGAGCTGGTGGTGATGCCGCCCGCCGCGATTCTCGCGGCGATGGAGCGGTCCGGGGCCGAACCGGCGCAACTCCTGCGCTTGCATTCTTCGCATATCTGTGACATAAGACCATTTGTGATGTGAGTGAATGAACAGGCCAAATCACAGGAGAGATGTAAATGCGGGATTTAGGTAAAATCCAATCCGAGATAATGGACCGAATCAGACAGGCCTCGGCCACTGCCGACGGCCATGCGCTCGGTCTACTTGGTCCAATCGCAGCGGAAATGGAGCGGAAGGGTGGCGAGTGGGAATCTCTCTTGAGGCTACCCGCGACTGACGCAACGCCGCAGACCATCGACCCCGCTGCTGTTAACGGCGATACGAACGGCGATCTTGCAGGGAAAGATGTCTATTCGGTTACGATCCTACAGAGCCAGGTGCCTGTGGGTTCCTACAAGCAAGCCCTCTTCTCAGTGGTGGAGCGGCTGCAGGCTGCGCATCCCGACTTTGATGTGATAGCTCCCCGCGTCCGCGGGCGCGGACCCTACTTCTCGATAAACAAAGGTGACTTGAGAAAGGGAGAACACCTCAAGAACAGCAAGCTATTCATCGAAACGAACCTTGGCGCGGACCGCATTTGGGACATTTGCCACCGACTGGTCCGAACTTTCGGTCACAACCCAGATGACCCGTCGGTTCTTCACTTCTCCGTGGCACCTCAGCGGACGCGCGCACGGAATCGTAGGGGGGGACGCCCGTAGTGCATTGCCGGAGAACTGGCTTGACGACTATCGCCACGGAGCAGTCGCCACGGCTCGGCCACGAGACAGGTGGAGAGGTATGATGGAACGGCGGGTACCAACTTACGACAAGCTGCTGTGGCCGACCCTTGAAGCACTCAGGGCAATGGGCGGCTCTGGTTCCAACCAAGAGATTCTCGACAAGGTGATCGAGATTCTGAAGATGCCCGAGGACTTGCAGAACATTCCTCATGGAGACGGGCCAAACAGCGAAATAGCGTATCGGTTGGCTTGGGCGCGGACGTACCTGCGGCTCTTCGGGGCGTTGGAGAACAGCAGTAAAGGCGTTTGGACGGTGACTCCAAAGGGCCAAGCTCTTAAGGAGCAAGAAGTTGCAAGAGTACGTGCGTTGGTCAAAAAGGAGTTTCCGCAAAAGCGCCAAGCAAGGCTAAAAGAGTCGGAGGCGCTTCACGAAACCGACGACGAAAGCTGGCGTGAAAAACTCCTGTCGATCCTGCAAGGCGTTTCTCCTGATGCGTTTGAGCGCCTCGCACAAAGACTCCTGCGAGAGTCGGGCTTCGTGAACGTGGAAGTCAAGGGGCGAGCGGGCGATGGAGGTATCGATGGCATCGGCGTGCTTCGAATCCGGCTCTTGTCTTTTCAGGTTCTCTTCCAGTGCAAACGCTACAAGGGCAGCGTTCCGGCAAAAGACATCCGCGATTTTCGGGGCGCCATGATCGGACGAACTGACAAAGGCCTATTCATAACCACGGGCCGATTCACACCTGACGCGAGACGTGAAGCCACGCGGGACGGTGCGCCGCCCATCGACTTAGTTGATGGCGAACAACTGTGCGACCTGCTGAAAGAATTGAAGATCGGAGTGAAATCGGAAGTTGTCGAAAAGATTGAAATTCTACCGGACGTTTTCAAGGCAATTTGAGACGTAAGTATAATCCGTCCTGAGCTTGCGCTGCGGTCGCCACGGGCAGGGGTGGGGTTAAGTCTTTGGCTGCGGTCTGGTACAAATCATTTGCAGACTGATCGATGGATCAGTCGCCGCACGCAATGGCAGACACGGCATCATCGAAGCTCGCGCGAATCCGCGAAGAACTGAACCGGATGTTCGTCGAACGGAGCGATTTGATCGATGGCGCAATCGTGGCGCTGCTGTCGGCGAATCACGTGCTGATAATCGGGCCGCCGGGAACGGCGAAATCGATGCTGGCCGACGAACTGTGCCGGCGAATCGAAGGGGCGAACTATTTTCAGTGGCTGCTGACGAAGTTCAGCACGCCGGAGGAAATTTTCGGCGCGGTGAGCCTGAAGGGACTCGAGGAAGACGATTACCGGCGCGTCACCACGCACAAACTGCCCGAGGCGCACATCGCGTTCCTGGACGAAATCTTCAAGGCCAACTCGTCGATCCTCAACGCGCTGTTGACGATCATCAACGAGCGTATTTTCCACAACGGGCGCGAGCGCGTCGTGGCGCCGCTGATTACGATGTTCGGCGCGTCCAATGAACTGCCCGACGAGGACGAACTGACCGCGCTTTACGACCGGTTCATGCTGCGCTTCATGGCCGATTACATCACGGAGGAGCACGGCTTCCTCCGCATGATGGCGGGCGGTCCGGAGCGGACGCGGACAACGCTTAAATTTGCGGAACTCGACGAGCTGCGCGCGGCGGCATCGGCGGTCAAGGCGCCGGGTGCGATCCTCGAGGCAATTGCGCAAATCAGGCGCGAACTCGCGCGCGAGCAAATCGTCGTCTCGGATCGGCGCTGGAAAAACTCCCTCGGCATTTTGCGCGCGCACGCAATCGTCGCCGGACGCACCGCGGTGGTCGAAGACGACCTGATGTTCCTTGCGCACGTCCTGTGGAAAGACCCCGAAGAGCGGCCCAAAGTGGCCGAGGCGCTGCGTCGAATCGTCAGGGGATACGAAGACAAGCTGCAGGAACTGGTGTTCGAGAGCCGCGAGCTGCGCGAATACGCCGACGGCGCGTGGGAGAGCGAGGAGCTGCGGCGGCGCGCGCTGACCGAGGCGAATGCGAAACTGGCGAATATCGCGGCGCGTTTCGACGTGCTGCTGAAGGAGGCGTCGGACTCCGGCCGGGCGGTCGCCAATGCGGAGCGGATGCGCGTCGAGGTCAAGGACATTCAGCAAGCCGTGTTCCGCAGAAGCGTCGGCGCCTAGAAATTCATGCCGGTCGAAGAATCAACGCCGGCGATCGTGCTCCGCGCGCGCGACTACGGCGAGTCGGATCGAATCGTCACGGCGCTGACGCTCAACGCCGGCAAGCTCAGCGGTATCGCGAAGGGCGCCAAAGCGTCGCGGTATCGCTTCGAGCGCAAGCTCGAACCATTTACGCACGCCGTCCTGCACTACCGCCGCCGGCCGCACGGGCAGTTGGTGTTTATCACGCGCGCCGAAGCTGCCGACCTGCCTCAACACGTGCTCGACGACGACCTCGCAAAGATCGCGCTGGGCAGCTACATGCTCGAACTCACCGACGCGCTGACGACGGAGGACAGCGAAGCGGCGGAGGCGTATCGCGTGTTGTCGGAAGGACTCGGCGCGCTGAGCCACCGGTTTGCGGACGCGGCTCTACGGCAGGCTTTCGAGATGCGGCTGCTGGGATGGGCCGGCTTCGGACTGGAGTTTACGCGCTGCCGCATATGCGCGAGCGCCAACGGCGACAACGGCGCGACGGTTTATTTCGTGGTGTCGCGCGGCGGAATCGTGTGCGCGAAATGCCGGCCTGCGGTGGCGGAGGGCGCGATCAAGCTCTCCAGCGCCGGCGCCGCAACTCTCGCGCGACTGGGGACGGCGCCGATGGACGATTCGCCCGGCTCGGAAGCGGCGGGTCCCGACGGTGCTCTGGCGCTGGCGCGGTTCATCGGATCGATCGTGGATCGGCGGCTGCGCAGCCAGGAATTTCTCGATTCAGTTTTGCCGGGCGCGGGCAAAAAGTGAAAAACTGAAAATCAGCCGCCGGTTTCGCGGGCCGGAGATTCTCCGTACACCACTTCGGGATCGCGGTAGCGGCCACCCTGATGCTCGATCAGAACGATGCCGCAGTTGGGCGACACGTGGGCGTTTTCCCATTTGCCGGTCACGTGCGCCCACACCGATCGCATCACGCCGCCATGACTGACGATTACGATCTCATCGTTGGGATATTGGCGGGCTACGCGATCGAGAACCGGAGCGACGCGCCTGAGCACGTCTTCATGACTCTCGCCGCCCGGCGCGCGCCACGCCCACGGGCGCTTGGGATCGAAGGCGGGATCGTCGGCGACCGACTCGTACGGCTGTCCGGCGAGGTCGCCCAGACTCTGCTCGCGGAACTCCGCCTCGTATTCGATCGGGATGCGCAGTACCGCGGCGATGATGTGGCCGGTCTCGCGGGCGCGCGCGAAGGTGCTCGCAATCACCAGCGTAGGCGCAAACATCAGCTTGATTCTGAGCGCGGCCTCGTGCGCCTGGCGGCGGCCGAGCTCCGTGATCTTCGCTTCGCCGGAGGTGGTGAAGCGCCGAGTCGCGTTGCCTTCGCTCTCGCCGTGACGGACCATTATCAGCTTGCCCATAGGGTCGAAAGTTTCTCCGAAAATTCAGTTTGGCGCCAACCGATACGGTTGCTCAGGGCTTGGGCTTGTCGCCGCCGCCGACAGCTTTTGCAATCGCGCGGAATGGTTCGAGCAGATCGATCGGCAACGGAAAGACGATGGTGGAATTGTGATCGCTCGCGATCTCCTTGAGCGTCTGGAGGTAGCGAAGCTGGAGCGTGATGGGACTCTTGCTCATGATCTCCGCGGCCTCCGCGAGCCGCTGCGCGGCCTGGAATTCGCCTTCGGCCGCGATCACCTTGGCGCGGCGCTCGCGCTCGGCCTCGGCCTGCGCCGCGATCGCGCGCTGCATATCCTGCGGGAGATCGATATTTTTCAATTCGACGAGCGTGACCTTCACGCCCCACGGCTCGGTTTGCGAATCGACGATTTCCTGGATGCGCGCGTTGAGCTTGTCGCGCTGGCTGAGCAACTCGTCGAGCTCGGTCTGGCCGCCGACGGAGCGCAACGTGGTCTGCGCCAGTTGCATCGTGGCGAACAGGTAATTCTCGACCTCGGTGACCGCGCGCGAGGGATCCACGACGCGAAAGTACAGGACCGCGCTGACCTTGACGGTCACGTTGTCCTTGGTGATCACGTCTTGCGGCGGGATGTCCAGCGTAACGGTCCGCAGATCGATTCGCCGCATCCGCTCGAGCACGGGGATCACGAAGATCACGCCCGGCCCGCGATAAGGAGTGAGGCGGCCGAGACGAAAGACTACGCCGCGCTCGTACTCGTTGAGGACATTGAGCCCGCTAAAAATGAAAATTACAACGATGAAGACGACTACGCCTACTCCGCCCGCCATCACGATTCTCCTTTTGCCCCCCCACCGCGAGAGGCTTGTTGATGCCCTACGTTATCCTGCGAACGCTCAGAAGTCTTCCGAACTTCACGGCAACTTCCGCACTTCCAATTCCAAACCGTTGATCGACTTGACGCGAGCGTGCGCGCCGGGGCTGAGCGGGTCGGTGCTGACGGCGCGCCAAATCTCGCCATGGACAAACACTTTGCCCGGCGCACCGGGAGCGATCGCCTCGCGCACCTCGCCGACCTCGCCGAGCAGGCCTTCCGCGCCGGTGGTCGAGCGGCGGCGGCGCTCGCGGGCCACGATGTATCCGATGCCGAGGATGATCAGCGTCAGCGCGGCGGCGGCGCCATATATAATGTGGCGATCGACCACCAGGTCGGTCTTCGAAGTGTCAATCAAAAACAGCGAGCCTATGACGAACGCCGTAACGCCGCCCAGGCCGAGGATTCCATAGCTGGCGACGAAGGCTTCGGAGATCAGCAATCCCACGCCGAGAAAAATCAACAGCAAGCCGGTGAGATTTACCGGCAGGACTTGGAACGATGCGAGCGCGAGCAGCAGGCATATCGCGCCGGCAACGCCGGGAAAGATGACTCCCGGATGCGCGAACTCGAAGTACAGGCCGACTAACCCCGCCATCAGCAGCAGATAGACGATGTTGGGATCGGCCAGGGTGTTGAGCAGTTGCTGGCCGGGCGTCATTCGCACCCGGCGCACGGTGGCATCGGCCAGCGCGAGCGTGAAGGTGCGGCCGGCGACCTGGACCTTGCGGCCGGTGGCTTGCGTCAGCAGGCTGCGCAGGTCGGGCGCGACGATATCGACGACGTTTTTGGCAAGCGCCTCGCGCTCGCCGATCGCGACGCTGCGGCGGACGGCCTGCTCGATCCAATCTTCGTTGCGCCCGCGCTGTTGAGCGATCGTACGCGCAAAGGTCGCCGTGAAATTCTCGACCTTTTGACCCATCGCGCCCTTGATGTCTTCTCCGCCCTCTTCGATCGGATGAGCCGCACCGATTGTGGTTCCAGGCGCCATCGCGGCTACGTTCGCGGCTTCGGTGATGAAGGTGCCGGCGGACGCGGCGCTGGCGCCGGATGGCGCGACGTACACGATTACGGGTACGGGAGCGGCCAGGAGATCCTTGACGATCTTTTCCGCGGAATTGAGAAGGCCGCCCGGCGTGTCGAGCTCGATCACCAGGGCGCTTGCGCCTTCGGCATTTGCGGACGCGAGTGAATCCTCGATGTAGGACGCGGTGGCGGGATTGATCGAGCCGTCAATAGCGATCAGTTGAACCCACGGCGGATGCGCAGCCGATTTCGCGGGCGCGTCGGCGGCAAGGATTCGATCCGATGCGAACGATCCGATCGCGATCGTCAATGCCGCGATGGCGACGAAGCTTAAGCGCAGATTCACGAGGCGGAACCGCCGCGGCGCGGAATCGGCATCCCGAGAAATTTCATGACTTCCTGAATGTCCGCCCACACCAGCCGTTTGTCGCCCGGGTTGCGGAGCAGGTAGGCGGGATGAAACGTGGGCATGAATCGAATGCCGCGGAAATCGTGCCAGTTGCCGCGCAGCTTGCTGATGGGCGTCTTCACTTTGAGCACGGCCTGCACGGCGAAGGAGCCCAGCCCGACGATCGCGCGCGGACGCACGAGGTCAATCTGGCGAAAAAGAAATGCCTCGCACGCGGCGACTTCGTCGGGTTCGGGATTTCGATTGTCGGGCGGCCGGCACTTGATCACGTTGCAGATGTACACGTCGGCGCGGCGGATGCCCATGCCGCGCTCGATGATGTCGGTCAACAATTGACCGGCGCGGCCGACGAACGGCTCGCCGCGGGCGTCCTCGTCGGCGCCGGGCGCCTCGCCGACGAACATCAGCTGCGCGCCGGGATCGCCGACGCCGAAGACGAGATTGATACGGCGCGGCGCGAGCTTGCATCGTTGACAATCTCCGATGAATTGGCGCAGCTCGTCGAGCGTCGTGGATTTTTCGAGGCCGGGATATTTCGAGAACAGTTCGGCGGGTATGAGTGCGGCGTCGGTCCCGCCGGCCGCGGGCGCGGAACCGGCTACAGGAGCCGGCGCGGTGAGCGCGGAGCGCGCGGCCCCAGACGCAGACGCGGGAAGTCCTTCCATCCCCTCCTCGCGCAACTGCTCGACGTAGTCGCGGATCGTGGCGACCAGCGTGCGGCGATCCGGCGGCGAAGACGCGTCCATGCGAAAGCTATCTGACGGCACGCAGGCGCGAGGATTTGGCCGAGCGGGCGGACTTCGGCTTGGCCGCGCGGATTGCGACGATTCGATCGAGGATCAGGTCCGCGACCGCATCCTTGGACATCTGCGGATGGCTCTGGGAGCGACCGTCGGAGCCGATCAGCGTGACGATATTGGTATCGACTTGGAAGCCGGCGCCCTCCCGGGTCACATCGTTGGCGACGATAAGGTCGAGCCCCTTGCGTTTGAGCTTGGCGCGGGCGTTGGCTTCCAGGTCGTCGGTCTCGGCGGCAAATCCTATCAGCAGGCGCGCGCCCTTCTTCGCCGCCAGGCGCGGCATCTCGTCCGCGATCGACTCCATCTCGAGTCGAAGCCCGCGCGCGTCTTTCTTGATCTTGCCACGCGCCGGATTCGCGGGGCGGAAATCGGCAACCGCCGCCGCCATCACAAGCACCGTGGACCACGGAAAATTGCTGGACGTTTGACTGAGCATCCCGGCCGCAGTCACCGTGTCGATTCGTCCGACGCCGTAAGGCGTCGCGAGCGCGGACGGCCCGGCGACGATTCGCACAGCAGCGCCGCGGCGCCATGCCGCGCGCGCGATCGCAAATCCCATCTTGCCCGACGAACGGTTGGAGACGAATCGCACCGCATCGATCGGCTCCTGAGTCGGTCCGGCAGTTACCAGAATGTTTTCGCCCGCGAGGTCCTGCGCGGAGAGCATCTTCTCGATTTCCGCGACGATGATCGCCGGGTCCGCCAGGCGGCCCTTGCCCTCGTAGCCGCATGCGAGCGCGCCCTCGCCGGGATCGATGATCACCGTACCGCGCGACCGCAGCCTGGCGAGGTTCTCGGCGACCGTCGGATGCTCGTACATGTGCACATTCATCGCGGGTGCGAACGCGACTTTCGCGCGCGTGGCAAGCAACACAGTAGTCACTATGTCGTCGGCGATACCGACGGCGGCCTTGGCGATCACGTCGGCGGTCGCGGGCGCGATCACGATCGCGTCGGCGGCGTCGGCGAGTCTAATGTGGCCGATTTCAGATTCCTGCGTCAGAGAGAACGTATCGGTGGCGACGGGATTCGAGCTGAGGGTCTGGAGCGTGAGCGGCGTGATGAACTCGGTCGCGTTGCGCGTCATCATGACCCGGACGATCGCGCCGGAGTTGACGAGCAGGCGGACGAGTTCCGCCGATTTGTAGGCGGCGATTCCGCCACTCACGCCGAGAACGATCGTCTTGCCGCTAAGCACGCTCATCGAGCCTTGATTCTAGTGCGGCGCGCTCGTGAGCGAAACGGCCCGCGTCACGCCCGTCAGTCGTAGTATTCAAGCCCGAGATGCGTGATGAGGTCCTCGCCGCGCATCCAGCGCAGCGTGTTCTTGAGCTTCATCAGCTGGATGAAGATGTCGTGCTCGGGATAGATGTTTGGCGCGTGCATCGGCGCCTTGAAGTAGAAGGACAGCCATTCCTGAATCCCGCGCATGCCGGCGCGGTGCGCCAAATCGAGAAACAACACGAGGTCGAGCACCAGCGGCGCCGCCAGGATCGAATCGCGGCACAGGAAGTTGATCTTTATCTGCATCGGATAGCCGAGCCATCCGAAGATATCGATATTGTCCCATCCCTCCTTGGAGTCGCCGCGCGGCGGGTAGTAATTGATTTTCACCGAGTGGAACACGTCGCTGTAAAGCTGCGGATGCAGCTCGGGCTGAAGGATCTGGTCCAGCACAGACAGCTTGGTCTCTTCCTTGGACTTGAACGAGCCGGGATCTTCCAGCACCTCGCCATCGCGATTGCCCAGGATGTTGGTCGAGAACCATCCCGACATCCCCAGCATGCGGGCCTTCAGTCCGGGTGCGATCAGCGTCTTCATAAACGTCTGCCCGGTCTTGAAGTCCTTGCCGCAGACGGGGAGGTTGGTCTCGCGCGCGAGTTCCAGCAACGCGGGCGTGTCGGTGGTCAGGTTGGGCGCGCCGTTTGCGTGCGGGATTCCCATCTTGAGCGCGGCGTAGGCGTAGATCTGGCTTGGCGCGATTTCGGGATCATTGTTGGCGAGCCCGGCCTCGAAGGCTTTCAAACTCTGATGGACTTCCGACGGGCGATGGAACACTTCCGTCGAGCCGCACCATATCATCACGGTGCGCGCGACGCCGGTGCGTTTCTGGAACTGCCGGATGTCATCCATCAGCATCGCGGCCTTGTCCATCTTGGTGCGGGCTTCCTTCAGATTGGGGCCGCGGATGTTGCGCACGTAGTCCTGGTCGAACACCGCCTCCATCGGATGAATTTTTTCCAGGGGCGCGCGCACCTGCTCCAGGAGCGCAGGATCGAGCACCGCGGCGTGGCGCGCCGCTTCGTAGGCGCTGTCTTCGTAAATGTCCCATCCGCCGAATTCGAGATCTTCCAGTTTGGCCAGCGGGACGAAGTCCTTGATCAGCGGCGTGCGTCCCTCGGTGCGCTTGCCGAGGCGAACCGTGGCCAGCTGGGTCAGAGATCCGATCGGCGCGCCCAGCCCGCGCTTAACCGCCTCGACTCCGGCGATGAACGTCGTGCTGACGGCGCCGATGCCGGGCAGCAGCACGCCGAGCTTGCCGTCCGCGGGCGCGATTCGGACGGAATTTTTTGTCGTCAAACTTCAGGCTCCTTGGCGTCAGCCCTTTCGAAACCGCGACGGGTATTCGGCGCCGAAGGTTTGATCGGGATGGAGGACGCGAGCACGCTCGATAAGGACCTCATCGGTCTCGGGAATGTTGGGGTCCGGGATGCAGCAATCGACGGGGCAAACCGCCGCGCACTGTTCCTGGTCGAAGAAGCCGACGCATTCGGTGCATTTGTCGGGGACGATATAGTAGAGGTCGTCCTTGATCGCGGGCGTGGTCGCGCCGTTGAGTTCCCATTGCGCGCCGCCTTCGTAAATCGCGGTGTTGGGGCATTCCGGCTCGCACGCACCGCAGTTAATGCATTCTTCTGTTATCACCGTGGCCATTTTCGAGCTCCAATTCCGGTCATTGTTGAATTAGGTTGCCGCGCCTGGGCGGCGACGAAACGATAGGACCGAACGGCAACAATATCGGCGCGCGGCAAATCGAGCAAGTATTTCAAGTTGTTAGTTGTCAACCGGCCGCGGCGTTTGCAATCCGCCGTGCGAGCTCCATGAACGCCACGCTCGCAGGATGCTCAGGTTTGGCGATTGTTATCGGCGTGCCGTCGTCGCCGGTCTGGCGCAGCTCGGGATAGATCGGGATCCGCGCGAGCAGTTGGGTCCCTTCCTCCGCGGCCATCCGCTCGCCGCCACCGTGGCCAAAAAGTTCGTCGCGCTCGCCGCAATCCGGACAGACGAAATAGCTCATGTTCTCGACCACGCCAAGAATCGGACAATGCACCTGCCGAAACATCTTGACCGCGCGTGTCGCGTCGAGCAGCGCAACGTCCTGGGGCGTCGTCACGATCACGGCGCCGTCGAGCGAGACTTGCTGCGCGAGCGTCAACTGCGCGTCGCCAGTGCCGGGTGGAAGATCGACGACGAGAAAATCCTGGCTGCCCCACAGCGTGTCCTTGAGGAATTGGCGCACCGCCCCCATCACCATCGGCCCGCGCCAGATAATCGGCGCCTTCTCGCCCAGGAAAAATCCGATCGAGATCATTTTCACGCCGTACTTTTCGATCGGGTGGAAATTCTGTCCGCCCGCCGACTTGGGCCGCTCGTCACCGGCGTTGAACATCATCGGGATCGACGGCCCGTAGATGTCGGCGTCGAGCAGGCCGACGCTGAAGCCCAATCGCGCCAGGGCGACCGCCAGGTTTGCCGCGACGGTGGATTTGCCGACTCCGCCCTTGCCGCTTCCCACCGCGATTATGTGCCTGGTGCCTTCGAGCCGCACGCGGCCGGTTTTTTCGCCAAGCTCGGCTTCGATTCGATGCACCCTAAGCTCGACGCTGGGCACGCCGAGGTCGTGCGTGAGCGCGTGATGGATTTTCCCGGCCAGCTCGCGGATCACCTCGTCGCGCTCAGTGACCTGCCGAATCGTGATCGCGTAGCCGCCGTTTTGCGCCGGCCGGGCATCCTCGACGATTCCAAGCGCAACGATATCGGCGCCGTAACCGGGATACTTTACGTGTCCGAGCGCCTCGATAACCGCATCGTTTGGTACCTGTCGTGCCACTAATGCAATTATCGCAGATGGATTAGCCCGTCGAAAGCCGCGCGATGCTTGAGGCCGCATCTCATGCGCTAAGGGCGCTCCTGCCCGTAGTCCCACGAGATCGTGCGCGCCGGCTTGAAGCTCACGACGACGACCTTGCTGCCCTTGAGCGATTTCGCGTACGCCTTGCCGAGTTTCTTGCCCAGGTATCCGACCGCCATCCGCTCCGTCCGCTTGTCGTCGATCTTTTCCTCGAGCGTCGCGCGCCCCTTCAGCACCACCGCCTTGTACGGCGCCTTCTTGGTATCGACCACCAGCGTCAAGCGTGGATCGCGCATGAGGCATTTGTATTTGAACGACTCGGTGCCGGTGTGAAAGACGATTTGCCCGTCGGCGTACTCGTACCAGGTCGGCGCCGCGTGCGGCGCGCCGTCGGGCGCGGTGACCGCGACCACCGCCACGATCGGTTTGTTGAGCAGCTTCTCGACATCTTTTTTCTTCATCGGCATGCGGACCAGTTCTCCTGTAGCGGGGGCGGCTTGGAAGTGAGTGAAAAGTAAAAACTCACTTGCCCTTGAAATTCGGCTTGCGTTTTTCGCGGAAGGCGCGGATGCCCTCGCGCACGTCTTCGGACGGGTTTGTGATCATCACGTTGAGCGCGGCGTCCTCGAGCGCATTCTCCAGCGTCATCTCGCGCTGCTTGTACATCATGCGTTTGGCCAGCCTTATTGCCAAGGGCGGTCCGTCGGCGAGCCGCCGCGCGAAATCGTTCACCCGCGCCTCGAGTTCCGCGTGCGGCACCACTTCTGTAACCAGCCCGAGTTCGAGCGCCGTCCTGGCGTCATAGACTTCGGACAGCAGCGTCATCTTGAGTGCGCGATCCAATCCCATGAAGCGGGGGAAAAGGTACGCTCCGCCTTCGTCGCAGAGCAGCGCGAACTTGAGCGCGGTGTCCCCCAGCCGCGCCTGGTCCGAGGCGATTCTAAAATCGCACGAGAGCGCGAGCGTCAGGCCGCCCGCCACCGCCGCGCCGTTAATCGCCGCGATCACCGGCTTGTCGAAGCGATGCAGCGACAACACCAGCTGATGGAACCCTTCGCGCATCTCCAGCATATGACCCATCGGATGCCCATGAAATCGCGAGCGGCTCTCGGGCGCGCCGCTGATATCGCCACCGGCGCAGAACGCGCGTCCGCTGCCCGTGATGATCAACACGCGGACTTCGTCGTCCTGGCGCGCGAGATCAATCGCCGCGCACATTTCCTTGACCATCGTGTCGTTGTAGCCGTTCATCCGCTCGGCGCGGTTGATGGTGATTTTCGCGACGTGGTCGCGCGCATCGTAGATGATCGTCTTGAAGTCCATCGTTGACCCCCGGATCCGGGACACCCCCTCAGCGCCTATCTGCCCTTAAACGTCGGCGGGCGCTTGGCGAGAAACGCTTTGACGGCCTCGCGATGATCCTCGGTAAGGCCGGTCATAATTTGCCCCCACGCCTCGCGGTCGAGCAGCTCGTTGAACTCGTGATTGATCGCCGCGTTGAGATTCGCCTTCATATACGAATAGGCAATCGACGGCCCGTTGGCGATCCTCGACGCTATCGCATGCACCTCGTCGCGGAACGACGCCGACGGCACGACGCGATTTGCCAGTCCGATTCGCAACGCCTCGTCGGCGCCGATCACGTCGGCCAGGAAATATAATTCGCGCGCCTTGGCCGACCCGACCAATTGCGTCAGCGACCAGGTGCCGCCGTAATCACCCGCGAAACCGACCTTGGCGAACGCCGTGGCGAAGCGCGCCGTGTCGGACGCGATCCTGATGTCGCACGCCATCGCCAGGCTCAGGCCCGCGCCGGCCGCGGGTCCGTTGACCGCCGCGATCGTCACCTTCGCCATCTCGTGCAGCATCCGCGACGCCTCTTCGCCGCGCCGCAGCCCCGCGACGAGGTCCTCGACCGTCTGCGGCGCGCCCGATCCGCCTGCGCCCTCGTTGCGTTCGCGCATCGCGCCGATATCTCCGCCGGAGCAGAATCCGCGCCCCGCACCGGTCAGCACGACGGCGCCAATCTCGCGATTGGTCGCGGCGCGCGTCAGGTTGTCCACCAGCCCGCCCATCATCTCGATGCTCATCGCGTTGAGCTTGTCGGGCCGATTCATCGTGAGGTAAAGGACGCGGTCCTTCAGTTCCGTGAGCAGATGGTCTGCCATTTTTGGCCTCCAAAAAATCCGGGTTCAACTCTGCTACTACTTCACGTCCGCCAATCTGTCGAGTGCCGCCGCGACCGCCTGCGTTCCGTCGAGATCGTGACCAAGCACGGCGGCGGCGTTGAACATCGACGCCATCAGCGAAAGTCCGGGCAGCGCGAGGCCCGATTCACGCGCCGCCTCGACCACCAGGCGGAGGTCCTTGCGAATCAGCTTGATAAAGAATCCGGGCCGATAATCGCCGGCTATTATTTTGGGACCGAGATTCGACAACTGCCACGACGCGGCCGCGCCCGCGCCTATCGCCTCGACCACCCGCGACGCATCGAGACCGCCGGCCTCCGCGAACTTGATCGCCTCGGCCGCCGCCTCCAGCGCAAGCGCGACCGCGATCTGATTGGCAAGCTTGGTCATCTGGCCCGCGCCCGACGCGCCCATGTGCGTGACCCTGCGCCCAAGCAGATCGAACAGCGGACGCGCACGCTCGAACGCCGACGCTTCCCCGCCAACCATTATCGCGAGCGTGCCGTCGCGTGCGCCGACGTCGCCGCCCGATACCGGCGCATCCAGGTAATCGACGCCGGCCGGCTTCAGGCGCGACGCGATCGCGCGCTCCGCCATCGGCGAAATAGTGCTCATATCGACGACGAGTTGCCCGGTCTTCAGTGCGGGCTCGATCTTCGCGACGGTCGCCTCCACGTCGGGCGTGTCGGGCACCATGATGAACACGACTTCGCTACCAGCGACGCACGCAGCGGCGTCGGCGACGATGATCGCGCCGTCAGGGGCGAGTGCTCGCGCCTTGTCGGCTGAGCGATTGAAGACGCGGACGCGATGGCCTCCGCCGAGTAGTCGTCGCGCCATCGGCGCGCCCATTATTCCGGTTCCGATCCATGCGATTTCCATGCGCTCTGCTCCGTGCCGAATCCGGTTCACACAGAAAGTCCGAAACCCGGTATGAGTTTCGGGAATCCGAATTCCGCCTCTTTTCTCCTTACTCAGGTGCAGGGACCGGGGCCCCTGCTGCGAAGAAGAATGCTCTGTTTGCCGCGATGACCAGAATCGAAATGAACAACAACACACCCGTCCAGATGCATTTGGTAAATTGTTCGGTTTGGAACGCCTCCGCGGTTGCATCCAGCGCCATATGCAACAGGATCGCGGCCACGATGCTTCGATTGTTTTTGTAGTACACCCAGTTCATGAGGATGGCTGCCGGGAGGATGCTGACAAAGAAGTTGGCGACGTAAATCGGGCTGCTGTTCCACAGGCCGTTCTGATAGGTGCGATCGATGAAGAACAGGGGAACGTGCCATATCGCCCATAGGACGCTGAACAACAGCGTCGCCTTCATCATGCCGAATTTCGCCAGGAGGCTGTCCATTCCGTAGCCTCGCCATCCGAGCTCTTCGAAGGTGGGGGCAAGAAGGATGATCGGCAGCATAGCCGCAAATCCGCCCGAAAAGCGGAACTGATCGGCGGATCGGCCAACACCAATCGACAGCCATGTCGAAAGAAACAACGTAAACGGCATCAGGATCAAAATGACCGGGATGTAGCCGGGTCTGATGAGCCTGAGATCGACAAATCTCTCCCTGACATCGTGCTTCAGGTCCCGGCTCCCTGAATTCCGGATCATGATCAGGGCTGCAAAAAAAGGCCCCAGCAGCCCAAGCAGCGCGAACAGGTTGCTGTACAGCCCCATTTCGCGCTGGTAGCTGTAGTAAGCAGCGAATGACCAGGACGCCCAAGTCAGAGCGAACACCAGCGCAAAGTAGCCAAGCGGTTTGTATCTGTAAGAATCGCCCATGCGTCCGTTCGGTCGGCAGAACCTATCAATCTTCCTGAGCTGAAAGCGATCCGGATCCTAAATTCGCGCGCGGTTCGATCACGCAAGCCGGCCGAACCAGGGGACGAAGCGGCCGACCTCGCGCGCCCACACCGCGTAGTCCGGGCCGTACGTCCGGATCAGATACTCTTCCTCTTCGAGCGCCTGATGGCGGAGGTTCAGGATGGCCCCAATCAGGATGATGAACGAGAGCAGCGCCGGAATCAGCAGCATCCAGCCCACCAGCGTTACGAGCATCCCGAGATAGATCGGATTGCGCGAAAACCGGAACGGTCCGGAGGTTATAAGCCCAGCCGCGGGACTGTTCTGCTCGGGGCTGATCGGGATGTCCCAAGACGCGCCCATGGTCACGATCGCGCTGAGAATCAATGACGCACCCGCAAACGCGATTATCGTGCCCAAAGCGGGCAGCGGATCGAAAAGCCGGTTCCCCAGTGGGATGTACAGCCCAAAGGCGGCCGCAGCGGCCTGCCAAACAAGCAGAACACCAAAGAGAATGAGGGCGGCCTCCTTAATCCTATCCATGGCCCCATCCGAACCGGAAAGCCGAATGGGCGAGCGGCCGTACCTGCGGCGGTATTGCAGAATGATTCCGCTCATCACGGCTGCGTACATCGCCAGCATCGCAAGCGGGACAAAACGCCAGGAACTCATCCGTGCCTGCGCGCAGTCACTGTGGCTTGTGTTCCTTCTCCTGCTGCCCGAACATCTGCTCTGCTTGCCGAGCCGCAGCCGCGGGAACGTATACAGCGCTCACTGCGAGGTCAGTGAGATCGGAGGTCCCACATTCAAGTTGCGTATAGCGAAACAAATACCTGACGATATTTCCGGCTGCGTCTTTCCAATCGCCAATCCATTGGTGAACACATAACGTGGGGTCTTTTGTTCCGTCCAGGAACTCCTGCCAACCCGTCACTCGAGATGAGGGTAAGCCCGGGTTTAAGAAATCATACACAAGAGGTTCCCAGCCAGCCTTTTGCAGCTTGCGGGAAATCCAGCCGATAACGTGAGAGGCTGGATACTTCGCAACTACATCGTAGGTAAGCTGGTCGGTCGAGCCCACACTGCCAGTCCATACGTTTGCGGCATTGGGGTACGTGAGGAAGGCGTCGGGGTGTTCAGCAGCGTTGACCAGACCGCCGCGCAAACCTGCGCAAATCGCAATGAAGAAAAGGAAAGCGGTGTGTGCGGGTCGAAGAACCATTGCTCCAGCAGTGTTTCTACGCTTGATCTTACAATTGTCCGCAGGACAGCCGCCCGTCAATGGCGCCTGCACCCGAGGTTGGCGGCGACTCACACGACCTCGACGCTATCGCCCGTCTGTTTGTTGTCCGGCGAACGCACTGCTAGCGCTGTCCAGTCCAATCACGGGGAGCGACCGAGCGCCATCGAGCGCGAATCGCTTCGTACTCGGCGGGCGGCAACGGTCCTGCGTTGGCGTGCGCGATATTCGATTGCCATAGGGATGAACCGCGAAGATACGGAGAATTGGGAATCGAAGCAAAAAGAAAAGGGCCGCACGACGATGCGTGCGGCCCTTCAAGGAATGCGAGCTGTGAAATCCGCTCAGGCGGCCCGCTTGGTCTCGATAGCCAGGCTCTCTTCCGCGATGGAACCGCGCTTGGAGAAGGTGACCGCGATCGAAAGCGCGACGATCGACAGCACGACCACCGCGACGCGCACCAGCGTCACGCCGCCGAGCGCAACGGTGGTGAACGGCGCCGCTAAAATCGCGACCAGGTTCATCACCTTGATCATCGGGTTCAGCGCAGGGCCCGCCGTATCCTTGAACGGATCGCCGACGGTGTCTCCCACCACGGAAGCCTTGTGCACGTCAGTGCCCTTGCCGCCCAGGAATCCGTCCTCGATCTTTTTCTTGGCGTTGTCCCAGTTCGCGCCCGCATTCGACATGAAGACCGCCATCAACTGGCCGGTCAGGATCGTGCCGCCGAGGAACCCGCCGAGTGCGCCCGCGCCGAGACCGAAACCGACCAGCAGGGGCGAGAAAATCGCAAGGATTCCAGGCCCTAGCAGCTCTTTCTGCGAAGCGGCCGTGACGATATCGACGCACGCGCCGTAGTCGGGCAGCTCTTTGCCCTCCATGATCCCCGGATGCGTGCGAAGCTGGCGGCGGACCTCGAACACGATCTGATAGGCCGCGCGGCTGACCGCCTTAATCGCAAATGAACTGAACAGGAACGGCACCGCGCCGCCGATCATCAGGCCCACGAACACGGTGGGCATGTTGATCTGCACGCCAATCGCGCTGAGATGAGCCTCATCTATGAATGACCGGAACAGCGCGACGGCGGCCAGCACCGCGGTCGCAATCGCCAGGCCCTTGGTGAGAGCCTTGGTGGTGTTGCCGATCGCGTCCATCCAGGACAGCGTCTTGGACGCCTCCTCCTGATGGATTCCGCCCATCTCGAAGATGCCGTGGGCGTTGTCGGTGATCGGTCCGTAGGTGTCCATCGCGAGGATGAAGCCGGTGGTCGTGAGCAATCCGAGGCCGGTCAGCGCGATTCCGTAAAACTGCAGCGCGAGCGACTCGTGAAAAATCGCCATCGCGCCGACGATTGCGGCCGCGATCACCAGCAGCGCCCAGACCGACGACTCGAGGCCCTCGGCCATGCCCGACAGAATCAGAGTTGCGGGGCCGGTGCGCGCCGCCATCGCGGTTTCAGTGACGGGACCCTTGTCCGGATGCGTGAAATAGTTGGTGAGCCACAGCGTCACTACCGCGAGCACGATTCCGAGCGACGCGCAGCAGGCGAAGCGCCAATCGGTCACGCCGGTGCGCGGGTCGTCGAGGTAAAAATAGTTGACGACGAAGAATCCGAACACGGATGCGATCGCCGAGGTCATGTAGCCGATGGTGATCGGGCGCATCGGATCGAGCATTTTGCCGGCCGGCACGCGCACCGCAATGATTCCGATGATCGAGGAAAACACGCCGACGCCGCGCAGGATCAAGGCGAACATGATCAGTTTGACCGCAAACGCGCCCGCGTACTGGCCGTAGGCGGCGATAAAGTCCGACTCCTGCAACGCATACGCCGCCAGGATGATCGCGGCGACCAGCGTCACCTCGTAGGACTCGAAGACGTCGGCCGCCATGCCGGCGCAGTCGCCGACGTTATCGCCGACGTTGTCGGCAATCGTGGCGGGGTTGCGCGGGTCGTCTTCGGGGAGATCCTGCTCGATTTTGCCGACCAGGTCGCCGCCGACGTCAGCCGCCTTGGTGTAGATGCCGCCGCCGACGCGCATGAACAGCGCGGCCAGCGAGCCGCCGAAGCCGAAGCCGACCAGCACCTTCATCGCGTTTTCGCGGAACACCAGGAAGATGATCGTCGCGCCCAGCAACCCCAGGCCGACCGTGAACATCCCCGAGACTCCGCCCGCCTTGAAGGCCAGTTCCATCGCGCCCTTGAAGCTGGTCAGCGCCGCGTTGGCGCTGCGGACGTTGGCCTTGACCGCCAGCCACATCCCGACGTAACCGGCACTGTAGGAAGCCGTAACGCCCATCAGGAAGGCGATCGAGATGCCGAGCGGCAGGTACAGGCCCTGATAGACGTTGCGGTACATGAGGAACAGGGCGACGAAGGTGGCGGCGACGAACCAGATCATGGTTTTGACTTGCCGTCCGAGATACGCCATCGCGCCGAGTTCGATCGCGTCGGACACGTCGGTCATCGATTTGGGTCCGGGGTCGGCGGCCAGCACCACGCGTATCAGCACGACTCCGTAGGCCAGCGCGACCAGCGCCGAGAGCAGCACCAGCCACAGGATCATGACCTGTCCGCTGGTTAAAGTGGGCAGAACTATATTCGATTCGCTCATCGCAATTCCGAGTCTCCTGGATAGGTCGAGGTTTGTTTAAGGGCACCGCCCGCTGTGCAATTTGATCGCGCCGTTCATAGCCGAGCGATTACCCTCTGGGTATCTGGGGCACTCTAGGTTTTTCTGAATACGAAGTCCAGTTATCGGCGGGGCGCCAAACAACGAGGACGAATGGGCGTCGAATTGCGGCGCTCGGTTGATTCCGGCGACAGCGGTGTGTTTATCTGTAAAGGTTAAACCGCCATGAATGTAAATATCGAAGAACCCAGCAGTCTCCGGCGCAAACTTACGATTGAAGTCGAGCCCGACGAAATCAAGCACGAGCTGGATCGCGCATTCAACGAACTCAAACGCGGCGTTGTGCTCAAGGGCTTCCGTCCCGGCCATGCCCCGCGCAATCTGCTCGAGCGATTTTTCGGCGACCAGGTCCGCGGCGAGGTGATTCAGAAACTCGTCAAGGAATACACCGACAAGGCGCTCGAGGAGCACGACCTCAAGCCGGTCGCGGCGCCCGAAATCGTCACCGAACAGAGCGACCTGCAGAAAGACCTGTCGCTCAAGTTCAGCGCGACGTTCGATCTCCGTCCGAAGATCGAGGTCAAGGACTACGAGGGTCTCAAGGTGCCCGAGTCCAAGGTCGAGGTCAGCGACGATGAAGTCGAAGAGGCGATCGCGCGTTTTCGCGAGCGGCAGGCGACGCTCAAGAAGATCGAGGATCGCACCGTCGTCGAGGACGGCGATTACGCGCTCGCCTCGGTCGAGGCCTTCGAGGACGGCAAGCCGCTGTCGAGCACCCGTCCCGACGATCGGCTGGTGGAAGTTTCCGAGCGCGCGCTGGCCCACGGCGTGTACGAAGTGCTCAAGGGCGCGGAGCTGGGCAAGCAGATGAAGGCCTCGAAGAGCTACCCGGCGGACTACAGCCACAAAGACCTCGCCGGCAAAACGATCGAATGGCGCGCGACGCCCAAGGAGATCTACCGGCGCGAGTTGCCGGCCGTCGATGATGACTTCGCCAAGGATCTCGGCGACGAAAACCTCGAGGCGTTCCGCACCCGCGTTCGCGGCGAACTGCTCGCGCACGCCAAGCAGGAGGCCAACGCGCGCGCGCGGCAGGGACTGCTCGATCTCGTGATCGAGCGCAATCCGGTCGAGCTGCCCGAATCGCTGGTCGCGCGCGAGCTGAATGCGATGGAAGCCGAGCTGCATCAGACGCTCGAAGCGGGCGGCCTGTCGCACGAGGAAGCCGGCGAGCGGGTCAAGCAGAGCGCCGACGACCTGAAGACGCGGGCCGAGAAGCGCGCGCGCACCGAGCTGATCGTGGACGCGCTCGCGGAGCAGGAAAAGATCGAGATCGATGACGGGGAGCTGGGTGCGCGGGTGGCGGCAATCGTCACGCAGAGCGGGCGTAATCGCGACCGCGCCGCCGAGTTTTACCGCAAGCAAGAGAATCGCGAGGCGCTGAGGCAATCGATGCGGCGGGAGAAGGCGCTGGACTTTATTTTGAGCCGCGCCAAGCGTGAAGATGCAGCATCCGAGCCGAAGTAGCGTCGATGCAACTTCGTTCGGAGCCAATCACGGTTGCTCGACCATTTCCCAGACGTTACAATTTGAAGGCGTCAGCGGCCTTCTCTCAATTGTCGCGACCTGGCTGTGGCGCGGACCGGATTTATGAGCACCCTGGTACCGATTGTCATCGAACAGACCGGCCGCGGAGAGCGGGCCTATGACATCTACTCTCGCCTGCTGAAAGACCGCATCGTTTTTCTCGGCACCGAAGTCACCGACGACGTCGCCAACCTGATCACGGCTCAATTTCTGTTCCTCGAATCCGAAGACCCCGAAAAAGAGATCAACTTTTACATCAATTCGCCGGGCGGGTCGGTGACGGCCGGGATGGCGATTTACGACACGATGGAGTTCATCCGGCCTCCCGTATCGACGCTGTGCATGGGTCAGGCGGGCAGCATGGGCGCAATCCTGCTGCTGGCGGGTGCGAAGGGACGGCGCTACGCGCTCCCGCATGCGCGAATCATCCTGCATCAGCCGCTGGGCGGAATGCAGGGACAGGCGAGCGACCTCGAAATACACGCGAAGGAAATTTTGCGCGCGCGGGAGGACATCAACAGCATCATAATGAAGCATACCGGACAGAATCTGCGTAAGATCGAGAAGGATACCGATCGCGATTATTTCATGTCGCCGGAGCAGGCGGTTGAATACGGACTGATTGATGAGATAATCGTTAGCCGAAGGCCCTCCAAGTGAGCCGCGGGAGGCAGTATGGCCAAGCATGACGACCGCTCGGGCAACCTGGTTTGCTCCTTTTGCGGGAAGAGCCAGGACGAAGTTCGAAAGCTGATTGCCGGCCCGACGGTTTATATTTGCGACGAATGCATCGACCTTTGTAACGACATAATCGCCGAGGAGACTGACAGCGAGGAAGCGTTCAGCCAAAGCTCGGCGGTGCCCAAGCCCGCCGAAATCAAGCGGGTGCTCGATCAGTACGTGATCGGACAGGAGCGGGCCAAGAAAATTCTCTCGGTCGCGGTCCACAATCACTACAAACGAATCGACTCGCAGATGGTGACCGGCGACGTCGAGCTGCAGAAATCCAACATCCTGCTGATTGGCCCGACCGGAGTCGGCAAGACGCTGCTGGCGCAAACCCTCGCGCGCTTCCTGCAGGTGCCGTTCACGATCGCCGACGCGACTTCGCTGACCGAGGCCGGCTACGTCGGCGAGGACGTCGAGAACATCATACTGTCGCTGCTCCAGAACGCCGACTACGACATCGAGCGATGCCAGCGCGGGATAGTTTACATAGACGAGATCGACAAGATTGCGCGCAAGGGCGACAACCCGTCGATCACGCGCGACGTGTCGGGCGAAGGCGTCCAGCAGGCGCTGCTCAAGATCATCGAGGGCACGATGGCGTCGGTACCGCCCAAGGGCGGCCGCAAGCATCCGCAGCAGGAATTCCTGCAGGTCGACACGACCAACATCCTGTTCATCTGCGGCGGCGCGTTCGTTGGACTGGACGACATCATCCGGCGGCGCATCTCGGGCAAGACGATGGGCTTTCGGGCCGACCTGACGCATCGCGACCCCAAGACGGTCTCCGAGCTTCTATATGAAGTGCAGCCGGAGGACTTGCTCAAGTTCGGATTGATTCCGGAATTCGTGGGCCGCCTGCCCGTGATCGCGACGCTGGGCGAATTGGACGAGGAAGCGCTGGTGCGAATCCTGACCGAGCCGAAGAATGCGCTGGTGCGCCAGTATCAGAAGCTCTTCGACATGGAGAACGTTCACCTGAAATTCACGCAGGGTGCGCTGCGCGCGATTGCGCGCGAGGCGCTCAAGCGCAAGTCGGGCGCTCGCGGACTGCGCGCCATCATGGAAGCGATCATGGTGGACCTGATGTACGAAATCCCCTCACAGCCTAACATCAAGGAGGTGCTAATCTCGGAGGAAGTGGTGACTCAGAAGGAGCAGCCGCTGCTGGTCTATCAAAAGACCGCCGAAACCGCATAGCCCGGGAGACTCGAGAACTACAAGATGCTTTTTCGCAATGACAAGAAAGATAATCGCGATGCAACGACGAACGTGGTGCCATTGTTCCCGTTGCGCGAACTGATCGTTTTCCCACACGAAGTCTATCCCATCTTCGTCGGACGCCAGAAGTCGATCAAGGCTCTGGAAGCCGCCGAGGCCAAGAAGACCCCGATTCTGCTGGTGACGCAGAAGGATCCCAAGGTGGCCGAGCCCACGCCGCGGGACTTGTACGCGGTCGGCACGCTCGGCGTCGTCGTGCAGCTGTTGCGGCTGCCCGACGGGACCGTCAAGGCGCTGGTTGAAGGCAAGAAGCGCGCGCGCGTGATCCGTTACGTCGCCGACGAGGAATATTTCCAGGTCGAGGCGGAGGAGATCGAGGAAGTCAGCGAGCGTACCACCGAGGTCGAGGCGCTGATGCGCTCGGTGGTCTCGACCTTCGACAACTACGCGCGGCTCAACAAGAAGATTCCGCCCGAGATGGTAACCTCAATCGCGGCCGTCGACGATCCCGCGTTCCTGGCCGACAAGCTGGTCGGACATCTCGGGATCAAGCTCGAAGACAAGCAGGCGCTGCTCGAATCGACCATCCCGGCCGAGCGGCTGGAGAAGATTCTCGGCTACATGCGCTCGGAGCTGGAAATCCTCGAGGTCGAAAAACGCATCCGCTCGCGCGTCAAGAAGCAGATGGAGAAGACGTCCAAGGAGTACTACCTCAACGAGCAGATGCGGGCGATTCAGAAGGAGCTCGGCGAGAAGGACGAATTCAAGAACGAGATTCAGGAATTGGAAGAAAAACTTCGGCAGAAGAAGATGCCCGCCGAGGCCCGCGAGAAGTGCGAGCGCGAGATCAAGAAGCTCAAGATGATGTCGCCGATGTCCGCCGAGGCGACCGTCGTGCGCAACTACCTCGATTGGTTTCTTGGGCTGCCGTGGTTCGAGTACACCGAAGACAAACTCGACATCAAGGAAGCCGAGCGCGTGCTCGAAGAAGATCATTACGGCCTGGACAAGGTCAAACAGCGCATCCTGGAATACCTCGCGGTCGAGACCCTGGTCGGCCAGATGAAGGGGCCCATCCTGTGCCTGGTCGGACCTCCGGGCGTCGGCAAGACCTCGCTGGGCAAGTCGGTGGCGCGCGCGACCGGACGCAAATTCGTGCGCGTGTCGCTGGGCGGCGTGCGCGACGAAGCCGAAATACGCGGCCATCGCCGGACTTACATCGGCGCGCTGCCAGGCAAGGTGATCCAGTCGATTCGCAAGGCCGGGTCGTCCAACCCCGTGCTGCTGTTCGACGAAGTGGACAAGATGTCCACTGACTTCCGCGGCGATCCGTCATCGGCGCTGCTCGAAGTTCTCGATCCCGAGCAGAACTGCACGTTTAACGACCACTATCTCGACTGCGATTACGATTTGTCGAAAGTGCTGTTCATCACGACGGCGAATACGCTCGACCGCATCCCGCGGCCGCTCCAGGACCGGATGGAAGTCATCCGGATCCCCGGCTACACGGAATTGGAAAAGCTCAATATCGCCAAGAAGTACCTGCTGAAGAAGCAGCAGGAGGCCAACGGGCTGCGGCCGGAGAACATCGAGGTCTCCGACGGCGCGATCCAGGGCATCATCCGCCATTACACGCGCGAAGCGGGGGTCAGAAATCTCGAGCGCGAACTCGCCTCGATCTGCCGCAAGGTTGCGGTCGAAGTCGTCAAGACCGATCGCAACGCGCACGTCAAGGTTTCAAGTTCGAGTCTGGGCAAGTACCTCGGCGTTCCGAAGTTCCGCTACGGCACGGCGGAGACCGTACCGCAGGTGGGAGTGGCGACCGGGCTGGCGTGGACGGAGCTCGGCGGCGAGCTGCTCAGCGTCGAGGTGACGATCGTTCCGGGACGCGGCAAGCTGACCATCACCGGCCAGCTCGGTGACGTGATGCAGGAATCGGCGCAGGCTGCGCTTTCGTATGTCCGTTCGCGGGCGGAAGTGCTCGGCCTCGATCGTGGCTTCTATCACCGGATCGACATCCACATCCACGTTCCCGAAGGCGCGATTCCCAAGGACGGGCCGTCGGCGGGAATCACGCTCGCGACCGCGCTGGTATCGGCGCTCACGCGCTCGCCGATTCGCAACGACCTTGCGATGACGGGCGAAATTACGCTGCGCGGAAGGGTGCTGCCGATTGGAGGACTCAAGGAGAAGGTGCTCGCGGCGCATCGCGGCGGCATCAAGACGATCCTGATGCCCAAGGATAACGCCAAGGACATCGAGGAGATCCCTCCGCAGATCATGAAGGGCATCACCTTGATTCAGGTCGAGCACATGGACGAAGTGCTCAAGCACGCGCTGGTGCTGACCGATCCGGATGCGTTCTTCAAGTCGGGCAAGGGCGAGAGCGACCTCGCGTTCCTGCGCGAGCCGGAACCGAAGGGTCTAATGACGCCAGGAGACGAAGAGGATACTACAGTATCCACGAACTTGTCGTAGGTTCTGAGCGGGGGACGCCGCGAATTCCGGTGGGAACCGGAAGCGCGCGGCTAAAATGTGCGGTCGCAGATATTCGGGAAGACCGCCGAAGGCTACATATGACCAAGGCTGAACTCATAGAGGCGCTGTCGAACAAGCTTCCGCTCAACAAGGCCGATGCCGAACGCGCAATTAACATCGTGCTCGACGACGTCATCGCCGCGCTGCGCCAGGGCGAGCGTGTGAACATCTCGGGCTTCGGAACGTTTTCAGTATCGGAACGGCAGGCGCGCACTGGCCGCAATCCAAAGACCGGCGAATCGATCGAGATTGCGGCGAGCCGGTCGGCAAAGTTCAAGCCGGGCAAGCAATTGAAGGACTCGCTCAACGAAGGCGTCAGCGCCGCGCCGGCGTCGTCGTCGCCGTCGGCAGGTTCGTGACCGGCTCGCGCGGCCTCGATCAAATAAGTTCAACAGGGCGGCCCGTGTGTTGAAGACGCACGTAGGCGCCCTCCTTTGCCAGGACTTCGGCCGCGGGCGGTTAGCTCAGTGGTAGAGCATCGGCCTTACAAGCCGAGGGTCGTCCGTTCAAACCGGACACCGCCCACCACATATCCCCATACGGAGAGAAGGACTTTAGCGCGACGCGAGACATCACGGCGCGGGCGCGATAGAGGCCAAGTGGCCGTTTTAGTGGCCGTTTGCCCGGCTGTCGGCGCTGTCGGGCTCGGGAGAGGTCGCGGCTTCGGCGCCGACCACGGCAGCCGGTACGAAGACCCGCACGCGCTGGCGGCGGGCGAAATCGGCGATCGCCGGTTCAACCTTGCGGGCGAGCAGAATCATCGAGACGCGCTTGCCGCGGTGCTCCGCGTAGTCGGGATCGGCGCGAAGCAGGGCGCGCGCGTGCATTAACTGCGCGGCGTGCTCATAGACCGCGGTGTTGGTGGCGATGACCAGGTACAGGCGGCTAGAGGTCCACGCCATGCCAGTCACGCGCGGCTCGAAACTTTTGAGTGCGCGGCGTTGCCAGTCTGCCTTCCCTTCGGCGAACTGAAACCCGTCCGGCGTCCAAAAGCGAGGCTCGATCCGGTATGCGGCGCGCGGCAAGATGCGCTCGCGCCATATCCTGAAGCGGACAGCCATCGCGGGGTTGCCGCTCAAGTTCGCCGGCGTCGCGGTTCCATTCATAGGCACTCTCCGGGCTATTTTCTACGGCACGGGCTGTCAAGCAGGGGGAGTCGAGCTGAGGCGAGGAGGGGAGGAAAATCTCTCGACGGGAAAATCGCGCGGGTGAGAAAGGTTCGAGTAGCGGGCTGGAAAGGGGGACCCCGTCGGCGCGACGGGCAGATGCCGTCAGCGCAGCAAAAAATAGGAATTCCTTGCACAAATCTGTTGGGCTGAAGCCGGTCCGACAATTTCTTTGCAACAGGCTGTTGACAGGAGTGCTGCCAGCCTGTCGCCGGAATGTATACTCGGCGCGACTGGAAGCGGGAACTTGGCGAGCGCGGCGCGGGGCGCGGGAAGCCACGATCCGCCGGCGGCCGAACCGCTGAATCGAGCGATCGCGTGCAACACTCGCCGACGTGGTGAGCAGCGCGGCTCCGCACCGCGACGGGCGCGCGGCTAGCAGAGACGATTCAGCCTTGGTCTAGGTGTTGCCCTGGGCTGCCGAGTGCGGCGCGAGCTGCACTACGGAGCAAGGCGAGCGAGTGAAGCCGTGAAGGGCCGCGGCGAGCGCGAGCAGGGAGCGCGATGAAGACGGTGAGCCGAAAATGCAAAGGGCGCCGTGAGGCCGGCGCCCTTGCGCGCTTCCCCGATCGGCTTAACAATCGGGTCGTCGTGAAACGCTGGCAAAGCTTATCCAGAACCCGACGCCGCGATCCAGCCGGTCGCTTACCTACTCAGTCAGATCGTCGGCGGGGCGATCGCGGCAGTCTCAATCTCGACGCCATAAGAGAGTCCGCGGCGTCCGACGCGCGCCGGATAACTTACACGCCGGCGCGGCGGCGCGCGGCAAGGCAGATCGCGGAGCAGGTTGGCGTGCCCGAGTTTGCGGCTTTCCTGCTCGCGGAGTTCGAGACCTTTCTCGAGGGTCGGCTGTTTGTTCGCTGCGTCGCGGCGGCAGGCGACGCGCTGGAACCCACGCCCAGGGCGCTCGCCGGGGCGCTCGGCTCGCGCCACGTGACGGCCGCGCGTAAGGTCGAGATACGCGAGGAGCTTCGAGTACGGAAACTTGCGCGACGGCTGAGGGGGCCGGGCCAAACGGTGGGCGATCCCGAAGTTGCGGACTACGTGACGTTCCTGGTTTTGCGCCTGCAAAGGGCGCGCGGCGGCCGGCATCTGAGCGACTACCAACCCGTGGCTCGCTTCCTGAGCGCGCCCGCCGCGGGCATCAAACTCAATCCGCGCCAAGTCCGCAACCTGGTCGCCCGCACCAGGGCGCAAGTGCTGGCCGTGATCCGCGACTGGCCGCAGAACACCATCACGGTTGAGCACGCTGGCGGCCGCTACGTGCCTTCCGATCCCGCCCTGCTGCCGTCACCACATCTCCTGAGCGACGATCCGCGCGAATGGCCCTTCGACAAGATGGCGGTGTTCAAGCTGTACCCGAACACGTCCGAGCTGCTCCTAAAGTTGCGAGCGAGCGAGTTCGAGGCGCGCCGCGGCGTCCGCATCTCCCCGATGACACAGAATTAAACCCCGAGTAGGCCAGCAAACGGGGTGTACGTCGTCAGAACCTTTTGGACAAGTCAGCAATCGATTTAAGAGAGGATCTGGCCCATCTGGGTTGAGGTTGAGGCTGCAGTTGAGTAGTGCAGCCGGCGACGTTGGTCGAGGGTCTGCTG
>NZ_JBEKBF010000020.1:0-74409 GCF_050015535.1 Binatus soli (SeqCode) | reverse complement strand
CCGTTCAATAAATTCCCCGAAGCCCAAACGTTCGTCTAACTCCCGCACCAGGACCAAGCCACCATCCGAGGTCACCCCTGAACCTTGGAAATCGACCTTCAACGAGCTATTGAAGGAGAGCTGAAAGGGCCGATTTTGTGCCTCACCCACCGCCACTCCACCTCCTCACCGCCCCTGATCGCGTCCAAAGCCACGTCTGCCAATGGCTCCGCTAGGTCCTACCACATTAGTAGCACACCTGGAAAATGGGAATCCGGGTCAAGATGTGAAGAGCAGTGCGTAACGGTTTGTAACCTGAAGAACAAATAATCGCCGATGGCGGGATGAGCCGAACACCGAATCTGCTACGATGAGGCTTCGAAGCGCTCTTTGTGCCAGCACCCAGCATTTCCAGCTCAAGGTGTTGGGAAACTCATTCGGCTTACGGTCCTCTCTCGAATCCGCAGGACTTACAAAAATGTCAGCCAAAATTGCGATCAACGGCTTTGGCCACTCAGACCGCATGTTTTGTCTGGCTGCGCTACACCACCCGGACCTCGAATTGGTCGCGATTAATGAGCTCACCGAGACTGCGTCCAACTGAAACCATGAGCAGCAGGAAACCAATCGGCGAAGCTGAGCTGGAAAGACTTCAGCACCAATCATTCAGCTACTTTCTGCATGAAACGAATCCAGACAACGGGCTGGTGATCGACAAGACCGCACCGGATTGGCCTGCCAGTATTGCCGCTACCGGCTTCGCGTTGGCGGCTTACCCCGTGGCTGTCGAACGCGGATTCATGCCGCGTGCCGCAGCGGTAGAACGAACGCTGACCACGCTGCGTTTTTTCTGGAACAGCCCGCAAGGCCCCGAACCCGACGCCACCGGCTACCAGGGCTTTTATTATCATTTTCTCGACATGCGGAGCGGCCGGCGCGCCTGGCAATGCGAACTGTCAACGATAGATAGCGCTTTTCTGCTGGCGGGTGCGTTGACGGCAGGAATTTATTTTGATGGGGATACCTCCGACGAGCAAGAAATCCGCACCCTCGCCGACCAGCTCTATCGCCGCGCGGATTTTCAATGGGCGCAAAACCGTGGGGCAACGCTGACGCACGGCTGGAAGCCCGAGAGCGGATTTCTCAAATACCGTTGGGCAGGTTACGACGAGGCGATGCTGCTGTATATCCTGGGGCTGGGCTCGCCGACGCATCCGCTGCCCGAGGAGAGCTACGCAGCATGGGCTTCCACTTACCGGTGGGAACACTGTTACGGACAAGAGTATCTATACGCCGGGCCGTTGTTCACGCACCAGCTCTCGCATCTCTGGATTGATTTTCGCGGCATTCAGGACGCGTTCATGCGCGTCAAGGGCATCGACTATTTCGAAAACAGCCGTCGCGCGACTTATTTGCAACAACAGTACGCGATCGACAACCCGCTCAAGTTCGCCGGCTATGGCCGCCATTGCTGGGGAATTACCGCGAGCGACGGCCCCGGACCCGGCACTATCAAACTGAATGGCATTGAGCGCCAATTCTTCGACTACGTGGGACGCGGCGTGCCGTGCGGACCCGATGACGGAACCATCGCACCGTGGGCCGTAGCGGCGTCGCTGCCGTTCGCCCCCGAGATTGTGTTGCCCGCGCTCGACTATTGCATACACCAGGCTAAATTGACTGAGCTGAACCCGTACGGCTTCAAAGCATCTTTCAACCCGACCTACCCGGTAAAATCCGTCAATCCCTATGGCTGGGTATCACCATGGCATTATGGGCTTAATCAAGGGCCGATTATCTTGATGATCGAGAACTATCGTACCGGCTTATTGTGGCAATTGATGCGAGACTGCCCTTACATCGCCAGCGGCTTGCAGCGAGCGGGTTTTGGCGGGGGGTGGTTATGAACGGCAGCGTCATCGCCTCGTGGCTCCTGGACCTGGTTGCGATCGCGCTCATGAACGCCGCCAGGAAGGGAGGTGCCTGATGACCACCTCCCGTTCGGACGCGCTAGTGCTCTTCGGTGTGACGGGCGATCTCGCCCACAAGATGATCTTCCCCGCTCTCTATGCGATGGCGAAACGGGGCACCCTGAAAATCCCGGTAATCGGCGTCGCCTTCCCGAAGTGGAGTCTGGCGCGTCTGCGCAAACGCGTGACGGACAGCATAAAGCAATCGGGCGGGATCGATAACCAGCGCGCCTTCCACCATCTTCTGTCCCAGCTCAAGTACGTGATTGGGGATTATAATGACCAAGGCACGTTCACGGCGATAAGGGAGGCGCTGGGTAACGCCCGGCGCCCGGCACACTATCTCGCCATCCCGCCCTCGCTCTTCGAGACGGTGATCAAGGGGCTCGGCGCCGCGAACCTGGCCGAGCATGCGCGCGTCGTTGTTGAAAAGCCGTTCGGACGAGACCTCGAGTCCGCGCGGGAGCTCAACCGCGTCGCGCAGAAAGTGTTCACGCGAGACTCGATTTTCCGCATCGATCACTTCCTGGGAAAGGAGGCGATCATGAACATCCTCTATTTCCGCTTCGCCAATTCCTTTCTCGAGCCGATCTGGAACCGCAACTACGTGGCCAGCGTCCAGGTAACCTTATCCGAGGATTCCGGTGTGGAGGACCGCGGCGCATTTTACGAAACCGCCGGATGCCTGCGCGACGTGATCGAGAACCACCTCTTCCAGGTGGTCGCGCTGCTTGCGATGGAATCGCCGGCCGATAGGGACTTTGGGGCCGTACACAGCGAGAAAGCCAAGGTCTTTCAAGCCATGCGCGCTTTGAAGCCCGACGACCTGGTGCGCGGCCAATACGCTGGCTACCGCAACGGGCCGGACGTGGCGAAGAACTCCGACGTCGAGACTTTCTGCGCGCTGCGGCTTTTCATCGACTCGTGGCGCTGGGGCGGAGTGCCGTGGTACCTGCGCTCCGGCAAATACCTGGCCGAAACGGCGACCGAGGTCCTGGTGGAGCTGAAGCCGCCGCCGCAGAGGCTTTTCGCCGACTCAGTGCCTGCCACTGGCCGCACCAACTATCTGCGCTTCCGGCTTTCTCCCAACTCGGCCGTCGCGCTCGCCGCTCGCGTCAAGCTCGCAGGAAAGGAGTTCGTCGGCGACCAGCGAGAGCTCCACCTGTTCGAACAAGGGCCGGAAGAGGAAGCGCCCTACGAGCGGCTTTTGACCGACGCGATGGCCGGCGACGGAGCGCTGTTCACCCGTGAGAACGCGGTTGAGGCCGCTTGGGCGGTAGTCGATCCAGTCCTTAAGAACCATCACCGGGTTCGCCCTTACAAGCGCCACAGTTGGGGGCCGAAAGAGGCTGACGCGCTAATCGCTTCAGACGGCCATTGGCACAACCCCAGCCTCAAGGAGGCATCCAGATGATGGGCCCACTGCAGCCGAGTTTCTGCTCGCCCTGATCGCAGCCGGCCACGCCGGCCACACCGTTTTGCCCAGGAGAGAAATGATGAAAGCGACCCAACAGCTCCACGAAATAGGCCAGAGCCTCTGGCTCGACAATATCACCCGCGGTCTGCTGACCAGCGGCACGCTCCGCCGCTACATTCAGGAGTTCTCGGTCACCGGGCTTACCTCGAACCCCACAATCTTCGACCACGCCATTAAGAACAGCCATGACTACGACGACGCCATCCGCCGGAAATTGAAGGAAGGCAAGTCGGGCGAGGCGCTGTTCTTCGAGCTCGCGATCGAAGACCTGACGTGCGCCGCCGACCTCTTCCTTCCGGTCCATGAGGCGACCAACGGGGTCGACGGCTGGGTGTCGCTCGAGGTCTCACCCAAGCTGGCCTACGACACGAAGAGCACAATTGCGGCGGCGCGAGAACTCCACGCGCGGGCGGCTCGGCCCAACCTCTTCATCAAGATTCCCGGTACCCGCGAGGGCCTCGCGGCCATCGAGGAGTCGATCTTCGCAGGCGTAGCCGTCAACGTGACGCTGCTCTTCTCGCGCGAGCAATGCGTGGCGGCGGCAGAGGCGTACATCCGCGGCATCGAACGACGCATCGCCGCAGGCTTGAATCCACAGGTAGCGTCCGTCGCCTCGCTGTTCGTCAGCCGCTGGGACGTGGCCGTAGCGGCGAAGGTCCCCGCAAGCCTCGAAAACCAACTCGGTATCGCCGTGGCCAAGCGCACCTACAAAGCGTACCGCGATCTGCTTGCTTCCGATCGCTGGCTGCGTCTCCTCAATGTCGGCGCACGCGCGCAGCGCATGTTATGGGCAAGCACCGGCACCAAGGATCCGAAAGCATCGGACCTCCTATACGTCAAGTCGCTGGCGGCCCCGTACTCGGTAAACACCATGCCGGAGAAGACCTTGCAGGCGCTCGCTGACCACGGCGACATCGGCACGACGATACCGCCCGACGGTGGCGACGCCGAGCAAGTCCTCGAGCGGTTCACGCAGGCGGGTGTCGACCTCGACGCTCTGGCGGCCGACCTGCAGCGCGAGGGAGCGGCGTCGTTTGTCAAATCCTGGGACGACCTTCTCGCCTGCATTGCGCAGAAGAGCGCTCAACTCAGGAGCTAGCCATGAGCACGAAGATTAGCCCGCTGGCAGGAAAGCCGGCCCCGCTCTCGATGCTGGTCAATGTCCCGAGGCTGGTGACTGCGTACTACGCGGAGCGACCCGATCCGTCGATCGCCGCGCTGGCGGCACCCACGCAGCAGCCGGAGACTGCGTCCAAGACAAATTTGGAGGGGAGGCGGCTGTGAGCGAACAAGCACGGGTCAGTCACCCGAAGGAGCCTCTCTTATCCACGGACGTAGAGGGATTCGATTCCCTTTCCGAGCTTGCCCTGGATATGCGTTCGTCGTGGAATCATGCCACCGACCAAGTGTGGCGGCAGCTGGATCCTGTGCTGTGGGAGCTCACGCATAACCCTTGGGTCGTTTTACAAACGGTCTCGCGGGAGAAACTCCAGCGTGTTTTAGCCGATCCCGCTTTCCGCAAAAACATTGACGATCTGGTGCAAGTCAGACGGCATGCTGCCGAGGCGCCCGCGTGGTTTCAGCAAACCTATCCGCAATCTCCGCTGAGCTGTGTTGCGTATTTCAGTATGGAATTCATGCTGAGCGAAGCGTTGCCCATTTACTCGGGCGGGCTGGGCAATGTGGCCGGTGATCAACTCAAGGCCGCCAGCGATTTGGGTGTCCCAGTCATCGGCCTGGGGCTGCTCTACCAGCAAGGCTATTTTCGCCAGGTGATCGACCAGGACGGAGCGCAACAGGCCCTCTTCCCATATAACGACCCCGGACAATTGCCGATCACACCGTTGCGTAGACCGGATGGGGAGTGGTTGCGGCTGGAGATCGCGTTACCCGGTTACTCGGTCTGGCTGCGCGTCTGGCAGGTTCAGGTCGGTCGCGTAAAGCTGTACTTGCTGGACAGCAATGACGCAGCGAATTACCCCGCGCATCGAAGCATTACCAGTGAGCTTTACGGAGGCGGGCCGGAGTTGCGCCTCAAACAGGAAATGCTGCTCGGGATTGGCGGATGGCGATTGCTCGCGGCACTCGGCGTCAAGCCGGAAGTCTGCCACTTGAATGAAGGGCATGCGGCCTTCGCGGTGCTCGAACGCGCCCGAAGCTTCATGGAGGAAACCGGGCGGACTTTCGAGGTCGCGCTGGCCGTCACCAGGGCGGGCAATCTTTTCACCACCCACACGGCGGTGGCTGCCGGCTTCGATCGTTTCGCTCCGGCGCTCATCGAGCAATACGGCGCTGGTTATGCACGTACGCAGCTCGGTATACCCCTCCACGATTTGCTGGCCTTGGGCCGCCAGAACCCGAACGACTCGTCGGAACCTTTCAACATGGCCTATCTGGCGGTTCGCGGGAGCGGGGCGGTCAATGGCGTGAGTCGCTTGCACGGGGAGGTGAGCCGGCACATCTTTCTGCCTCTTTTCCCGCACTGGCCGCAGGACGAAATCCCGGTCGGACATGTCACTAACGGAGTCCACATGCCGACCTGGGATTCAGCGGCAGCCGACGATCTTTGGACGCAAGCCTGTGGAAAGGACCGCTGGCTGGGGACGGCGGAGACCCTGGAGCAGGACATTCGCCGCATATCCGACGCCAGTCTCTGGCGATTTCGCGCCGCCGCCCGCAAGTCTCTTGTTAAGTACGCTCGCGAACGATTGTCCCGGCAATTGGCTGTATCCGGCGCGTCGCCCGAGATGGTTGATGGTGCGAAGCATCTGTTTGACAGCAATACGTTGACGCTGGGTTTTGCACGCCGTTTTGCAACCTACAAAAGACCGAACCTGCTGCTGCACGACCCGGATCGACTGCTGCGTTTATTGAACAACCCTCAGCGCCCGGTACAGCTCGTCATGGCCGGCAAGGCTCATCCGGCGGATCGGGCCGGGCAGGCCTTGATTCAGGAATGGATGCATTTCATCTGTCGGCCCGAGGCACGCCCCCATGTGGTCTTCCTCAGTGACTACGACATGCTTTTGACCGAGCAGTTGGTGCATGGAGTGGATGTCTGGCTCAACACGCCGCGACGCCCTTGGGAAGCGTGTGGAACGAGCGGCATGAAAGTACTGGTCAATGGCGGCATCAATCTGTCTGAATTGGACGGTTGGTGGGCGGAAGCCTATACGCCTGAAGTTGGGTGGTCGTTGGGGGATGGCAAGGAACGTGGCGACGATTTGGCCTGGGACGCGGCCGAAGCCGAGGCGCTCTATGACCTGCTCGAACGCGAGGTGATCCCCGAGTTCTATACTCGCGACGAACAAGGTATCCCCGGCGCCTGGGTGACCCGGATGCGGGAAAGCATGGCGCGATTGACGCCGCGCTTTTCCACCAACCGCGCGGTGCGCGAATACATCGAGCAATACTACTTCCCGGCGGCCTCAGCCTACCGTGAGCGGGCTGCCGACAAAGGCGCAATCGGCCTGCAGGTAGTTAATTGGCAGCACGCGCTGGAACAGAAATGGGCCGCGCTACGCTTCGGCGAAGTGACGTTTGAGACTCATAGCGAGCAGCACGTATTTGAAGCGCAGGTGCATCTCGATGACCTCGACCCCAAGGCGGTGCGGGTAGAGCTTTACGCCGACGGCGTCATGGGCGGCGCTCCCGTGCGGCAGGAGATGAAGCGCGTTCGCCAACTAGCCGGCGCGTCGGGCGGCTACGTTTACTGCGCGGCTGTGTCTGCGGCCCGCCGGCCAGCGGACTATACGGCACGAGTGATACCGCACTACGGCGGCGTTGCGATCCCACTGGAAGACCCACGAATCCTGTGGCAGCGATGATCCGACCGATGGAAGAAACGGAAGAAAAGGTAATGAAGAAAGCGACGGTGGACGAAGCGTCCGCCGCGCCAGCTATGGGCGTCATGTGGAGCACACGCCGAGATTTGTTCCAAAGATCGGGAGAAGTGATCATCTCTACGAGGTCGCACGACCGGTGAACCAGGCGTAGGAGGGCAATCCAATGGACTGGATCACGAGCTTTCTGCTGTTTGCGGTCTTTTTCTACGTGATGATGCGTTTCGGGTGCGGCTCGCATGCGGTGCATGGCTATCATCAACAGCATGCTAGCCAATCGGAAGCGGGCGACACCAAGGACCCCGTCTGCGGAATAAAGGTCGGTGCCGACAGCCACTATGCGGAGGTTTATCAAGGGCGCGAGTATCGCTTCTGCTCGCGCAACTGCCTCGACAAGTTCGACGCAGAACCACAGCGCTTCACCGAACAGGGGAGGGCCTCGGCATGAGATCGGGAATGTCTTTGGCCGCGACGGGCTTCGCGGCGAGCGGACTGCTCGCCATCTCGTTCGTGCTCTGCACCGCTCTCGATTTGATTCTGCCGGCGTACCAGATGCACATGGTTTGGGAGAGACTCCTGCCCGGCTTCGTCTGGATCAGCTTCGGCAGTTTTGTTCTGGGGTTGGTCGAGAGCATCGCCTACGGCTGGTACTTCGCGCTGATCTGGGTGCCGATTTACAACGTGGTGCTCAGTCAGCGGGAACAAAGACGGGTCGCCCGATAAGCCGAGCTTGATGGACAGACGTTCTACTTTTGCGGTGACCACTGCCGGCAGAAGTTTCTGTCAACGCCCGCTCAAAGCATCGCGGAGGGCGGTCGCTCAGGGTTGATGGAAGAACCATAGAAAAAATGACAGGTGACCCCCTATGAAAGAACACGAACACGCAACCAAAAATAAACCCGAAACTAAGCCAGCGCATGATGAGGTGGCCAAGAAGGCATACGACATCTATCTGAAGGAAGGTCGTCCGCAAGGACGCGACGTGCAGAATTGGTTGGAGGCCGAAGCTAAAATGCCGCAAGACGGACCCGACCACCATGCTTACATGGCGGCGGATTTCCGGAAACGGTTCTGGATCTCACTGGTCTTGACCCTGCCGATTCTCGTCCTCTCGCCGATGCTCCAAACGCTGGTGGGACTGCGAGAAGCCATTCGTTTTCCCGGCGACCTATATGTGTTGTTCGGTCTTTCTTCGGCGGTCTTTTGGTATGGCGGCTGGCCGTTTCTTAAAGGATTTTTCGAGGAACTCAAATCCCGCCGGCCCGGAATGATGACGCTCATCTCCGTCGCCATTGCTACGGCGTATCTTTACAGCAGCGCTGTGGTATTCGGGCTGACCGGCAAGATGTTCTTCTGGGAGCTGGCCTCACTCATCGACATCATGTTGCTCGGGCATTGGATTGAAATGAAGTCCGTGATGGGAGCTTCGCGGGCTTTGGAGGAGCTTGCCAAACTCATGCCCTCCGACGCCCACAAACTCATGCCCGATGGCAGTGTGAAAGACGTGCCTCTCGGCGAACTGGCGGTGAATGACAAAGTCCTGATCAAGCCCGGTGAGAAGATTCCCGCTGACGGTGTCATCGTGGCCGGCGAGAGCTCGGTCGATGAGGCAATGCTCACCGGGGAATCAACCCCCGTTACCAAAAAGACGGGCGCAAAAGTCATCGGCGGGTCCATCAACGGGGAAGGTTCGTTGACCATTGAGATCAAGAGCACCGGCAAGGATTCGTTTCTGTCGCAGGTCATCGATCTCGTCAAACAGGCCCAGGAAAGCAAATCAAAGACCCAGGACCTCGCCAACACCGCCGCGCTGTGGCTCACCATTATTGCCTTGGGGGGCGGCGTGATCACCTTCCTTATCTGGCAGGTTCTCATGGGCAAGGACTTCGCGTTCGCCATCGAACGCACCGTCACCGTCATGGTCATCGCCTGCCCGCATGCCCTAGGTCTTGCCGTGCCACTGGTGGTAGCCGTCTCCACGGCACTCGCCGCGACAAACGGCCTGCTCATTCGTAATCGCGTTTCTTTCGAAGGCGCCCGAAAACTGCAGGCCATCATTTTTGATAAGACCGGCACGCTTACCGAGGGCCGCTTTGGCGTGACCGACACACTGGTACTTTCGCAGGACATCGACGAAGAAACGCTGCGCAAGTACGCGGCCTCCGTGGACGCGAATTCCGAACATCCCATCGCCAAGGCTATCGCCGCTTCTTCGGAAAAGAAGCTGCCCGTTCAAAACTTTAAAAGCATCCCGGGCAAAGGCGCCGAAGGCAGAGTCGAGGGCAGAGAGGTCAAAGTGGTTAGCCCGGGCTTCTTGCGCGGACAGAATATCGACCGCACCGACAAGCGCGTCGAGCCGCTGCAAGCCCAAGGCAAGACGGTCGTGTTTGTCCTCGTTGACGGGAAGTTGAAAGGAGCGATTGCCTTGGCCGACATCGTCCGACCCGAGGCGAAGCAAGCCATCGATGCCCTTAGGGCGTTGAACATCCGCTGCATGATGCTCACCGGCGATAACAAAGCGACGGCCAAATGGGTCTCGGACCAGGTCGGACTGGACGAATACTTCGCCGAAGTCCTGCCGCAGGACAAAGCCGCCAAAGTGAAAGAGGTTCAATCCCGGGGCGTATTGGTGGCCATGACTGGCGACGGCGTGAACGATGCCCCGGCGCTGGCGCAAGCTGATGTGGGCATCGCCATTGGAGCCGGTTCCGATGTGGCGGTGGAAACCGCCGACGTGATTCTGGTGCGGAGCAATCCGCTGGATGTCGTGGCCATCGTGCAGCTTTCTCGCGCCACGTATCGGAAGATGATTCAGAACCTTCTCTGGGCCACGGGCTACAACGTCGTCGCCATTCCGCTGGCGGCCGGAGCGCTTTACGCGTGGGGCGTGCTGCTCACTCCCGCTTTGGGTGCGGTGCTGATGTCCGCGAGCACTGTGATTGTGGCCGTCAACGCGCGACTGCTGAGACTGAAGAAATGACCAAGCTGTTGAAGAACGGGAACAAAATTTTCGATTAACACGAAACAGCGTGAAAACCGGAATCAAAAGACATCTGATCGACGGAAGAAATGACGATGAAGAAAGCGACTGCAATCACCTGCGTGTTTCTGGATATCGGCGGTGTCCTGCTCACCAACGGGTGGGATCATCCTGCGCGCAAACGGGCGGCGGCGAACTTCAAGCTGGAGTTGGCCGAGATGGAGGATCGGCATCACCTGACCTTCGACACCTACGAAGAGGGAAAGCTCACGCTGGAAGAATATTTGGGTCGGGTGGTGTTCTATCAAAAGCGACCGTTCACCCGGGCTCAGTTTCAGCGCTTCATGTTCGCGCAATCGAAACCTTACCCCGACATGATCGAGCTGGTCGCGCAGCTCAAGGTCCGGCATGGGCTCAAGATCGCAGTGGTCAGCAACGAAGGGCGCGAACTGAATGCGTATCGGATTCGAAAGTTCAAGCTGGACAGGTTTGTGGACTCTTTCATTTCCTCCTGCTTCGTCCACGTCCGCAAGCCCGACGCGGACATCTTTCGGCTTGCGCTGGACATCGCCCAGGCGCCGGCCCGGCAGGTGCTCTATATCGAAAACACCCCGATGTTCGTCCAGATCGCGGAAGGTTTGGGGATTCGAAGCATTCTTCACGCGGATTACAAGTCCACGTGCGCGAAACTGGCTTCGTTAGGATTGCAGAATGCCGAAGGAGTCATCCATGAAACCAGCTAGCCCACGCATTCTGACGATCAATGGCGGCTCTTCGAGCATCAAGTTCGCGTTGTTTGAAGCTGGCGAGCCGCTGCGCCGCGCGTTGGACGGGAGTATCGAACGGATTGGCCTGCCAGACGCCACGTTTGCAGTCAAAGGTTCGGAGAACTTTTCCCGACCGTTGGCCGCGCCGAACCACACGGTAGCGGTGAATGTGTTGATGGATTGGCTCGAGAAACGCAGCGCGCGTGATGCATTGACCGCGGTGGGGCATCGCGTGGTGCATGGCGGGCCGAAGTATAGCAAGCCGCAGCGAATCACTGCGGAAATGGTTGAGGAACTGCACCGGCTCAGTCCATTCGATCCGGACCATATGCCCGAAGAGATCCTCTTGACCGAGGCATTTCATCGCCGATTTCCTGACCTGCCCCAAGTGGCGTGTTTCGACACGGCTTTTCACCATTATCTGCCGCAAGTCGCCCGGTTGTTGCCGATCCCGCGCCGCTACCAAGCGCAAGGGGTGCGGCGGTACGGGTTTCACGGGTTGTCGTATGCGTTTCTGGTGGGAGAGCTGGCCCGCCTGGCCGGATCGGAAACGGCACAAGGCCGGGTGATCCTCGCACACCTCGGCAACGGCGCGAGCTTGGCGGCGGTGCGTCACGGCAAATCCGTGGACACAAGCATGAGTTTCACCCCGACAGCCGGAGTGCCGATGAGTACCCGCTCAGGCGATCTCGATCCCGGACTGGTTTGCTATCTGGCGCGCACTGAAAAAATGAGCGCGAAGCAATTCAACGAGATGGTCAATTTCCAGTCCGGGCTGCTCGGCGTGTCGGAAACCAGTTCCGACATGCGTGACTTGCTCGGCCGTGAAACGCAGGACGTGCGGGCGGCTGAAGCGGTCGCGCTGTTTTGCTACCAGGTCAAGAAATGGATCGGCGCATTCGCGGCGGCGTTGGGCGGACTGGACACGCTGGTGTTCGCCGGCGGGATCGGCGAAAACGCGCCCATGGTCCGCGACCGGATTTGCGATGGGCTCGGATTCCTTGGAATCGAACTCGAAGAAAAGCGAAACGCAGCGAACGCGGGCGTGATTTCTGCGGCGGCCAGCAGGGTCGCTGTCCGCGTCATTCATACGGACGAAGAACTCATGATTGCCAAGACGGTTTGCCGCGTTCTCGGCCTTGGCTGAAAAAAAGGGAATTGAACCATGAAGACGACAACTCTTTCCCCGGAACTGCTCCACAAGATTGATGCATACTGGCGCGCGGCGAACTATCTGTCGGTCGGCCAGATCTATCTCTACGACAATCCGCTGCTGAAGGAGCCGCTCAAACTGTCGCACGTGAAGCCGCTGGTGGTCGGACACTGGGGCACGACGCCCGGCCAGAACTTCATCTATGTGCATTTGAACCGGGTCATCAAGAAGTATGACCTGGATATGTTCTACATCGCCGGTCCCGGCCACGGCGGCCCGGCGCTGGTGGGCAATACCTACCTCGAAGGCAGCTACAGCGAGATTTATCCGAACGTCAGCCAGGACGAAGCCGGGATGAAAGAGCTGTTCAAGCAATTCTCGTTTCCCGGCGGGATTTCCAGCCATGTAGCCCCGACCACGCCGGGATCGATTCACGAAGGTGGCGAGCTGGGGTACTCGCTCAGCCATGCTTTCGGGGCCGCGTTCGACAATCCGGGCCTGATCGTCGCGTGCATCATCGGCGACGGCGAAGCGGAAACAGGCCCGCTGGCGACCGCATGGCAGTCCAACAAGTTTATCAACCCAATTACCGACGGAGCAGTGCTGCCGATCCTGCACCTCAACGGCTACAAGATCAGCAATCCGACCGTGCTCGCCCGCATCGAGCATGAAGAATTGGAGGAATTTTTACGAGGCTGCGGCTGGACGCCCCATTTTGTCGAAGGTGATGAGCCGGAGAAAATGCATCAACTCATGGCCGGTACTTTGGAAGAGGTCATCGAAGACATTCGGCAAATCCAAAGCCATGCACGGAACAAGAACGACACCACTCGGCCGCGCTGGCCAATGATCGTCCTCAAGTCACCCAAGGGCTGGACGGGACCGAAAGTCGTCGACGGCCTGCAAATCGAGGGCACCTTCCGGGCGCACCAGGTGCCGCTGCTGGTGGATTCCGAGCATCCCGATCATGTCAAGCTGCTTGAAAGCTGGATGAAGAGCTACAAGGCCGAAGAGCTATTCGATGAGCATGGCCGTCTTAGATCGGAATTGGCCGAGCTGGCGCCCAAGGGCGAGCGGCGGATGGGCGCCAATCCCCACGCCAACGGCGGTATTCTGTTGCGCGACCTGCGGATGCCGGACTTCCATGTCCACGCGGTGGATGTGCCTTCGCCCGGCGCCGTCGACGGCCAGGATACGCTCGTGCTGGGCAAGTTCCTGCGTGACGTGGCCAAGCTGAATCAGGATCAGCGCAATTTCCGGATCTTCGGGCCCGATGAGACACTCTCGAATCTGTTGGGCGCGGTTTTTGAAGTCACCGACCGTCAGTGGGACGCCCGCGAAGCAAAAAATGATGAATTCCTCGCGCCAGCGGGACGCGTGGTCGATTCGATGCTCAGCGAGCATCAGTGCGAGGGTTGGCTGGAAGGATATCTACTGACCGGGCGGCACGGGCTTTTCAATAGCTATGAGGCCTTCATTCGCATCGTCGATTCGATGTTCAGCCAGCACGCCAAGTGGCTGAAGGTGACGTTGGAACTGCCCTGGCGCCGGAAGATCTCGTCGTTGAACTATCTGCTGGCCTCCCACGTCTGGCAGCAGGATCACAATGGCTTCACGCACCAGGATCCGGGCTTTCTCGACCACGTTATCAACAAGAAGGCCGATATCGTACGCGTCTACCTGCCGCCCGACGCGAATTGTCTGCTGTCGGTCTTCGATCACTGCCTGCGCAGCCGGCACTACGTCAACGTGGTGGTTGCAGGCAAACACGCACTACCCCAATGGCTGACGATGGACGCCGCGGTCGTGCATTGCAAGGAAGGAATTGGCATCTGGCAATGGGCCAGCAACGACCAGGACGCCGAGCCGGACGTGGTGATGGCCTGTTGTGGAGACACGCCCACGTTGGAGATTCTGGCCGCCGTTTCCATCCTCCGCGAACATCTTCCCGATCTGAAAATCCGCGTGATCAATGTCGTCGATCTAATGAAGCTACAGCCCAGCACGGAACACCCGCACGGGCTGAGCGATAAGGATTACGACTCGCTCTTCACCAGAGACAAGCACATCATCTTTGGCTTTCATGGATATCCATGGCTGGTCCACCGGCTGGCCTACCGCCGCACCAACCGCAACCTGCACGTCCGGGGCTACAAAGAAGAGGGTACCATTACGACCGCCTTTGACATGAGGGTGCAGAACGACCTTGACCGATTTCACTTAGTGCAAGACGTGGTGGATCGCCTACCGCATTTGGGCGCCAAGGGTTCCTATCTGAAGCAGATGATGCAGGACAAGCTCATCGAGCACAAGCATTACATCGACAAGCACGGCCAGGACCTGCCGGAAATCCGTAACTGGAAGTGGAAGTAGACGAGCGGTAATAGCGCCGACCCGAGATCATTCCGGATGGAGTCGAGAAGGCAGGGAACTGATGAATAAGATAAAGCACAGTCACCACCGGTCCGAAGGTCCAGATAGCGACAGTGTTCCTCATGGCTTCCATCGTCCTTACTGGAAACATGCGCATCATGATTGGCGTTTGTGGGTCGCCGTGATTTTGATGCTTGTGGCCCTGAGTATCTATGTGATGAGCGATGACCTGGCATGGCGACCTCGCAGTCAACCGCAGAGCGCCCGACCAAGGTCGGTCGGCGCTGTATGGAAGGAATCTGGCAGGAGTTAAAAGATGGCTACTGAGAAGAGTTCTCCAGAAGATGCGAAGACTGTAAACGATCCAAAGGACTCCGCGCCAGAAGGGTCCGAGGCAAGTACAGCTGAGTCCAAGGGTTCGAAGCCGAGCGTGGATGAGATTCGCAAGCGCGCCTTCGAAGTCTTTCAGGCTCGCCATGGTGAACGCGGCAGTGCGCTCGAGGACTGGCAAAAGGCCGAGGCCTCAGTTTCCGCAGATGCAGCCAAGACAGATGCGTCCAAGGCCGATGCTCCCAGGGCTGACGCTCCCAAGGCCGACGCCTCCAAGGCAGATGCGTCCAAAGGTGTCCAGATACCAGCTGATACCGGGACGATCCAGGAGGCGCTCACCAAGTTCCATTCGAGTATCGAGCATGGACTGACCCAGGAAGAAGCGGCGAGCCGGCTCAAGAAGGACGGTCCCAACGCGATCGAAGAGAAGCGCATCAGCCCCCTCAAGCGGTTCCTGACGTTTCTTTGGGGACCTATCGCGTGGATGATCGAAATTGCCGCGATACTCTCCGCAGTGGTTCGGCATTGGGAAGACTTCGTCATCATCTTTTTCATGCTGGCGCTGAACGCGGTCGTCGGCTTCTGGGAGGAATTCAAGGCCGACAACGAGATCGAGGCGCTCAAAAAGAATCTCGCACTGCATTCGCGAGTGCTGCGCGACGGCAAGTGGAGCGACGTCGAGGCAAAGACCCTGGTGAGTGGGGATATTGTCATGGTCAAACTCGGCAATGTCGTCCCCGCCGACCTGAAGCTGGTCGATGGCGACTACCTCAGCATCGATCAGTCGGCGCTGACGGGAGAGTCACTGCCGGTCGACAAGAAGAAAAATGACGTTGCGTATTCAGGATCAATCGTGCGAATGGGCCAGATGAATGGGCTGGTCGTCGCCACCGGAATGAACACGCTCTTCGGCCGCACCGCGCGACTGGTCGAGAGCGTTCAGACCGTGTCCCACTTTCAGAAGGCGGTCCTCAAGATAGGTAATTTTCTCATTCTGATCACGCTCGGCCTGGTCGCATTGATCCTGACAGTCGCGCTATTTCGCGGCGACCCGCTGGTCGAAACCCTGCTATTCGCACTGATTCTTACGGTAGCTGCAATCCCGGTCGCATTGCCCGCCGTCCTGTCCGTCACGATGGCCGTCGGCGCATCCGTGCTTGCCAGGATGAAGGCTATCGTGTCCCGCCTCGCCGCGATCGAAGAGATGGCCGGCATGGACATTCTCTGCTCAGACAAGACCGGAACGCTGACCAAGAACGAGCTCAAGCTGGGCAGCCCTGTGGTTTTCAAGGCGAGCAACGATCAGGACCTGATCCTGGGAGGAGCCTTGGCGTCGCGAAGGGAGGGCGGCGATGGCATCGACGAGGCCGTCCTCAAAGGTCTCAGCGATCAATCGGCGTTAAAAGCCTATCAAATCACTCATTTCACGCCTTTCGATCCGGTCAGTAAGCGAACCGAGGCCGAGGTCAAACACGACAACGCCACTTTCAAAGTCTCGAAGGGCGCCCCGCAGGTGATTCTGGATCTGGTCCATCCCGACGCGGACGCGCGCAAACAAGCTGAAGGGCAGGTTAACGATCTGGCGGCCAAAGGCTATCGTACCCTTGGTGTCGCGCGCACCGATGCCCAGGGAAAGTGGGAATTCCTTGGACTACTGTCTCTGTCCGATCCGCCCCGCGACGATTCAGCCTCGACCATCGCGACCGCGCGAAAAATGGGTCTGCAGGTTCGCATGGTAACCGGCGACAATCTCGCAATAGCGCGCCAGATATCGCGCGAACTCAAGCTGGGACCGAACATCGCGGTTGCGAGCGATCTTTTCCCCGACGGTAAGCCTGACGACAGTGACAAGATAGACGCGGCCGACGGCTACGCACAGGTTTTTCCTGAGCATAAGTTCAAGATCGTCAAGGCCCTCCAGGCGGGTGGACATATCGTCGGAATGACCGGTGACGGCGTCAACGACGCTCCCGCGCTCAAACAGGCTGATTGCGGCATCGCGGTAAGCGGCGCGACCGACGCCGCCCGCGCCGCCTCGGATCTGGTGCTCACGGCCACAGGTCTCTCGGTAATCACCGCCGCCATTGCAGAAGCGCGCAAGATATTCGAACGCATGAACAGTTACGCCATCTACCGGATTTCGGAAACCATCCGCGTCCTGCTCTTCATGACGCTCGCGATTGTGGTGTTCAACTTCTACCCCGTAACCGCGGTCATGATCGTGCTCATCGCGGTCCTCAACGACTTCCCGATCATGATGATCGCCTACGACAACACCATTGTAGCTCCACGCCCGGTGCGCTGGGACATGGAACGCGTACTCACGGTCAGCTCGGTGCTCGGCGTGATGGGAGTTATCTCTGCATTCGGCCTTTTCTGGATCGCAGAGAAATACTTTCACCTCCCCCGGCCCGTCGTTCAAAGCCTCATCTTCCTCAAGCTGCTGGTCGCCGGGCACCTCACCATTTACATCACGCGAAGCGTGGGAACGTTTTGGCAGCGCCCGTGGCCCAATTGGCGTCTGGTCGTTGCCTGCGAAACAACCCAGGTCATCGGAACCCTGGCCGCGGTCTATGGATGGGGCATGACGCCGCTGGGATGGAAGTACGCACTGTTAGTGTGGGGCTATGCGCTCGTATGGTTTTTCATCAACGACATGGTGAAGGTTGAGGTTTACCGCCTGATGCATCTGGGCACGGCACGCCATCAGCGCCACCTTGCGAGAGTCAACGCCAGCCTTCATCCGGCCCCAGTCCCCGCCAAGGCGGCCGCTCCGACCGCTTAAGGGCAGCACTGGATAGTCGTGTGTCGCAGATTTCCGAGGCCGTCGATCGAAAGGTCCAACCGCTTTTGGGCGCGCACCCAGCACCAGTTGGCGATGTCGGCAATCACCGAAATACCTCAATCTGTCCGGCATCAGGAGCGGTCCCCCTCATTCCCGCGCGGATTTGGGCTCGGTGCGATCATAGTGGCAGGCCGGGGAGGATACGTCCACGGATTCGTCGCCTGTACTCGATGTACGGCTGGCCGAGTTTCCGCTCGAGGCTCTCCTCCTCGATTATAGTTAGCAGCCACAGACCCGCCCACCACACGGGAACGAGAGCGATGCCGATCTCGGAGCGGAACATCACTGCCCAACCGAGGCACCACAACACATCTGAAAGATAGAGAGGATTCCTGACGATCCGGTAAAATCCTCCGGTCCTCAGGCTCACACCAGCCTCGGGCCCTGTGAACGGCCTGATCGCGAACGCAGGAAGCGCGAAAACCATTCCTGCGGCAAAGATCACGCCTCCGACAACCCAGATCCAGTCACCCGCCACGAGTCTCGGCTGAGTTACCGCGGGCAGGACCAGCACCACTCGCCCCAAGGTGAACATTCCCACGGTTACCAATCCCAGTGATCTAAATTTCCCCAGCCTCGTGCTGCCCACCCCGGCCGTGGCGCTTGCCAATCCGAACATGCTGACCAGTGCCCAAAAGAAAGGATCTCCGAAGATTCTCATGGATGGCTCCCGCTCACGGCGCGACGATCCATTTGCGGGCCTCTGATGTCTGGGCGGTCGTGAAGATTCTCATCTTTCCGGGCATCAGAAAGCGAAAAGCACCGACCAAATTCCTGATCCAGGCGACGTCGGTCACGACGGCCATCCGTTCCCAACGTGAAAGATGCTCAATTCCGAGTTTGAAATCTTCCCATTCGGCGCCGAAGTCGATTCCGGTGAATTGCGAACCCAGCTCGTAATAGAGCCGCAGCTTGGCATTTTGCTTCAGCGACTTTTTTATTGCCGGTATCACCACCTCTAGGTAGTCCTTTCTCGTCACTTCGCCCTTTGCCAGGATTCCCACTACATGGTCGGGAAGGCCTTCGATAATCTCGATCATAGTTCAGCACCTCCGGTAATAGTTGAGATTGCGTCGGCGTCGCGAAACAATCCGCGCATTGCGATCGCGGTGCCGCGGCGAATCTCGTTGCGCACCATTTCGGCGCTGATCGCGTCGTTCATCAGATAAGCGGTCATCCAGGTGAAGCAGACGCCGTAAAGGACGGTCGCCGCGGGCATGGGTTCTATGTCGGATGCGAGAATCCCGTCGCAGCGGTATCGCTCGAGCAGAGCGGCGAGCTGCGTCACCAGTTGCACATCGGCTTCGAACAGGCGCTGTCCCAGGGTGGACGGCTCCGCAATCGCAGCGCCGAACAGTTCGCGCCACAGCCGTCGGTCGTCACGCGTGAAGTCGTCGAAAAAAATCCCGGTGAACGCGGAAACCCCCGCGACCGGGTTGCGCGGCGGGTCTTCGAGGATCTTCCGTCCGCTCGCGAGCAGCGATTCCGTTTCACGCCTGACGATCGCGAGCAACAGCGCGGATTTGGACGGGAAATAGTTGTAGATCGTGCCGACCGCGAAGCCCGCGCGCCCCGCTACATCTTCCATAGCGACTTCGACGTAGCCCTTCCTGGCGAACAGTCGCTCGGCGGCCTTGATAATACGGCGCTCCCGCTCCTGCTTCTGCCGGTCGCGAAGTCCGACTGGTCGATTCTCTAAAGATGAATCCATTCATTATTTTATAGCGCCGGTCCACTCTCGTGGCAAGTAAAACTGAATACATTCATCTTTGAGCGAACGACCACTGGAAAAGGCTGTCAGAAAGCAGCCATGAGGCCCAAAACTCCGAAACACAAATGAGAAGCAGCATTCCGGTGCGGAGGCCGTGCGCGGCCCATTCGCGGTCACGACGCCCCTGGGGATGCCGGCCAGTACGCTGGTCCTGCCCGCGCTGCATGTCGACTTCGGGTACCTCCGGCGGCGCGGTGTGCAGAGTGGAGCAGATTCCGGTGATGAGATAGGGGGGAAGTGCTAGTTTCGCGTGTTTCATGCCAACGCGAGGCAGAACTGGCTGGTTGCGGCGCCGTGGAAAGCTCTTTGGACTCAAAATCTGGCTCGAGCTTCCCGTTTGCAAACCACCTGGTCTTGATGCGGGTCTGAATCAAGATTCAATATGGAAATTCCGGATTACACGAACGCCGTATTAATGCATTAGTTGCGGGAAGATGCTCACGATGGTCCTTGCCGCGTTAATGGTCTTCGCAGTTCTGGTCGGTCCCGTCTTTATCGGGCCGATCAAACGCAACGTTGAGCTTTTTTTCCTGGTGGCCGGAGTGGCGACCGCTTGTCTCATGGGACAATTCAGCTCGGCGCTAATCTGGGCAGCCCTGCGCGAGCCCTTGTCATTCACGCTGGCGGTTCTGGTGTTTGGCGCAGGGTTTCGCCTTCTGCGCGACTTTCTCGATGAACTGTTTGCCTCTGTAGTTCAAGTGCTCGACCCAAAGGCGGTCTGTTTTTTGCTAACGATCATTCTTGGGTTTCTCGCGGCAATCATAACTCCGGTTGTTTCTGCCTTGGTATTCGTGGAGGCGATTTCTGTACTTCGCCTTGAGCGGCCGGCCGAGATTTTCGTGACGGTATCTGCATGTTTCGCTATCGGTCTTGGCGCAGGCCTCACGCCTGTGGGCATGCCCGGAATCGCGGTGGTTCTGCACGCCCTGCATGCGGACTTTTGGTACCTGACCCGACTGCTTGGTCCCTTCGTTGTGGTCGGAATCGTGCTCAGCGCGCTACCGACGTTGCTTTTGCGGATTGGCTCAATCGAGTTGGAGCAGACCGTGGTAATCGCACCGCGGGATTCGTGGTGGGTTGTCCTCCTCGCTCGACCGGGTAAAGTGTATGTCTTTATCGCCGGACTAGTCGCACTATCGGAAGGCCTCAGGCCTTTGCTCGATGCGTACGTCCCCCGGCTCCCAAGTGAATCGCTATTTTGGCTCAATACGATTTCCGCAGTCGTCAACAATTCGACCCTGGCAGTAGTGGAGATGGGGCCGACGCTCAGCGTGAATCAGCAGCGCGCGGCATTGCTCGGTTTGCTAATCAGCGGTGGGATGTTTGTTCCTGGCAACATCGCCAACATTGTTGCTGCCAGCCGGCTGCGCATTACCAGCCGCGAGTGGGCGACGGTCGGCATGCCGATGGGAATCGCCATGCTGGGCATTTATTTTGCTGTACTAAAGGTTCTTGGCTGACCGGCCCCGTAATGACCTGAAAAAGGGGTCTTATTGTGGAAGCCTTTCCGCAGGCGGCGCCTGTCTTTGACTACAAGGTGGAGGATGCTAATTCGCGCTCGAGCGCGGCAATGGCACGGTCGAAGGTGTCGCCAAGTATCCAGCGGTTGCTGTCGGCAATTTTGTGAAAGCGTTCGACCGTGTGGGCAGTGGCTTTGATGTTGAGTTGGACGTTCCGCCCCGTGCGGTGTCGTCTAGGTTCAGGTTTTGCCGGTTCGGGCGATGAGGTTTGCCTTCTCGGCTCACGGCTCACGAAGTTCGCTGCTCCAGAGATTGTCTTGATCTTGTCGGGTGGAGTGAGGGATTCTCGGCAGGTCGGGGAACGAAGCCGCTAAGGTCTAGTTCGGCGTCGTCTCCGAAAATGCTCGCTCACCTGCCGTACGTCACGCGATCTCCGCCGTGGCTGGCTCGCCGCATTATGGCGGAGCATCCCGATGACTTCGGTGGCGAATTGCCGGGCGTTATTTGTTGCAGCGTCGCGATTTGTCACCTGTTGGGCGTCAAGGTCCTCCAAGGTCCCGCTAAAGGAGAAGATTGCTCAGACAGCCTCGCCCCCCCGGAAAGAGGTGGATTCAAAGTCTCGGTACCGATAGCTGGTACGCGAGATCGAAAATCTGATGCGTTCTTGCGCGATGGTTTTGACAGCCAATTTGACAGCCACGGGCTTGGACAAGGGCGGATGAAGGGTACGCGGGCGGAAATAAAACCCCGCAGTTTCGCTTGATTTGGACGCGCGAGGACGACTTTCCCACCACCTCTCACGTCGTGAACGCGGCTCAATTTCCTCCAGGCGTGAGGGCACCGATGCAGCGGCCCGCCGCGCGGATCGACGACAATGGAACTTCTGGAGGATTTCCAAGTCGCTCACTGTACACGCGTCCAAGACGCGTAGCGATCGCTATCGGTGCCTGCCGGAGCAGTTTGCAAAGCAATAAATCTGGCAGGGCGCTCGGATGAAAGAGCCTTTGATTTCCGCGCGACGAGGTGAGCAGCGGTGTTCGGGGCCAAATGCTGGAAGCCACCGAGCGAGCTTCAAAAACCAAAATTTCGTAGCTTTTCACGCTGCGCCGGTTGCTCAGAGCCATGAAAAATGGGTCTGGTCAGGTCTATATCGTGAAATCGGCTTATGTCTACGGTGCCACCTATGTGCCACCTAATCGCTGGCGACATCGTGGCGAATATTGGCTAAGTGCTTGATTTTATTGGTGGAGCTGACGCGGATCGAACGCGCGACCTCCTGAATGCCATTCAGGCGCTCTCCCAAACTGAGCTACAGCCCCACCGCAGGCGAGATTTTTCAGCTAACCGGATACCGTCCGTGGAGTCAACCGACCGGGGCCGCGCTTGTCATTGGAGATCGGTTTCATAACGGCGGCGAATTGGCGTCAAGCGCGCGTCATTCCCGGGCGCGATCGAGCAGTTCGCGCGCAGCGCGGCGGAATTTGTCGGATACTTCGCCGCCGAGCATCCGAGCGATCTCCTCGGTGCGATCGCCGGGTTCCAGAACCGCCACACGGCTGCGAGTCGAACCGCGCCGCTCTTCTTTTTCGACTGTGAGATGACGGTCCGCGAACGCCGCGATCTGCGCCAGGTGCGTGACACACAAAATCTGATGAAAGCGCGAGAGTTGTTTCAGTTTGCGGCCAACCACCTGGGCAACTGCGCCGCCGATTCCGGCGTCCACTTCGTCGAAAATCATCGTGGCAACACCGCGGCGCTGCGCCTCGAGGCGCTTGAGCGCGAGCATCACGCGCGAAAGCTCGCCGCCCGAGGCGATTCTCAGCAGCGGCATCGCAGGCTGGCCGACATTCGGCGACAGATGAAACTCGATCGTATCGATGCCGAACGGACCGAGCGCAACGCCGCCATGCACGAAGCCGGCTTCGTCCGAGCCGAGCGCGCCGAGCCGCGCCTCGAAACCCGGCGAGCGCATCCCAAGCGTCCTCAATTCGGCTTCCATCTTGCGGCCGAGCTCGGTGGCAGCGCGATGGCGAATCGAGGACAGTCTATTTGCATGCCCGGTGAGTTCGTCGAGCGCCGCCGCCATCGCGGCTTCGACTTGAGCTTTCGACTCGCCGATCCCTTCGAGCTCGCCAATCTCGGCCCGCGATCGCTCCAACGTCTCGATAGCGCTATCGATTGACCCGCCGTATTTGCGCTTGAGCCGCGTCAGTTCCTGAAGCCGGTTGTCGATTTCCTCCAGACGCGCGGGGTCCGCCTCGATCCTGGACGCGTACGCGCCGAGCGTGCGCGCCGCCTCCTCGAGGTTCGCGCGGGCCGACTTGATCATCTCGAGTGCATCGCCAAGCTTCGGATCGAGCGCAGCCGCATCGACCAATCGCGCCTCGACTCGCGCAACCGTATCTGTCGCCGCGCCGTCGGCGCCGTAGAGCGCCTGCTCGGCCTCGAGCGCGGCGGTGGCGAGCTTGCTTGCGTTGGAGAGCACGGTTCGCTCGCGCGATAGCGCTTCATCTTCGCCGGCGACGAGGCCGGCGCGCTCGAGTTCGGTCGCGCGGAACCTTGCCAGTTCCAGCAAATCCGCGCGTTCACGTTCGCGGCGGTTTAGTTCGTGAAGGCGGGACTGGATGTCTTCCGCGCGCGCGTAACGTTCGCGATAGGACGCGAGTTCATCATCGAGGTTCGCGTAACGATCGAGAGTCTCGCGATGGCTCTCGGCACGGAGCAGCGAATGCTGCTCGTGCTGTCCATAAACCTGAACCAACGGCGCGCCTATCTTGCCAAGGCTCTGCACGGTGGCGAGTTCGCCGTCGATCGTCACGCGCGAGCGCCCACCGCCCTCGGCGATCACTCTGCGCACGATCAACTCGCGGCGTTCGCCGTCGCGCCTGCGCTCGGCCAGTTCAGGCATCGCGGCCTCGCCCTCGAGCTCGAACCGTCCCTCGACGACTGCCTCCTTCTCGCCGGTGCGAATCATATCGGGCGACGCGCGTGAGCCGAGCAGCAATCCGAGCGCGCTCAAGATGATCGTTTTGCCGGCGCCTGTCTCCCCCGAAAGCACGTTGAGGCCTGCGCCGAACTCGAGATGAGCTTCCTCGATTATCGCGAAGTTGCGGATGTGCAGTTCGAGCAGCATCTGCGACGCGCGCGCCTATCCCCAGTGGAGCTTGTCGCGCCAGATTTCGAAATTCGGATGAGCGGAGCGGATTAGCGAAACGACGTGGCGTGCGCGATGGATTCTGATTACGTCGGTTGGCCCCAGTTGCGCCGACTCCTGGCCGTCGACGGTGAAAGCCGCGTCGTGATCCGGCGCCATCACGTGAATCTCGATTTCGAACGAATCCGGCAGCACCACCGGACGGTTGCTCAGAGTATGCGGGCAGATTGGCGCGACCACGATCGCGTTGAGAGTGGGAAAAACGATCGGCCCGCCGGCGGAGAGCGCGTATGCGGTCGAGCCCGTGGGAGTTGCGATGATCAATCCGTCGGCGCGATATGAGCAGAAGGCTTTGTGATTGGCGACTACGTCGAGCCGAAGCATCCCGCCGAGCGGGCCTTTGCCGACGACCACGTCGTTGAGTGCTAGAAAGGGTTGGGTTGAATCCTCGGATGCGCGTTCGACGATTGCCTCGAGCATGATGCGCCGATCGACTTCGTAGTCGCCGTCGAGTACGCGTCCCAGGGCGGCTCGCGCCTCCTTGATAGTCACTTCGGTCAGGAAGCCAAGTCCGCCAAGATTTACGCCCAGGATCGGAATCCCCTTCGATGCGACCAGGCGCGCGACGCCGAGCAGCGTGCCGTCGCCGCCGAGCACGACGATCAGATCGGCACGATCGGCGAGCTGATGCCGTTCGACGGCCTCGGCGCCGATCTTTTTCGCCGTCTCAGTGTCCGCGAGCGGAGTCTTATGCCTGGTGCGGAGAAGGCGGGTGAGGGTTCGCGCGATGGTGATCGCTTCGGGCCGCTCGTGCTTGACGACCAGGCCGACCGTCTTTATGGATCGCTTCGCCACCGCAATCAGGCACTTATCATGCGCTGAAATCGGCGGCAACGCGAAAGCAATAAATGCCCATTCGCACTCTCACCGAAGCATTTTATACGCGGCGCCGGCTGCGGCCGGATTTTCTTTGCCGTACACGATCGCGACCGAATTGATGTAGTAGCCCGTGCTGGCTTCGCTGGTCTGCGCTCTGCTCGTGAGTATGACGATCGCATCCGCACCCGTTTCACAGGCCTTGCGCTGCACGGCGGGCAGCACGTCGGCCTCGCTCGCATAAACGTTTCCCAATCCCTCCACGATTGCGACCTTGCGAAAATCTCTCAGCGGCTCATGGCGCAACACCGGCATGTTGCAATCGGGCGGCTTGGCGGCGCGGCCCGACGGCTCCACTTCCGCAAGCGTCACCTGCGGCGGCAGCGAAATGACGTGAGCGCATCCCGCGGCGGCAATCGTCAATCCTATGATGATCGCGGTTCGCACGAGTAATGAAGTATCCACCGATGGGCGTGGCGGGCAAGAGCGGTTGCGCGGGTTGCTGCTGCTCGCTTTGGGCGTTCATTCGTATAAAATCGCGATGCGCTTGCGTCCGCAAAGCCCGGCGCGTAAAGGCTGCATGTCACGATGGCAAATACCGGCAAATTCAGCCGTCCAATCCTTGGCGCGCATATGTCGATCGCCGGGGGAGTCGGCGAGGCGCTGACCCGGGGCAATCAGATCGGCTGCGAATGCATTCAGATTTTTACCAAGTCGTCGCGACAGTGGGCGTCGAAACCGTACAGCAAAGAGGAAATCGAGAATTTCAAACGCCATCAAATCGAAACCGGCATCGGGATCGTGATCGCGCACGACTCCTACCTGGTGAATCTCGGCGCGCCCGATGAAGCTCTGCGGGCCAAGTCGGTCAAGGCATTTATCGACGAACTGCAGCGATGCGAGGCGCTCGGCGTGCCCACGCTGGTCGCGCATCCGGGCGCTCATGTCGGCTCGGGGGTTGAGAATGGGATCAAGACGATTGCAAAGTCGATCGACGAGGCGCACGCCGCATGCAAAGGCTTCAACGTGAAGATCGCGCTCGAAATCACGGCCGGCCAGGGCAGCACGCTGGGCCACACTTTTCAGCAGATGGCGCAAATCTTCGACGCCGTCGTTGAAAACGAGCGCCTCCGGCTATGCTTCGACACCGAGCATGCATTCGCCGCCGGCTACGACCTGCGCACTCCGGAAGGATATGAAAGTACGTTCAGCGAACTCGACAAGCTTATCGGAATCAAAACACTTGCCGCGTTTCATCTCAACGACTCGATCAAGGACTTCCATTCGCGCGTCGATCGCCATCAGCATATCGGGAAGGGATTTATCGGAATCGACGCGTTTCGCCGCATCCTCAACGATCAGCGCTTTTTCGGCCTGCCGATGTGCCTGGAGACGCCCAAGGGTCCCGACCTGAAGGAGGATATCGAGAACCTGGCGACGTTGCGCAGTCTATTCACGAACTGACTATTGGACTGACTATTGACCGATGATTAAACGAATACTCACTGGAGACCGCCCCACCGGGCCATTGCATCTCGGTCATTATGTAGGGTCGCTGCAAAACCGCGTACGCCTGCAGGAAGAATACGATACCTACTTACTAATCGCCGACATCCAGGCGCTGACCGACAATTTCGAGCATCCCGAAAAGCTCGAAGCGAATATCTTCGAGGTCGCGCTCGACTACCTGGCGGTCGGCCTCGATCCGGACAAGGTGAAGATCGTCGTTCAATCGATGGTCCCGGAGCTGACCGAGCTGACGATTTACTTCATGAACCTTGTCACCACCGCGACGCTCGAGCGCAATCCGACTCTCAAGGACGAAATCAAGCAAAGGAATTTCACCAAGGGTCTGCCGGTCGGCTTTTACACCTATCCAATTTCGCAGGCTTCGGATATCACGATCTTCAAGGCGCATCTCGTCCCGGTCGGCGAAGACCAGCTCCCGATGATCGAACAGGCGCGCGAGATCGTGCGGCGCTTCAATCGCATGTACGACAAAGTTCTAATCGAACCGAAGGCGCTGGTCGGCCAAGTGGCGCGGCTGCCGGGGACGGACGGCGGAGCGAAGATGTCGAAGTCGCTCGGCAATTGCATCTACCTTGGCGATTCGCCCGACGTCGTGCGCAAGCGCGTGATGTCGATGTACACCGATCCCACGCGGCTGCACCCAACGGATCCCGGCCACGTCGAAGGCAATCCCGTTTTCACGTATCACGACGTGTTCAATCCGGATAAGGCGGAAATCGAAGACCTGAAGGAGCGCTACCGCAAGGGCACGGTCGGCGACGTCGAGGTCAAGGAGAAGCTGTTCAAGGCGCTGAACGTTTTTCTGGAACCGATTCGCGAACGCCGCGCGCATTTCGCGTCGAAGCCCGAGCACGTCCGCGAGATCATCGTCGAGGGCACGCGGATAGGACGCGCCGTCGCGCAAGAGACGATGGCCGAAGTGCGCACCGCGATGAAGATCAGCTACAAATTTTAACCGAGAATGCCGCGATCGGGGCCAACGCACTCTTCACCAAACATGCCGCTAGCCTTTACAGTTCGCGTCCAAGAATCGAAAGACCTCGTCTTTCCATACACCACCGCCGCGATAAGGAAAGCTATGTCCATCCTCAGTGGAATTTCCATACGGTGGATAAATGCGGATCTCAGCTGGCTTCCGGACGGTCCTCATGGCCGCATAAAGTGTCTCGCTCGGCACTATGCTGTAGTCATTTTTGGCCTGAAAGAACAAGATCGGCGCCTTTGAATGCTGGACCGCTTTCAACATTAAGTCTCTCAGGGCGGGGGCCTGATCCCAACTCTCCGCGCCGCCCGAAGCATCTACCGCTGCGCAATATCCACCCTGCGCGGCCCCCAGGACAGTCTCGACGCCGCCGAACGAGTTTCCCATTACCGCGATATTGGTCGGGCGAACGAAGGGCTGATTTTTCAGCCAGGCAAGCGCCGCCATCTGATCTTGAAATTGATTGGTCTCGAGCAGCCTGACCATAGTGTCGGCGGCCTGAGCTTCGCCGCCACGGGAGCGTGCGGCCGCGATTTCGTCTCCGATGTAGGGACCCGCGTCGCTGCTTAGACCTTGTCCTCGCCGATAGGGCGCAAAGAAAGCCCACCCGTGGGCCACGAACATCGGTCCGAGTGCTTCGAATGCAACATTGTTGAGCATGCCGGGTGCGCTACCGTGATTGTATAGGACCACCGGAAACGGGCCCGCGCCTGCCGGCCTATACAGCAGGCCGTGGAGGACCAATCCGCCACTCTTAAACGATACGGTTTCCGAAGCGTGGGTCGCTTGGACGTTGCATCCCGCGAGCAGCACTCCTATCAGGAAGCCGCCAAACAGAAGTCGAAGATTCATCATGTTCCCCTATCTCGTCTGCCTCGGCCCAACCCTGCCCCCAAAAAGAGGTGCTGACAGCCCACGCCTCAGTGGCAACCATTTCGTCCACGTCGCCGCGGTTGCCTGCAACGGTTGAAGCAGTAGCCCGGAATTTCCATTTTGAATCCTGCTTTAGACTCAAACCAACAACGGTCCGTCTAGATTTAATCCCTACGCGGTCTCTTTTGCTCAATACGCCTTGGCGAAATACGCGCGCTCCGGCGCCGATTCGCCGCATACCATGCACTTGCCCGCGGCCCCGTCACTCGTGAGTGGAATTACGCGGCAGGTCGCTTTGGTCTCTTCGCTAATCCGCGTTTCGCAGACTGGATTCCCGCACCAATAGACGTCGGCGAATCCGCCGCCGCCCTCGCCTTCCATGTGCCGGCGAAACTGGGCGTAGTCGTCGAACTTCCGCGTATTCGCGATCATCGCGGCCTTTGCCTGCGCGTAGAGATTTTTCTGAATCTCGCCCAGCAGCACGCCGACCGCATCCGCGATCGTTGCGAGCGATGCTTTGCTCTTTGATTCCGGTCCCGACTTGTCGCGCCGCGCGAGTACTGCTTCGCCCGAGGCGACATCGCGTGGTCCGATCTCGATTCTCACCGGCACGCCGCGCATCTCCCAATCGTTGAACTTGAAACCCGGCGTCAGGCCTTCGCGATCGTCGATGCGCGCGCGGATTCCCGCCTGCGTCAGCGATTCCAGCGCGCCGCGGGCTGCGGCGAGCACTTTTTCGCCCTCCTCGGGTTTGCGAAATATCGGCACGACGACCGCTTGCGTCGATGCGACCGTCGGCGGCAGCCGCAGTCCCTGGTCGTCGCCGTGCGCCATCACGATCGCGCCGAGCAGCCGCGTCGATACACCCCAGCTCGTCTGCCACACGAACTGCATCTGATTTTGATCGTCGAGGTAGCGGATCTCGAACGGCTTGGCGAAGTTCTGGCCGAGAAAATGCGAGGTGCCGCATTGCAGCGCGCGCCCGTCGCCCATCAAACCCTCGATCGAATAGGTCTCGACGGCGCCCGGGAATCGCTCGGCCGCGCTTTTGCGTCCGACGATCAGCGGAATCGACAGGAACTCCTCGACGAACTGCCGGTACACCTCGAGCATCGTGAGCGTTTCGCGTTCGGCTTCCTCGCGCGTGGCGTGCGCCGTGTGCCCCTCCTGCCAGAGGAACTCGGTAGTGCGCAGGAACATGCGGGTGCGCATCTCCCATCGCACGACGTTGCACCATTGATTGAGCATCATCGGCAAGTCGCGATGCGATCTGATCCACTGCGCGAACATATGGTTGATGATCGTCTCGGAGGTGGGACGCACGATTAGCGGCTCTTCGAGCTCCTTGCCGCCGCCGTGCGTAACGACCGCAAGCTCGGGCGCGAACCCCTCGACGTGTTGCGCCTCCCTTTGCAGGAAGCTCTGCGGGATGAACAGCGGGAAGTATGCGTTGCGGGCGCCGGTTTTCTTGATGCGCTTGTCGAGCTCGTCGCGGATCGCCTCCCAGATGGCAAAACCGTCGGGACGAAACACGATGCATCCGCGCACCGGCGAGTAGTCCGCCAACTCCGCGCGGATACAGATGTCGTTGTACCACGCGGCGAAGTCCTCGCTGCGAGGGGTTACCTTCTTCTCATTTTGTTTTGCTTGTTTTTCCGCCATTCGTCTTGCGTGACCATTGTGATTATCGTCAATTGATACAGTCTCCGGATAAAATCGGCTCGAATCAACTTATTCCGGAGCGCGTCCGAGGTGAAAGTCATGAAGCCGAGACCCCGAGCAGCCGCCGTCGGCCTTGCGCTTGCGATTGTAATCCCGGTGTTCGCTCCCGCTGCGTCGGGGGATCGGCGACGGTTTCTCTCACCTTCGAGATTGAGTAGGTTTTGCTTTTGCGCTATCGACCAAGCATGCACTTGAGGCCGCGATGCTGAAGCCCGGCGATCCCGCACCGTCGTTCGATCTTGAATGCGCCCTTAATGGGCGTATCGCACGCTCGAGTCTCGCGAAAATTTCTTCCGATTTGGTTCTGATCTTTTTCTATCCGCGCGACTTTTCTTTCATCTGTCCCACCGAAGTCACGGGCTTCAACAAGGCGCTGAAGGAATTTACCGCCGAGGAAACGACGATCGTGGGTGTCAGTATCGACGACGTTGAAAGCCATCTGCGATGGGCCCGCGAGCTCGGCGGAATCGGCTACCCGCTGCTCGCCGATCCGGATGGCAAGCTGGCGCGCGCCTACGGCGTCTTCGACGACCAGGAAAAAGTCGCGTTGCGTGCGACGTTCATCCTCGATCGGAAACGCAAGGTTGTGTTCGCCGCATCATGCCCGCTGAACGTTGGGCGCAGCGTGATCGAGACGCTTCGAATCGTGCGCGCGCTCCGGACCGGCCAACTCTGCCCCGCCGATTGGACGCCGGGCGTCGAGTTCGGTCCGGCCAGCCGCGAGTTCTAGGACGAGCTTGGCCGCAATCGATCCCGCTAAAAAAAGGCGGCTCTTCGAGCGGCTCTCGAGCGTCCGCGAAATTGTGTTCGGCGTGCAGGACGGCGTGCTGACGACCGCGGGCGTGCTGTGCGGGCTCAGTGGCGCCGTCTCACAGCATTCGCAGGTCGCGCTCGCCGCCCTGGCTTCCACCGCGGCCGGCGCGCTCTCGATGGCTGCAGGAGCCTACTTGGGCACGCGCGCGGAAACCGAGGTGCTGAGCGCCGAGCTCGACCTGGTGCGCGTCGAGGCGGCCGCCAAGCCGTACACCGTCCAGGAAGGATTGCTCGACGAGCTGTGCAAGGAAGGCCTCAGCCGCGAGGGCGCCTATCGCGTCGTCCGGTTGCTCAGCACCTCTCCCAAGGCTCTCGCATCGACCGCCGAGGCAAAGATGTTCGGGCTCAGCGGCGCGATGATCGGCAGGCCGGCGTTGGATGGAGTCGTGATGGGAATCGCATTCCTGGTCGGCGCGGTGGTGCCGTTGCTGCCGTACATGCTGATTGCAGTTCCTCGCTACGACCTTGGCGGCGCGCTCGCCGCAACCGCGCTCACCTTGTTCGGGGTTGGATACTTCGAGGGATGGCTTGCGCATCGCGATGATCGCTGGCGGTCGGGCATACGCTTTCTTGCAATCGCGATGAGCGCGGCGGCGGCCGGCTATCTGATCGGACTCGCGATCTCGCCGCTGGGTGCGACCGCGGGCTGACGGTGGCCGCCATGAAAGTTCCTGCGTACTCATCGTTGACCGCATTTCTGGCGCACTATCACGCGCTCAAATCGGACCCATCCCGCGGCTCCGACGACGAGCAGCTATTCGCCGGGATGTCAGCGGCGATCGCGACGCTTGCGCCTGAGGCTCGCGCCGCACTCGATACCATCGAAGACAGTGCCCGCGCCAAACGCCATCGCGAGCGCGCAGAGCTCCGGCTCCGCCGCGAGCTTGCCGCACGCGGGATCGTCGCGGGCTGAACGATGCTCGCCTACCTCGTACGGCGAATCGTATTTGGCGCGGCGGTCCTTATCGGAACGTCAGTCATCACGTTCGCGATCGCGTTCGTCGTTCCCGCCGATCCCGCGGTCGCGATGGCCGGGGCGAAGGCCGATCCGCAAACTCTCGCCTCGATCCGTAGCGAGATGGGTCTGGACCAGCCGCTCTACGTCCAGTACGCGCGCTACTTCGATCGCGCGATTCACGGCGACCTGGGCCGTTCGTACATCCGGCGCGAGAGCGTGACGCGGCTGATAGCCGATCGGCTTCCCGCAACCGCCATGCTGGCGGGCGCCGCAATGGCGTTGTCATTGATGCTTGGAATTGCGATGGGCGCGATAGCCGCCGCGTATCGCGGCCGCGCAGCCGACAACATCCTGCTGGTCATCTCGCTGGCGCTGGTGTCAATCCCGGTGTTCTGGCTGGGCACGATGCTGCTGATCGCGGTGGCAGCCACCATTCGCTCATTTCCGCTTGGCGGTTACAGCGGCGCCGCGAGCCTGATCCTGCCGACGCTGACCCTCGCGCTCGGCTCGGCCGGCTACTATTCGCGCGTTCTTCACACCAGCTTGTCCGATGCGTTCGATCAGGATTACGTGCGCACCGCGCGCGGCAAGGGTCTCTCGCGCGTCCGCGTGATGCTCAAGCACGCGATGGCAAACGCGCTGCTGCCGCTGGTCACGCTGGCCGGGCTCGATCTGGCGGGGCTGCTTTCGGGCGTCGTTCTGACCGAGACGGTCTTCAACTGGCCGGGAATCGGGCGGCTGGCGGCGGAGGCGATCTTCAATCTGGACATCCCGGTGATCATGGGCACGGTGCTGTTCTCCGCGTTGCTGATTGTGGTCGTCAACCTGCTGGTGGACCTGCTTTACGCGTGGCTCGATCCGCGCATCCGGCTGGCGGAGACCGGATGAATATCCGCCGCCTCGTCACGCTCGAAACCGTTGGCGCTGCGATGGTCACCGTGCTGGTGATCGTCGCGATCTTTGCGCCCATGCTGGCGCCGCACGATCCGACAATCGTCGTCGCGCCTACCTTTGGCGATCCCGGCGCGCCCACACTCGCATTCCCGATGGGCACCGACGAACTCGGTCGCGACGTGCTCTCGCGCATCATCTTCGGCGCCCGAATATCGCTCACCGTCGGCGTCGCCGCGATGGCGGTCACGATGACCATCGGCATCGCGATCGGCCTGTGCTCGGGATTCTTCGGTGGCGCAGTGGATTTTCTTCTGATGCGCTTCACGGACCTGATGCTGTCCTTGCCGCCGCTGCTGCTCGCGATGGCGCTGGTAGCGGTGCTGGGACCGAGTTTGCGCACGATCTTCATCGTCATCGGGCTCGTTTCATGGACGTCGATCGCACGCGTGGTGCGGGCGGAAACGCTTGCGATGTCCAAGCGGGATTTCGTGGTCGGCGCCAAGGCACTGGGTGCGCCGTCGCGCCGGCTGATCGCCCTGCATATCCTGCCCAACGTCTTGCCGATAATCGTCGTGATGGCGGCGCTCAGAACCTCCGACACCCTGCTGCTCGACGCGGCGCTCAGCTTTCTCGGGCTGGGCGTGCCGCCGCCAACGCCGAGTTGGGGCCGAATGATCGAAGAGGCGACGATTTACTTCCGCACGGCGCCGTGGCTGGCGACCTTTCCCGGTCTGGCGATCTTTTACGCGGTGCTGAGCTTCAATCTGCTCGGCTACGGATTTTTGCGCCGGCGCTCGCAATGATGCGTCGAAGACTCAAGCCGGCGCGCATCGCGCTGTTGCTCCTCGCGATCGAGATCGCATTTGCCGTGGGATGCGGCGGCGGACCACCCCCGCTCAACTTACCGCCGCACGCGATGGTAATCCGGCTTGCGGATGCCGACGACATACCGACGCTGGACCCGGCCGCGGGATACGACACCGTTTCCTGGACTTTCGAGCAGGCAATTTTCGACACCCTCGTGCGCTACGGCGACGGCAATATCGAACTCGAACCCGATATCGCAACCGCGTGGGAAAGCTCGCCCGACGCGACGACTTTTACCTTTCACCTGCGCGCCGACGCCCGTTTTTCCGATGGACGAAGCGTAACCAGCGGCGACTTCCGCTACGGAATCGAACGCGTGCTGAATCCCGCCACGCGCTCGAGAGGGATGGAGTACTACCGCGGTATCGCGGGCTCGGCCGATTTCGCCGCGCATCGCAACCCGCACGTGAGCGGCATCGACACGCCTGACAATTCGACAATCGTTTTCCATTTGAGCGCACCCGACCCGATCTTCGCGCACAAGCTCGCGATGCCGTTTGCGTCGGCTATCCCGCGCGACGTCGCGGAGAAATGGGGCGACGATTTTTCCCGCCACGTGGTTGGCAGCGGCGCCTTCATGCTGCGCGATTGGATTGGCGGGCAACGCCTTGTGCTGGTGAAGAATCCCTATTACTTCGCCAAGCCGTTGCCGCATCTCGACGCGATCGTCGAGTCGGTCGGCGTGAGCCAGGAGCTGCAATGGCTGCGCTTCGATGCGGGCCAAATCGACGCGGTGGTCGATATTCCGCCGGCCGAGTTTCCCTACGTCATGAAGACTCCGGCGTTCAGAAAGTTGACCTTGGCGAAAACGACGGTCACCACCCGCTACCTCGGCATGAACTGTCAGATGTGGCCGTTTACCGACGTTCGCGTGCGCCGCGCGCTGAGTTACGCAATTGACCGCCACAAGCTGATCGCAATTTTGAACGGACGCGGCATCGTCGCGCGCGGCGTCATGCCCCCGAACCTGCCCGGCTACGACCCCGATCTCAAGGGTTACGACTATGACCCGACGAAGGCGCGCGCACTGCTCGAAGAAGCGCATCTCGCACACGGCTTCGAGTTTGAAATCTGGATGCGCGCCGATCAGACCATCCTGATGCTCGCGCAATCGATACAGCAGGATCTCGCGCCGCTCGGTATCCGCGCCAGGCTGAAACCGATCGCGTGGGGGCCGTTTCTCGAAGCGATTCGCCAGCCGCATACGGTGCAATCGTTCATGCAGGGGTGGGAGGCTGATTTCCCCGATCCCGAGAATTTTCTTGGGGCGCTGCTTTCGCGCGCTCAGTGGGGTTCCAACAACGACAGCTTTTATTCCAACCCCGAAGTCGAGCAACTGCTTGATGAAGCCGAGCCCGTAGCCGACATGAAGAAGCGCTACGGGCTTTACGACCAGGCCGAGAAGATCATCGTCGCCGACGCGCCGTGGGTTTTTCTCTACTACCCGGTGACTTACATAATCCGCCAGCCGTGGGTGCACGATTACGTGATCAATCCGATGCGCCCGACGCGCTTCGAGCACGTCTGGCTCTCCCCGCACCCGGATTAACGAGCGATGAGTCTCACACGGTTGCTGACGTGCTTGCGGTCTCGGCGCGAAGCGCGGTCAGTTCGCGGCTGGCGCGCGGCAGGAACACCATTCCGATCAGCGCGTTGCAAAGCATGAAGGTGAGTTGCGCCGCGAGACTGTAGGCGACGATCTTCGCCGCCGATGCGTTGCCCGAGAAGAACAACAGCCACGCCGCCTGGCTGGTCCCGAGATGAGCCACCGCGATCGGCAGCGCGGCAGCCAGGAACACCAGCGGCAGAAACAGCATCAGCTTCACGAACGGAACCGCGATTCCGTACAGCGCCAGCGCATAATATTGCGCGACGACCGAGGCGAGGAAGGTCGGCGCCTTGATCGCCAGCACCACCAGGTAGTCTAAAGGGCGCGCCTGGATAAAAGTCGCCAGCAATGCGCCCGCCCTTCCGGTCTCGACCCAGTTCCGGATCGGCGTGCTGCGCCGGGCAATCGCGAAGAAAGTGATGATTCCCGCCAGCATCGCCCACGCCACGATGTACACAACGCGAAGTATCGCAACTATTCTTACCTGCGCGTCGCCGACCGGCGTGTAGAAGATTACCCCGAGCGTCGAGAACAGAAAGAGTTGGTAGATTTCGAGCATCGCGATGAAAAGCACTGAGCTGAGCGCGCTCAGGAAACTGACTCCGGCTTTGCGATGCAAGTAATACGCGACGCCGCCCTGGGCGAGGCTGGTGTTAATCAGCGCCAGCACGTACATGCTCGCGCGAATCGGCAGGATGTCTCGATAGCGCATCCGCGCGTTGAAGCGCCGTACGACCCAGGTGAGACAGGCCGAATCGATCGCGCAGTAAAACAGCGAGTACGGCATGAACACCGCCAGGAATTTGAGCACCGGCACCTGCGACAGCGCTTGCTCGACTTTGCGAATCGGGATGCGCCAGAAGATCAGCGCAAAGATCACGATCGTCCCGAGGTACGGAATCGCCTTGCGCCAGAACGGTGTCGCGCGAGGCGCCGGGATCTCATCGCGCGGCGCAAGGTTGTCGGGGCGCATCGGGAGTCGTGTGTCTTCGCTCATCGGACAGATTGAACGACTTTAGCAGGCGTGCAAGATTCGGCGAACCGCGGTTTTAATCCGATGCCAACTGAAAGAGTCCCGTACGCGCGCCAGGCGCGGATGCATCTTAGCAAGGCCGACCCGGTCCTCGCACAGATTATTGCCGAGGTCGGTGCGCTTGGAATCCAGCCGCGCCGCGAGCGCTTCCAGGCACTGGCGCGGACGATCATTTTCCAGCAGCTTGCGGGGGCAGCGGCCAACGCGATCTACGGCCGCTTTGTCGGCTTGTTCCCCGGCGTGGAATTTCCCTCGCCGGAGCAAGTGATGGCCAAAACCGACTCGGAACTGCGCAGCGTGGGCCTCTCGGAAAAGAAGGCGCTCTACATAAAGGACCTCGCCGCGCACGTTCGAGACCGCAAGCTCAACTTCCATCGCTTCCATCGAATGACCGACGAGGAGATCATCGCCGATCTCACGCGGGTGAAGGGAATCGGCAAGTGGACGGCTGAAATCTTCCTGATGTTCAACCTGGGAAGGCCCGACGTGATGCCGGCCGACGATCTCGGCGTCCAGAACGCAGTCATGCGGCACTACAGGATGCGCCAACGGCCCAATCGCAAGCGCCTGCTCAAGCACGCCGAGCGATGGCGTCCGTACCGAACCGCGGCGGCATGGTACCTGTGGCGCAGCCTCGACATCGTGCTGCCCGACGGTGGAGCGAAGACGACGGCCAAGGCAGTCGCGAAACGCAAGAAGCGGTAAGATTGCGCGCCGGGCTACTCGGCGAGCATTGGGTTCGGTTTTGGGAAGCCTAGCCTGGACAGCGATTCGTCAAGCGCGCGCGCTTCGTCGCACGGAGTTGGTTGGCGCTCGGCGAGCGCGTCTACGCGGCGGCGCATTTCCTTTAGTTCGGTGTAGAGACCGCCGGACAGGCGCGCGATCACGACGAAACAAATCCACGGGACGACGACCAGTCCCACAATTGTGATCGCAATCATGATGCGCGCCTGCGATTCGGCGCCGGCAGCGACCGCGATCAAAGCCGCGTCATCAAGGCTCATCAAATCCGCCACCGTCCCTTCCAGATCGCGCAGGCGCGGCGCGAGGCTGTCGTCGCCCGGCTGTGCCGCGCGCAGCGCGTCGAACAGCGGGCGTGCGTCGTTGGCGATTTTCTCGATCCGTTCGGCCTGCTCGCGGCTTCCGATATGCGATCGTGCGATCTCGATTTCAGAAATGAAGCCACGCTGCTGATCGAGCACGATTTGAGATGCGTCGGATTGCGTGCGTCCCCAATCCATCTTGTAAAGTGCGTTTTCCATCCCCTCGGCCGCGCGCGCCGCCGCATACTCGTTCTCGTAGATATCCCCCGGCGCCGTCCCGAAGACGTGAAACGCGCCTGCAATCAGCGCGGCTGCCAGCAACAGAATCACCGGCGCCAGCGCGGCCATAAAACGGAGCTTGGTGACAATAGTCAGGTTGTTCATGCCGGTTTTTTCCTGTCGTTGCCGTCCCAAAAGGATGCCCGCGACGGACGCGAAAACGCAACGACCCGATGTGACGTGCGGGCCGCAGTATGCGATAATCCGCGCGATGAATTTTGCCGATCGCCTTGCACAAGCGTCGCGTCTCAAAGAGAGCGTCGTGGTGCTCGGCATCGATCCCCAGCTCGATGCGCCGGGCGCGCCCGGAATCCCGCGCGGTTACACTCTGGCGCGCTTCTGCTGCGAAATCGTCGAGGCGTGCGCGCGCTCTGCGGTCGCGGTCAAGCCGCAGTTGGCGTTTTACGAAGCGCGCGGGCTGGAGGGGATGCGCGCGTTTTGTGAGGTCGTCAAGCTGGCCCGGCGGCTCGGCTTGATTACGATCGCGGATGCGAAGCGCGGCGATATCGGCACGACGTCGTCTGCCTATGCCGAGGCTTTTCTGGGCGATGGCGACTTCAGTTGCGACGCCGTGACCGTCAACCCGTACCAGGGCAGCGACACGCTGATGCCGTTTCTCGCGAAGGTGAGAGACGGCCGCGGGGTGTTCGTGCTGGTGAGGACGTCGAATCCCTCGTCGGGGGAATTTCAGGATCTGAGCGCATCAGGGCGTCCGCTATGGGAGTCGGTTGCGGCGCGCGTGAACGGATGGGGCGCCGATTACGTTCTCGCCGGCGCCAGCGGTCTCAGCCCCGTCGGCGCGGTAGTCGGCGCGACTTATCCCGAGCATGCGCGGCGCGCGCGCGAATTGATGCCGGCCGCGACGATCCTGGCGCCGGGATATGGCGCGCAAGGTGCGTCGGCGGCAGACGCGGTCGCGTCGGCGCGCACGGACGGTACAGGGTGCATCGTGAATGCGAGCCGAAGCCTGATGTACGCGTATCAGAAAAGGGACGGCGGCAAGCCCGGCGAGGCTGCCGCCGAGTACGCCGAGGCGATGCGCCTGGAATTGAATGCCGCGCTTGCCGCGCGCCGCACCGAAGGGTTATCGCACACCGCGTGATGAATGCACAATGATCGGGTTAGCCGCCCACGCGGCTACGCGCGCAGCAGTTCGGCTTCGTCCGCGGCCAGCGTGGCGTAAACTTCGCGATCGATCGTCCGGTAGCGCTCGAGCGCCTTTTCCGCCTGCTCTTCGTTGCCCTGCTGCCTGGCGATTTCGTGCATTTCCTTTTCGATCCACGACAGATGCCACGGTTCGTCTTTCATGACGGACCGCAGGACTTCCATCGTCTCCGGATCGACGTTGGGCAGCGCGATATGCGCGTTGTAACGGCTTTGCGCGCGCTCTTCGACCACGACAGTCAATGCGAGCAGATCGAGAATCGTTTTGGGCACGCCGGTGCGAAGTCCGAGCCGGCGCTGGTAGCCGTCGTCGATAAGGACCGGAGCGCCGCCCAGATCCGCGATTCGCTTGGTCCATAGATAAGCATGGCGCGTTTCGTCCGCGAGATGAGCCGTCATCTTGAGCAGCGACTCGCCGTCTTTCATGTGTCCCAGGAGATTGAAGAGCAAGCGCGCCCCCCGCAATTCGGCATCGCGATAGAAGCTAAAGATGAGAATCTGCTTCTCGTTTGCGGACATTCTGGCGAAATCCCTCGTTGCAAGTGCTGTAGCGCCCAATACCTCGTCCTCCGTCAACCGTCAAAAAAACGACGGCCAATATGTAATATTAGCAGATGAAACGGTTACGCTTAACTTATGCGATTCCTTTCGCACGGTCAATAAAACGCGGCCGCGGGTGCTCGCTGCGGCGGCCGTCCTGGGAATACGCCGCTTTGATGATCAGGTTGCGAATCTTCGGCGTTAAGAACAACTTATTTATATCACGGCGCGAAGTTGCGGGCTGTCCATCGAGGGGCAGCCGCGCGATTGTCGCGGGTGGTGCGCGATGCCGTCACCAGACGTTTATTGGCTCGCATTGAGAAGTGCTCGCGGAGTCGGTCCGCGAACCTGCAAGCTGCTGATCGAAAAGTTCGGCGCCCCCGAAAAAATATTCCAGCTCAATGCCGACGAGATCGCGGCCGCCGGCGTGCCGCGCAACACCGCGCGCAATATCGCAGAATTTCGCGACTTCGAGCCGCTCGAGAAAGAGCTGTGCGAGCTGCCGAACATCGGCGCGCGCCTCGTCAAATGGACTGACGCCGACTATCCGCCAAATTTGCGCCAAATCGCCGATCCGCCCCCGTTCCTGTTCGTGCGCGGCACAGCCCAGCTCGGCGATCCCACCTGCATCGCAATCGTCGGCGCGCGCGCGGCCAGCGATATCGGCCGGCGGATGGCGCAGAGGCTCGGCCTCGAGCTGGCTGCCAAGGGCTTCACTGTAGTGAGCGGCCTGGCGCGTGGAATCGACGGCGAGGCGCATCAGGGAGCGCTCGACGCGCACGGCAAAACATTCGCCGTGCTGGGATGCGGCGTTGACGTCATCTATCCCGCCGAGCATCGCAAGCTGGCCGAAGCGATCCTCGCGGGCGGCGGCGCCCTCATCAGTGAACTCCCGATTGGAACGCAGCCGCTGGCGGAGAACTTTCCGACTCGCAACCGCATCCTGTCGGGTCTATGCCTGGGCGTCGTAATCGTCGAGGCGGCTGAAAAGAGCGGCTCGCTGATCACGGCGCGAATGGCGCTCGAACAGGATCGCCAGGTGTTCGCCGTCCCCGGCAGTCCGCTTTCCGGCAAAACGCGAGGCAGCAATCGCCTGCTGAAGGACGGCGCGAAGCTGGTCGAATGCGTCGAGGACGTGATCGAGGAGCTGGCGCCTCAGATGGCCAGCCGGCCAGTGGCGACCCGCAGCCTGCCTAACGAGCCTGTAGAACGGGCTCCGACGCAGGCAACGTCCGACACGAGAGCTGAAGTCTCTCCCATTGCCGACTCGGTCGAAGGCGCCAAGGCTCTCAAAATAGCAACTGACGCTACGACAATCTTAGAGAATCTAAAAGAATCCGAAAGGCTCCATGTTGATTCGATAATCGAGTCCTCCGGGCTAAATGCCCAAACCGTGCTTAGGTTATTGCTGGAACTGGAACTTGAGGGCCGCGTTACCCAGCATCCGGGGAAGCTTTTCTCGCTTGCATAAGTCTGGCAGGGTGTAACTCCTGCGAACGTCGGGGGATCGCCCCTCGCACGGAACCTGCATCCTTGGGAAAGGCGGGAACGGGAGCTGGAGGCGGATAGATCGGTGGCAAAAAATCTCGTAATCGTCGAATCGCCCGCAAAGGCGAAAACCATCAAGCGTTACCTCGGCAGCGAATACCAGGTCATGCCCTCGGTCGGCCATGTGGTGGACCTGCCCAAAAGCAAGCTGGGTGTCGATGTCGAGCACGATTTCGCGCCCGACTACGTTGTAATCAAGGGCAAAGAGAAGGTAATCGGCGAGATCAAGAGCGCCGCCAAGGGCAAGGAAAACATCTACCTCGCCAGCGACCCCGACCGCGAAGGCGAGGCGATCGCGTGGCATATCGCCGAACATCTTGGCAAGACCAAGTCCAACGTCCGTCGCGTACTGCTCCATGAAATCACACCCGCCGCCGTCAAGGAGGCCGTTGCCAATCCCTCGAACCTCGATCACAACCTGTTCGACGCGTACCAGGCGCGCCGGGTGCTCGATCGGCTGGTTGGATACAAGATAAGTCCGCTGCTGTGGGACAAGGTCAAGCGCGGGATCAGCGCCGGGCGCGTGCAATCGGTTGCGCTGCGAATCATCGTCGATCGCGAACGCGAGCGCGAGGCATTCCGCGCCGAAGAGTACTGGACGCTCGACGCCCGCCTTTCAGGCAAGAATCCTCCGCCGTTCAAGGCCCGGCTCTCCAGCTACAAAGACAAGCGCATCGACAATAAATCCCGCAAGCTGCCCGAGGCCGAGGCGCGCGCGATCATGGCGGCGGTCGAGGCCGCGCCCTTCAAAGTCAAAAGTGTCGAGCGCAAGGAAGTCCGCCGCAGTCCGACACCCCCGTTCATCACCTCGCGGCTCCAGCAGGAGGCCTCGCGCAAGCTCTACTTTCAGCCGCGGCGCACGATGCAGATCGCGCAGAAGCTGTACGAGGGCGTCGAGCTTGGCGAGCAGGGCGCGGTCGGGCTTATCACTTATATGCGCACCGACTCGCCGCGCGTTTCCGATCAGGCGCTCGAGTCCGTCCGCAATCATATCGGCTCGCGCTATGGCAAAGAGTATGTTCCCGACAAGCCGAACTTTTATCGATCCGGCAAGCAGGCGCAGGGCGCTCACGAAGCTATTCGCCCGACCGCCGTCGAGCGCGACCCCGAGTCGATCGCCCGCTACCTCGACAAGGATGCGCTCGCGCTCTACACGCTGATTTACAATCGCTTCGTCTCGAGCCAGATGACGCCGGCGGTGTACGACCGCACGACCGTGGACATCGAATCGGCCGACGCCATCTTCCGCGCGACCGGGCAAGTGATGAAGTTCGACGGCTTCATGCGCGTGTATATCGAAGGCCAGGACGATACGTCGGGCGATGACGAAGAAGGCGCCTTGCCGCTGCTCACCGAAGGCGAGACGCTCAAATTGCTGGGGCTGGACCCGGAGCAGCATTTCACGCAGCCGCCGCCGCGCTTCACGCAAGCCACGCTCATCAAGGAGCTCGAAGAGCAGGGGATAGGGCGTCCCTCGACGTACGCCGCAATCATGACGAGCATTCTGAGGGTCGAGTACGTCGAAGAAGACGAGAGCAAGCGGATGCGTCCGACATCGCTCGGGCGGGTCGTCAACGACATGCTGGTCAAGGCGTTTCCCGACATTTTGGAATCCGGCTTCACCGCGCAGTTCGAAGAGGATCTCGACAAGGTGGAAGAGGGCGCCGAGAACTGGGTGAAGACGCTGCGGCGCTTTTACGGCCCGTTCGCGAAGGACCTTGCCGAGGCGAAGCAGAAAATGCCCGAGGTCAAGCGCAAGGGCCTGCCCACCGGGCTCAAATGCGAGCTCGACGGCGGAGACATGGTGATCAAATGGGGACGCAACGGCGAGTTCGTCGCCTGCTCGAACTACCCCAAATGCACCAACACCGGGGAGATCGCGCGCGACGACCAGGGCAATATCACGCTCAAGGCTCCGTCGGCGCCCGTGCCCACCGACGAGGTCTGCGAGAAGTGCGGCAAGCCGATGGTCAAGCGGCGCTCACGCTTCGGCGAATTCCTGGGATGCTCCGGGTATCCGGACTGCGACGGAATCAAGCGCCTTCAGTCGGCGCCGGCGAAGACCGGGGTCGCGTGTCCGGAATGCAAGGAAGGCGAAATCCTCGAGCGTCGCAGCCGCCGCGGAAAGATTTTCTACGGATGCGGCCGCTATCCGAAATGTAAATTCGCAGCCTGGGACAAAGTCGTCCCGCATCCATGCCCGTCTTGCGGCGCAAACTATATGGTCGAGAAGAACTTGAAGCGCACCGGCATCACCTGGCAATGCGCCAACAAGGAATGCGGCTACAAAGCTCCCGCTCCGGTCGTCGAGCAGCCCGCCGCTGCGCCGGCCTCGACGCCTCCCGCGTAGAGCCTCCGTTTCGCTGTTTCGCTGTGTCAGATTCTTCCCGCCTGCAAGCTTTTCGTGAAAGCCAGGTAACCGTTGTCGGAGCGGGACTCGCGGGCAGCGAGGCTGCCTATCAGCTCGCGCGCAGGGGTATCGCGGTGCGGCTCGTCGAGATGCGGCCGGTCAAAATGACCGAAGCGCATAGGACGGCGGATTTTGCGGAGCTGGTGTGCTCGAATTCGCTCCGCAACGATTCGATGGAAACGGCAGTCGGCGTTCTGAAAGAAGAGATGCGCCGGCTCGGCTCGCTGGTGATTGCGGCCGCCGATCGCGCGCGGGTGCCGGCGGGTTCCGCACTCGCCGTCGATCGCAATGACTTCTCGCGCGCCATCACCGCGGCGCTCGAGCAGCATCCCATGGTGGAGATTTCACGCGCCGAGGCGTCGGAGATACCCGCCGGTCTGACAATTCTCGCCACCGGTCCTCTAACCAGCCCGGCGCTGGGCGAGTCGCTGAACCTCCTGATCGGTCCGCGCAACTTATATTTCTACGACGCGATCGCGCCAATCGTCGCCGCCGATTCGATCGACATGGACGTGGCGTTCAAGGCCTCGCGCTACGGCAAGGGCGGCGATGATTACATCAATTGCCCGATGACCGCGGTTCAGTACGAGGCCTTCGTCGCGGCGGTAGTGGCGGCTGAAAAAATCGAACTGCACCCGTTCGAGAAGCCGGTTTATTTCGAGGGATGCATGCCGATAGAGGAAATGGCGCGCCGCGGCCCGATGACGCTCGCGTTCGGTCCGATGCGTCCGGTTGGGCTCACAGAGCCACGCGGCGGGCGCCGGCCGTTTGCGGTCGTGCAGCTGCGACAGGACGACGCCACCGGCCGCCTGTACAATATGGTCGGATTCCAGACCAAGATGACTTATCCGGAGCAGCGCCGCGTGCTGCGAATGATACCCGGACTGGAAAAGGCGGAGTTCGTGCGCCTCGGCTCGATCCATCGCAACACGTTTGTCGACTCGCCGCGCCTGATCCGTCCCACACTCCAGCTCAAGGCGCGCGACGATTTGTTTTTGGCCGGCCAGATGGTCGGGGTCGAAGGCTACGTCGAGTCCGCCGCCGCGGGATTGCTGGCGGGAATCAACGCCGCGAACCTGGTTATGAATCGCGAATTGATCGTTCCACCGCGCGAGACCGCAGTCGGATCGCTGGTCGCGTATATCACCGATCCCACGCGGCGCGACTTCCAGCCAATGAACGCGAACTACGGCCTGATGCCTGATTTGAAGATCCGTGCGCGAGGCCGTCAGAAGAAAATCGAGATGGGTACGCGTGCGCTGGCGGCAATCGACGGGTGGATCGAGCGCAATCAAATCGAACCACCTGCGGCTATGGCTCCGCGCGCACTTCAGCTATAGAAAATCGCTGGAGGTCCTCGTCGATGACCAAAGCGGAATTGATTGATACGATCGCGCGGTCCACCGATCAGCCCAAAAAGCTGGTCGCCACTACCTTGGACCTGGCATTCGAACAAATTGCGCGCTCGATTCGCAAGGACAAGCGCTTCTGGGTGCCCGGCTTCGGCACTTTTTCCGTGCGCCGGCGCCGCGCACGCGCCGGCTTCAATCCACGCACGAACGCGCCAATGACGATTCCGGCGGCTCGCACGGTGGGCTTTCGCCCGGCGCCGCAGCTAAGGAAGGGTCTCTGACGACGGCCGTATCCAAAGCCGACGAGCGCGATCAACCACGCGATCATCCGCACGATCAAACGACATCCCGCCCGATCGTTTCGGCCCGTGCGCTAAGTCTCATCCTGCTCATCGTCGCTCTCGCCGCGGGCGGCGCGCTGCGCTTTTACAATCTCGGCGCGCTCGAGATGTCGCCGGACGAGGGCGCGTCATGGGCGGCCGCCTCCGCGCCGACCGCCGCTGAAGTGATCGCGCGCCAACCAGCGCTCAATCCCGGCGAGCTGCCGATACATGACTTGATGCTGCATGGATGGATCGCACTTTTCGGCTCCAGCGTGGCCGCGATGCGCGCGATGTCGGCGGCCCTGGGCGTCGTGTCGATACTGCTGGTTTATCTTGTCGTATGCGAACTGTTCGCACTCGGGCCTGAAGGAGAATCGGCGCTGACCCGCGACGACATCGGGATAGTTGCGGGGCTCGCCGCGCTGGTCTTTGCCGTGAACCTCGTCACGATCAAGTACTCGCGCGAGGCGCGGATGTATCCGCTGATGCTCGCGGCGATTCTCGCGCAAGTAGCGATGTTCATCCGCGCGTTTCGCGTCGGCGGCCTCGCGAACTACGCGGCGGTCGTGCTGCTGACGGCAATTGCGATCGCCTCGAACTTCGCAGGATTGCTGGTGCCAGCGACTGAAGGCCTGTGGCTGCTGAATGTAGTCGTGCGCGCGCGATGGCGCCCTGACCATGCGAACGCGCGGCGAGCGTGGACGCTTGCGATTTTGCTCGCGGCGGCAGGATTGATTCTCGTGCCGAAACTTCTTTCATCTCTGCGCACGGCTTCGGCCGGGAGCGTCGGCGGATGGCGGAAGCCGCCGGCGGTATACGCGCCCTTCGCGCTATTCAATAAAGCAACCGGCAGCTTCGCGTTCCCGATCCTCGCGGCGCTTGCGATTTGGGGTGCGGTCCGCGGATGGCGCCGCGGCGCGCGCGATGCCGTCGGCTTCGCGCTCCTCTGGATGTGGGCGCCACCGCTGATGATGGTGGCAGCGTCGTACACGATTGCGCCGGTGTTCGTCGAGCGTTACGCGCTGTCGTGCTTCGTTCCATTTTTCATCCTCGTCGCGCTGGGGATATTCGAGTTGCAGAGCGATCTCATCCGCGTCGGGGCGCTGGTGCTCGCAGTCGCATTCTCGGTCGGCCATATCGTTTCGTACGACCGCAAGCCGCACGACGCGCAGTATCGCGAAGCAATTGCGGCGGCCTCCTCCGCGCTCAAGCCGGGCGACGTCATGACTATTGTTCCGGCGTATGCGATCGAAGTGATCCGATATTATCTTCCCGCCGATCAATTCAATCGCGCGGTTCGCTATGACGCGTCAGCATCAGCGGCTGCCGTGTTGATTCTTGGCGATCAGAACCTCGCGCCGCGTGCCGCCCGGTCATATAGAAAGGAATATCCGGATGTGGTCGCGCGGCTGCGCGGCGTAACGGTGCTGCGAAGGTGAAACTGCGATGAGCCCGGTGGCCGCCGGTCCCGCCCGCGTCTCGCTGTTGCGCTACTCCCCGGCACTGATCCTGTTCGCGATCGTTGTCGCGGACGCACGCCAGCTCAGTGATCCGGATCTATGGGGGCACGTTCTGTGGGGCCGCGAGCTGCTCGCTCATGGCTCGCTGCCGCGCGGCAATCCTTATTCGTATTCGGCGCCGGGCTTCCTGTGGCTGCGTCATGAATGGTTGAGCGAAGTCCTCATGGCCGCCATGTTCGACAAGTTCGGCCCGTTCGGCTTGAAGCTGCTCAAGTTCACGTGCACGGCCGGCACTATCTGCTTTATTGTTCTCGCTGAGTCCGAAGCGGTGGCGCCAGCGTTCGTGCAGGCGGCAATCCTGCTGGTCGTGGCGCTGATCCTGGCGCCGGTGATGCAGTTTCGGCCGCAACTTTTCGATTTCATCGCGCTGGCGGCGATCATCGCGCTGCTTACCCGTCACAATTGGCGCGGTTCGGCGCCGCTATGGGTTGCGATCCCGATCGTCGCGGTTTGGAGCAATCTCCACGGCGGATTCTTCATAGGCCTCGTCGCGATGGGCGTGTATGCCGCAACGACCGTGGTATCCGACATCCTGGCGGGCCACGGTCCGCGCCGCGGGCTTGGCATTATTGCGATTACCGCTGCCGCCGCCGCATCTACTTTGTGCACGTTCCTGATCCCGCCGGCGCGCGACACCTGGTACACGCTGATCCATTCGATCCTGAATCCGATGACGCATTACGCGATTGTGGATTGGAAACCGCTGATAGCTACTCTGACGACCGCGCAAAGCGGGAGCATCGAGAGGAAGTATTTCGTCGTGGTGCTTTTCTTTTTTGCCGCCGCAGTCGTATCGGTGGTTCTCACACCGAAAGGTGGCGACACGACGCTGGTCGCGGTCGCCGCCGTAATGCTTGCGGCAGCCTTCGCGGCCGTCCGCAACATCCCGATTGCGGCGATTGCTATCGCTCCTGTGCTCGCGAACCACCTGGGCCTGTTGCTGCGGCCGCGCGAGGCCACCGCCGCCGCCCGCGCTGCGAGCGTTCGTGCGATGCCGCGGGCAGGTCGGTTGGTCATTGAAATCCTGATCGCAGTCGTCGCCATCGGGTTCGCGCGGCATAGCGGAATTCTGTCGCCCGGCATAGACGCATCCGACAATCCTGCCGATGCCGTCAACTTCATGAACAACCACCGGTTCACGAGAAACGTGCTGACGCAGTACTCATGGGGTCAGTACGTCATTTGGCATGGCGCGCCGGGCATGAAAGTCTTCATCGACAGCCGCTATGACCTGGCCTATCCTCCCGCAGTGATCCGGGACTACCTTGATCTCGCCAACAACATGGCCGGCGGATCGCATACGCTGGCGGCGTATCCGCATGATTTCGTTTTGATCGAGAGAGATTCGCCGGCCGTAAAGCTGATGGATTCCCGGCGCGATTGGCGGCTCATCTATGGCGACGACAAGGCCCGGCTGTACGCGCGCGCGGACTCACCTGCCGCCCGGCTCGAGGGCGTTCCGTTCGCGGGCACAGCCCGTCCGGCGATGTTTCCGTAGTCCTGTCATCGGCGCCGCGAATTCCCGCACTGGAAATGCGCCGTCAGTATGGTAGTAAGGTAGTCGCCACGGCGCTCGCGCGGCGCAGGACGTTTTCCGTTTTTCGTTGTTCGTTGCCCGCGCGTGCCAATACTATCGCCACACTCAAGGAGCACTCAGAATGAAAGCCGCTATTTTCCACGGGCCCAAGTTGCCCCTCAGTATCGAGGACGTCGAACTCGACAAACCGCAGGACCGCGAAGTCCTGATCAAGACCGTCGCCAGCGGCGTATGCCACAGCGACCTGCATTTCGTCGACGGTTTCTACCCCTACCCTGCGCCCGCGGTGCTCGGCCACGAGGCCGCCGGAATCATCGAAGAAGTCGGCAAACAGGTAACCTACGTGAAGCCGGGCGATCACGTGATCTGCTGCCTGTCGGTGTTCTGCGGCAACTGCGAGCAATGCATGTCGGGACATCCGAATCGATGCTCGAACAAGGCCGCCACGCAGCGCAACCCCCAGGACAAGCCGCGCATCTCGCAGAAGGGCAAGCCGGTCTATCAGTTCCTGGACATCTCGTCTTACTGCGAGAAGATGCTGCTGCATGAGAATGCGGTGGTAAAGATTCGCGAAGACCTGCCGCTGGATCGCGCGGCGTTGATCGGATGCGGCGTCACCACCGGCGTCGGCGCGGTGCTCAATACCGCGAAGATCGAACCCGGCTCGACGGTCGCGGTCTTCGGCGCGGGCGGCGTTGGACTGGCCGCGATCCAGGGCGCGCGGATCGCGGGCGCGCGCAGAATAATCGCGGTCGATATGTTCGAGGGCAAGCTCGCGATGGCCAGGCGGCTGGGCGCGACCGACACCGTCGACGCGTCGAACAGCGATCCCGTCGATGAAATCAGAAAACTGACCGGCGCCGGAGTCGACTACTCGTTTGAAGCGATCGGACTCAAGAAGGCCGCCGAGCAGGCGTTCAACGCGCTCAAGCCCGGCGGCACCGCGACCGTGATCGGCATGATTCCCGTCGGCCAGAAGGTCGAAATCGACGGCTACATGTTTCTGACCGAGCGCAAGCTGCAAGGCTCCAACATGGGCTCCAACCGCTTCCGCATCGACATGCCCCGTTACATCGACTTCTACATGCAGGGCCGCCTCAATCTCGACGACATGATCAGCCGCCGCGGCAAGCTCGAGGACGTCAACGAGGCCTTCCGCGCCATGAAGGCCGGCGAGGTCGCGCGCACGGTCCTGATGTTCAACTAGCGCGGATTCACTGAAAAGAGGAGCAATCCAGATGAAAGCTGCTGTCTTCCACGGTCCCGGTCAGCCACTCACCATCGAGCAGGTCGATATCGACGAACCCAAAGCCCGCGAAGTCCTGGTGCGCACGGTCGCCAGCGGCGTATGCCATAGCGATCTTCATTTCGTCGACGGCCTGTACTTTTGGACGACCCCCGCGATCCTCGGCCACGAGGCCGCCGGCGTCGTCGAGAAAGTCGGCTCGCAGGTCTCGTACCTTAAGCCCGGTGACCACGTGATCGCGTGCCTGTCGGTCTTTTGCGGCTACTGCGAGGAATGCATGTCCGGCCATCCGAACCTCTGCTCGAACAAGGAGGCCACCCAACGCGCCCCCGGCGACCCGCCGCGCCTCTCGCAGAAGGGCCAGCTGATCAATCAGTTCGCCGACCTGTCGGGATACGCCGAAAAGATGCTGGTCCACGAAAATGCGCTCGTGAAGATTGGCAACGACGTGCCGCTCGATCGTGCCGCGCTGATCGGATGCGGCGTGATGACCGGCGTCGGCGCCGCGCTTAACACCGCGAAAGTTGCGCCGGGTTCCACCGTCGCCGTCTTCGGCGCGGGAGGAGTCGGCCTCGCGATCATCCAGGGTGCGCGCATCGCCGGCGCGCGAATGATCATCGCGGTGGACAAGTTCCCCGCCAAGCTCGAACTCGCCAAAAAGCTCGGCGCGACTCACGCCGTCGATGCGTCGAAGGGCGACGCGGTCAGCCAGATTCGCGCGCTCAGCGGCGGCGGCGTCGATTACTCCTTCGAAGCGATCGGGCTCAAGCTGGCGGCCGAGCAGGCTTACGAATCGATCGGCGTCGGCGGCGTCGCCACGATTGTCGGGATGGTTCCGCTCGGGCAGAAAGTCGAAATGGACGGGTTCTCCTTCCTGTTCGAGAAGCGCATCCAGGGATGCTTCATGGGTTCGAACCGCTTCCGCATCGACATGCCGCGCATCATCGAGTTCTATCAGCAGGGGCGGCTCGACCTCGACGACATGATCACGCGCCGCGGCAAACTCGAGGACGTCAATGAGGCGTTCCGCGCGATGAAGGCCGGAGAAGTCGCCCGCACGGTCCTGATGTTCGAGTAGACCGCCTACAAAACGAATCACGCAAAGAGGGCCGGTCGGATCCCCGATCGGCCCTCGCTTTTCCGGTCAGCTTTCATACATTGATGAAAACGTCGTCCGAAACGCCCCAGTTTCGTAAAATACGCTTCAACAATCCCACGTCGTCGATGTCGGTGTTCGGCACTCTGACTGTCTATGCCGCCCCAGAGGGTAGTGCGCTATATCTGTGCGGCTGCGCTGGCAGAGCGTTTCAGATATGGGCTCATCAAATCCTCGGCGATCCGCCGCCGCACCCCAAGTGTTTTACCATCAGCGCGGTCACCGTACAGTTTCGTCTTGCGTAAAAAAGCGGTGAATGAAATCCTCGTCACCTCTCCCTCATGCACGAAGAAGATGTACTTCATTCGGAGGTCCTCACCGTAATGCTTCCAGAACTTTGGATTCCGGGCCATGTAGTCGAAGAGAATCTGATACATGTTTCGGGGGGGTTCAATACCGATGGCCCAACAGACACCATGGCACCAACTCCGGTATTTCCTGACCATGGAATGTTGAGCACGTTTCGCCAAAGGGGCTGTGACCAAGCCCGCAAATGAGGCTAGGGCCGGGCCGGCAATGTATTTTGCCTCGATGAGCAGGTCTTGTTTGTTTCGACTCGCCTCAATGTCCCATCCCGTAGCGGAAGTGCCGTGTGAGGGTTTGTGAAGGGTCCAATCCGCTTTTTGCTCCTTAAACCAGCGAATCAACGGATTCACTACAAATCGGTCTTCTTTAGTCATACGGCGGTTTTATCCCCTAAGTTCGTCCCTTCCAAGCAGCGCAGTCTGCGTCGAGTGCACACTTCTCCTCGCCATGATCACTTCAGCAAATCGGCGATCCCGTCCTCGATCGACACGCGCGGGCGCCATCCAAGAACCTGCTCGGCTTGGCCGCAATCCGCGAGCGTATCGCGCATGTCGCCGACGCGCGCCGCGCGGCGGACTGTCGGGCCGCCGATCATCGCCGCAATCCGATTCACGCTGACATTCTCGCCGCGCCCGATGTTTATCGCCCGCCCGTCGGCAATTTCACAGTCCATCGCGAGCAGGTTCGCCGACACCACGTCGCTGACGTGCGTAAAATCCCGCGTCTGCTCGCCGTCGCCGTGAATTTCGAGCGGACGGCCCTCGCGCCGCGCCTTCAGGAACGCTGCGATTGCCAGCATGTAAGAGCCCTCGCCAGGCATTCGCGGACCGTACACGCCGAAGTAGCGGAGTGTAATCGTCTCCATCCCGAACAACCGATGAAACATCCGCGCGTACTGCTCGCCGACATACTTCTGGAGCGCGTACGGATTGAGCGGATTCGGGGTCATCGTCTCGACCAGCGGCATCTTCGCCTGCTCGCCGTACACCGACGACGATCCCGAGTACACCACCCGCCGGACTTTCCGGTCGCGCGCCGCGATCAGCACGTTCAGCGTTCCAACCACGTTGGTCATGTGCGTTTCGACCGGCTTCGCGATCGAGAGCCCAATGCGCGGCAGCGCGGCGACGTGGAACACCGTATCGACACCGTCGAAGGCGTCGCCGATCGAGGACGCGTCGCGGATATCGGCTTCGACCAGCGCGGCCGCGCGGTTCACATACTCGCGCCGGCCGGTGGCGAAGTTATCGATCACCCGGACTTGCAATCCGGCGGCGACCAGCGCGTCCACCAGATGCGATCCGATAAAGCCCGCGCCGCCCGTCACCAGCACGAGACGTCCCGGTGCTTGCGATTGCGAGTTTGTGCTCATCGAGAGAAGCCGTTTGCGGCCCATGCGCCGCGCGGACGCACGCGCATCGGGCAAAATTGCGTGGCTTGCATCGCTAGGATAACTTAGTTCGTTACCGCCCGCATCTTAAGCGGGCATCCAACAATGACCACCGATGCGCACAGGATCAAGCTCCTCAAGGAGTTGCTCGCCGAACGAATCCTCGTTCTGGACGGCGCATTCGGCACCTTCGTGCTCGGCGAAAATCTGAGCGCCGCCGACTACGGCGGCTCTCGATACGAGGGCTGCAACGAGAACGTCGTCCGCACCCGGCCGGAGCTGATTCGCCGCATGCACGACGGGTTTCTCGAAGTGGGCGCCGACATAATCGAGACTGCGAGTTTCCAGGCCAGTCCCATCGTGCTCGCCGAATACGATCTCGAACAGGACGCGCGCGAGCTCAACCGCCTCGCTGCGATTCTCGCCCGCGAGGAAGCCGCACGATTCAGCACCGCCGGCAAGCCGCGCTTCGTGGCGGGTTCGATGGGCCCGACGACCAAGAGCATCTCGGTCACCGGCGGCGTCACGTTCGATCAGATGCGCGACGGGTACCAGGTGCAGGCCGAGGGGTTGATCGAGGGCGGCGCCGACATCCTGCTCCTCGAAACCGTCAACGACACGCTGAACTGCAAGGCCGGCCTGGTCGGAATCGAGGCTGCGATCGAAAAACTCGGCGTCGCGCCCGCGGTCGCAGTGTCGGGAACGATCGAGACGATGGGCACTCTGCTGAGCGGGCAGGATATCGAGGCATTCTACACCTCGCTCGCGCATCGCGACCTGCTCTGGATGGGCCTCAACTGCGCCACCGGCCCCGACTTCATGACCGATCATCTGCGCACTCTCTCGGCCATCTCGCGATTCTTTGTCGCCTGCGTGCCCAACGCGGGATTGCCGGATGAAGAAGGGCATTACAACGAGACGCCCGCGATGCTCGCGGGGAAAATCGCGCGCTTTGCCGAAAATGGATGGGTCAATCTGGTCGGCGGATGCTGCGGCACGACGCCGGAACATATCCGGCTGCTGGTTCAAGCGGTGGCGGGCAAGCGTCCGCGACAGCGCTCGACCGTCAGGCGCTCGGTGGTTTCTGGAATCGAGACGCTGGTCATCGACAACGACACGCGCCCCGTGATCGTCGGTGAGCGGACCAACGTGCTCGGCAGCCGCAAGTTCAAGCGGCTCGTCGCCGACGGCAAGTTCGAGGAAGCTTCCGAAGTGGGACGCGTGCAGGTGCGCCGCGGCGCGCACATCCTCGACGTATGCCTGCAGGATCCTGATCGCGACGAGATGGCGGATGTCACGCGCTTTCTCGAAATCGAAGTCAAAAAAGTCAAAGTGCCCCTGATGATCGATTCGACCGATCATCGCGTGATCGAAGAGTCGCTCAAGCGCACACCGGGCAAGTCGCTGATCAATTCGATCAATCTCGAAGACGGCGAAGATCGCTTCAAGAAGGTCGTGCCGCTGGCGCGCCGCTTCGGCGCCGCGCTCGTGGTCGGATGCATCGACGACGACAAGCAGCAGGCGCAAGCCGTTACGCGCGATCGCAAGCTGCAGGTGGCGGAGCGATCGTTCAAGCTGCTCACCGGAAAGTACGGCGTCGAGCCCGAAGATATCATCTTCGATCCGCTCGTCTTCCCGGTCGGCACCGGCGACAAAAATTATATCGGCGCCGGCGTCGAGACGATCGAAGGCATCCGGCTGATTAAACAGGCGCTGCCGAATTGCAAGACGATCCTCGGCATCTCGAACGTCTCATTTGGCCTGCCGGAGGCGGGCCGCGAAGTGCTCAACGCCGTGATGCTCTATCATTGCGTGCAGGCGGGTCTCGACCTCGCGATCGTCAACTCCGAAAAACTTCATCGCTATCCGTCGATTCCCGAAGAGGAGCGCAAACTCGCCGAGGATTTGATCTGGTGGCGCGGCGACGATCCAATCGCGGCATTTGCCGCCTATTTCCGCGCGCGCAAAAGCACTGTGACGGCCGAGGATCGCAAGTCGATGCCGCTGGACGATCGCATTGCCCGCTACATTCTCGAAGGTTCGAAGGACGGCCTGGCCGAAGACCTCGACGAGGCGCTGGCTGCCCGCGGACCGCTCGAAATCATCAACGGCCCGTTGATGAAGGGCATGGACGAGGTTGGCCGGCTGTTCAACGCCAACCAGATGATCGTCGCCGAAGTCTTGCAATCGGCCGAGGCGATGAAGGCAGCCGTCGCGCACCTCGAACCGCACATGCAGAAGTCCGAAAGCGCGGCCAAGGGCAAGATTATTCTCGCGACGGTCAAGGGCGACGTCCACGATATCGGCAAGAACCTGGTCGAGATCATTCTGAGCAACAACGGCTATCGGGTCGTCAATCTCGGAATCAAGGTGCCGCCCGAGGAACTGATCAAGGCCTTCCGCGAGCACGGACCCGACGCGATCGGACTGTCCGGGTTGCTCGTGAAGTCGGCGCAGATGATGGTCGCGACGGCGCAGGACTTGAAGACTGCGGGAATCGATTGTCCGATCCTGGTCGGCGGCGCCGCGCTCTCGAACCGGTTCACGCGGATGAAAATCGCGCCCGAGTATGAGGGTCTGGTCGCCTACGCCAACGACGCGATGAACGGGCTCGACCTCGCGAATCAGATCATGGACCTCGAACGGCGCGAATCGCTGAAGCACGTGCTTGCCGAGCAGTCCAGGAAGATGCTCGAGGCCGCGCCAAAGGTCGTCGACGCGAGCGCGGACGCGGCGCCTCGCACTTCATCGGTGCGTCGCGACGTCGAGATTCCGAAACCGCCCGACCTGAAGACTCATACGATCCGCAATTACGATCTCGGCGAGATTTTCGAGTACATCAATCCCAAGAGTCTTTACGCCAAGCATCTCGGGTTTCAGAACTTTGTCGAGGCGTTCGAGGCCGGCGACTCGAAGGCGCGGGAACTTCACGATCGGGTCGAGGAAGTCGCGCAACAGATTCTTGCGCGCGGGGACATTTCTGCCAACGCCGTTTACAAGTTTTTCCCCGCGCAATCCGACGGCGATCGCACGGTCATGATCTTTTCGCCGGACGGCAAAACGGTGCTCGAGTCGTTCACTTTTGGCCGCCAGAGCGACGCGCCGCATTTGTGCCTGGCCGACTACGTCGCAGCGCGCGATTCCGGCCGCACCGATTATTTGTGCATGTTTGTCACCACCATCGGTGCCGGCGTGCGCGCACTAGCGGAGAATTGGAAGAACAAGGGCGACTATCTGCGCTCGCATATCCTGCAGGTGCTCGCGCTCGAGGGCGCCGAGGCGTTTGCCGAGCTGCTGCACGCGAAAATTCGCCAGATGTGGGGAATCGGCGACCCGCCGGGACTCTCGCTCAAGGATCTCGTGCAGGCGCATTATCGCGGCAAGCGCTTCTCGTTCGGTTATCCAGCTTGCCCGCGTCTCGAAGATCAGAAGCCGCTGTTCCGGCTGCTCGAGGTCGACAAGAATGCGATCGGCGTGCAATTGACCGAGGGTTTCATGATGGACCCCGAAAGCTCCGTCAGCGCCGTCGTCTTCCATCATCCCGAAGCCGGATATTTCAGCCTCTCAGCGGCCAATATCGAGCGGCTCGAGCGCGAATTCGAAGCCGCCGCCGTCAAGCGCGCCGCCGGCTAGCCGTACCTGGTCGGTCAAGTTGGTTGGTAACAGGATTTGCTAGTGCGCCTTGCCGCGCAGTTCGCGTTCGGCAAGTTCAAGATCCGCTTCGACCATCAATTCGGCGAGCTTTTCGAACTTCACTTTGGGCGCCCAACCGAGTTGGCGCTTCGCCTTCGAGGCGTCGCCGATCAACACATCGACTTCCGCGGGACGGAAAAATCGCTGATCGATCTCGACGTAATCCTGCCATTTCAATTTCAGGCGATCGAACACGACTTCGAGAAACTCCTGCACCTGATGCGCCTCGCCGGTGGCGATTACGTAGTCGTCGGGCTGCTCCTGCTGCAGCATCAGCCACATAGCCTCGACGTAGTCGCCGGCGAATCCCCAGTCGCGGCGCGCGTCCAGGTTTCCCAGTGCGAGCTTCTCCTGGAGGCCCAGTTTGATTCGCGTCGCGCTGCGCGTGATCTTGCGCGTCACGAAATTCTCGCCGCGCCTCGGTGACTCGTGGTTGAACAGGATTCCGTTGCACGCGAACAGCCCGTACGCTTCGCGATAATTGATCGTCTGCCAGTGCGCATACAGCTTGGCGCACGCGTAAGGACTGCGCGGATGAAACGGCGTCGTCTCGCACTGCGGACTCTCGGTCACCTTGCCGAACATCTCCGACGAGCCCGCCTGGTACAGCCGCGCCGCCCGCCCGCGGCGCTTGTTGTGATCGCGCAGCGCCTCGAGCAGCCGCAGCGCTCCCAGGCCGACCACGTCGGCCGTGTATTCGGGTTGATCGAATGAGATGCGCACGTGCGATTGCGCCGCGAGATTGTAAACCTCGTCGGGACGCACCTGCTCGATGATTCGCCTAAGCCCGGTGCCGTCGCCGAGATCGCCGTAGTGCAGTTGCAAACCTTCGGAACCGGGGCCGAAGCCCTTGCGCAGATGATCGATTCGTCCCGTGGCGAAACTCGAAGTGCGCCGCACCATCCCGTGCACTTCGCTGCCCTTTTTCAGAAGAAACTCGGCGAGGTAGGAACCATCCTGTCCGGTCACGCCGGTAATCAATGCTACTTTTGCCATCGCGACGCCGCGCCGGGCGGTGCCGAATAATATACCACTTCCGCCGCAGCGCAAAAGACAGCCCGCAGCCGCGAACCAAAAAAGCGCGGCGTATTTCGCCGCGCCTTGGCAGGCGCATCGATCGATTTGCGCCGGTCCCGGAGTCAGTCCCCGCGCACCAGCCGATGCGAATCGCTGTCGAAGTGCTGGGTGGAAAATTCAAACAGCTCGGCATCCTCGATCGCTTCCATCTGATGCACCAGCCCGGTCGGCACGTCCATGCATTCGCCCGCGCTCAATTCGAACTCCTCGATCGTGGCGCTTTCCGGCGACTCCTTGATTCGCACGATCAACTTACCGCTGCGCAGGTAGAACGATTCGGTCTTGAGCTTGTGGTAGTGCAACGAGCACTTCTTGCCCTTGCGGATTTCGAGAATTTTCCCGCAGTAGAGATCGCCGTTTGCGATCCATACCTCGCGGCCCCATCCCTTGGGCACAATCCGGACCGGCTTTCGTGCTCGATTCATCTCTTTTCCCGCGATCGGTCTCGGCGACTATTGCATCGGGGCGCGGCAGCCGCAATGCCGCTACTGCCGCCAGTCGGTAGCATTGATGACAGCGATCTGATTGTTACGTTATGTCCCCAAATTGCTGCGTTGCGCGGACAATTGTGAGTGCGCGCGGCGACGCCGTCTGTCAGGTATCTTTGGCGACCGCCGAGGCTGACAGCACGACGCGCAGCCCGCCCGATTCGACGGCGCTGAGCAGAATCGCCACTCGCTCCGCGCCGGAAAGATAACGCTGAAAAATTGCCTCGAATCCACGGAAGGGACCCTCAACCACAACCACCCGCTCGCCCGTGCCGAATGGTTTATCGGGTATTTCGATCACGTCGTCCACGCCGCGGCGGCGAATCTCCGACACTATCGCCGCGGGCACCGCCAGCGGATCGATTCCCGCCGACACGATCGCGCGCACTCCGGCCATATATTTTACGTCGAAGTACTGGCGCTGAAGATCGAACCTGGCGAACACGTAACATGGAAACAGCGGAGCTATCGACACCACCATCCGTCCCCATCGCGGCGCCTTCGCTTTGAGCATCGGCAGAAACACCTCCGGCACCACGTTGGCGAGTTGATCGCGGACCCAGCGCTCCTTGCCGGTCTTGGTGCGAACCAGGTACCAGTCTGTCTGTGGGTTCTCGTTCATCGCGATATGCGCGGACAGCGTGGAAGATGGAGGCGAAACAAACGCCGTCGCCGGCCGCTCGACGCGGCAATGTCCTCATCCTGCCGGTAAAAAAGAAAGCGGCTGTAGCATACGCCACAGCCGCCCGATCAGTCCAATCGACTTCTAGATTTCGTACGTGAAGGTGAACTCGAGTTCGTTGAAACGCTGCGAGCGGCTGAACAGGTCCGGATCCGTGAAGCGGCCGCTGCGTCCGAGGAACCAATAGGAATTCAGCCCGAACAGAACGTTTCGTGAATACCGGTAAACATTGGTCGTCGAGAGGTAACCGACGTTGTCGTCGATGTCCCACACGACCGTGTTGAGGGCCGTCAACTGGCCGTTCATCAGCCAGTTCGTTGCCGCTAGGAACGCTACGTTTTGAATCTCACGGTTCTTGCCGCCTTGGGGGGAGGCGAACATCGCATCGGTCGGACGATCCGGCTGCCACGTCAGCGTGTACTGAGCCGTCAGGAACGTGTGCTGCTTCGACAACCAGGGGATGTACGTCGGACGGTCACCCGCGATAATCCAGCGTGTAAACTGGGTCCAGGCCGATCCCGTCGGGCTGACGAAACTCGGAACGCCGACCGCATGATCCGGCTGGTACAGCACATCGTAGCGGTACACGATGTCGGTCAGGTCTTTATCGTAGTAGGTTCCCGTCGCGCCGAAGAAATTGTTGCGCCGATAGTCGGTCTCGGAAACGTCAAAAAGCGTCCCGGCCACGGCCACACCCGGACGAGGCGTGCGAACAAGGGTGGGGGCTATGAACTCGCCCGGGCCAACTTTAACCGTGCCCGGTATGCCCGTGATGCCCAGCCCGCAGTTCGTGCAAGCTGAACCGCGTGCATCGCGGAATTCGTACAAGTAGATGAAGCTGGCCTGGAGTCCGTTGCCAATCGGCAGCAGGGTCGAATAACGCACGCCGAATTCGCTGTTTTCCAGGGAGTTTGACGGGGTCCTGCCGATACTCTGCGCGATAAAGTCGTAAAATTGACCATACGTCCTGCCCTTGGTCTTGCCAGGCGGATATACGGTAGGCCCGATGGGTACCCAAACCATCGACTGTAGAAAGTGATATCCACCGCCGTTGGGCAGCTCACTGACGTTGAGGCTCTGCCCGTTCTGGTTGATGTTCACCGGAAACGGCGTATCCAGCCCGCCAAAGCCACAGGTCGTGATCGGGCAGCCACCGCCGAGTGAGCTCGCAGCAACCCACGGATTGCGCGGGTCTTCTTGGACGTCAATCGCGGCGCCCTCGAAGTCGCCGGGGATGATGAAGGCTTCTAACTCGTTGTTGGCCGTCTTGTAGAAGTCTGGCAGGATGTAGTTCAGCTTGATCATCCGCACGTTTGTGCGCGTGTCTTCCGGCGACTCTGCGCTTGAAACTCCGTGCCATGTCGCATTAACCGGGTTGGTGACTTCGGTTCCTGACAGCGCGTCGGCTTCCGTCCAGATCACCTGCTGCTTGCCGATACGTGCGGAGAGGTTGTCGGTAAAGTTCAACTGCGCATACCACTCGCGCAGATCGTTCTTGAAGTATTGAGCCTGCAGCGTCCGCGATGTGTACGGGACCACATCCGTGTTCGGCTCCTGCCGGCCATCGGATTTGATCGAACCGTACGCGTCGTACCAGGGCCGGTAGTACGCGAAAAAGTCCGCATCCTTGATCAACAGCGTGTCGAAACGGCCGAGGAACTTGTAGTTCTTGACCATGTGGTAATCGGGCCGCACGTCTGCAAGTTGGCGCGCTTCGGCTAGATCCCAATGATTGAAATCGAAGCTGCCGCCCGTCATCCCGTACGACTGCCCGGGATACACGAACTTCGAGGTGACAGTCGGGCTGTAGAACGTCGCCGGCGAGGGGTCTTTGCTGGAGCTGCCTTCGCCCCACTGACCCGACTCGCGGGTTTCGAAAAATCCAAAGACTGAAAAGTCGCCCTGCGTGATCGTCGCCATTGCGGCCGACGCCCATAGCGTCCCGACCGTTGCCACAGCGGCCACCAACAGACTCCGCCACCGCGTTCCGCCGAATCCCTGATTCCCGTTATGCATAGTCACCCCCAAGCTGGAGCCCTCGTGGTTACGACTCCTCGCCCGATTGTCCACCAGGCAAGCGTCAGACACTCATTCCCCGTTCGCGCGCAATAATCTACGAACGCGGTTTAGCTATCATTCCCCCGCCTATCTTGTCAAGAAGGGTGCACGCGCCGGTCACATGTTTGCAACAGCCCGTTAAGAGCCCCGTGATATTGGCGATTCCCGCCGGCCGTCATCTGAGCGGGCAGGCGCCCGCAAAGTCGGCTTTGGCGGTGCGATGCAGGCCGCTGGAATGCCGCCCTTGTCCCGGGCGGCACTTGCGATCCCACCGGGCAATTGAATAAAGTTCCGTTTCGATCGGATGCAATTCGCGGTCGATCGCAGGGTTGGCCGTCAAGCGACCATGAACAAAGAATTACGCCGCACTTGAATTTGTCATCCGATCGGTGTAGGTACGACCACCGAAAGCGCGTCCGGGGCGATTTCCGGACCTTGGCGGGGCTTCCGATGGCTTCGCGGGGAGAGGAACGAACCGACGGCCGCGTGGGTTTTCTAGGCTGATTGGGTCAGCAGACGGGACACCGATTCGACTCGGCGGGGGTTAGAAACAATGATGCATGGAAGGATGCAGGCGATGACTCAGGGCAGGGATGGAGCCTCATTGGCGCACGCACGGGCGCTGAAGCTTATGGGGGTCGCTCGTCGGCTTTCGCTCGTGGCCGCGGTGTTCGTGATCGCCGCGCTCCTCGCGGGGACAGCGGGCACCAGCTACGCGAAATCAAATAAGAAGCCACCCTCCAGCGGAGACCCGGGTCTGATAGACTCCGTCGTTGTGTCGAATTATGGCTTTGCGTTCGACGGCAGCCTCGAAGCATTCTGCGGCGAGCCCAAATATAATTGGCTTTCGGTGCCTTGTCTGGAAGGCGCGGGCCGCAATGCCAGCCCTGTCCTGCAGGTCAAAGGCGCGAACACCCTGTTGGGCGCCAGCACCGGTGCGGCTTTAGACGCAGTGAGCTCGCTCGACCAGCGCGTCGCCGTAGCGGTACCGCTCGACCTTACCGATCAAGCCTGTTTCGGTGAACCTTCAGCCGCGGCATCCTATCCGGAAGCCTGCAATGAGTACATCCGGAGCGCGCTTGACCTGCCAGCTAACGCCGCTGTCCCCCCTGCCCCCTTTGCAGGCACTGGTTTCGCCGAGATCTTCTCTCAGGGCGCGAATGGTAACTCGGCGCCGGAAAACGTAATTGGCACACGGGATGCGGCGTTCAGTCGCGGCGCAACCCCGACGACACTCACTTATCTCCCTCCCGCTACGGGCGTCAACACCCCCCAGGGCGTGGCATTTGAAAACCCCAACGACGGGGTTTGGCCAGGGACCGATATCGTGGCGATTGCGAATACCCTTTCGTTCGTAACTGGTCCGCTTGGCGAGCCCTTGAGCACCGCTGACAGCCCGGCCTGCTATGCTTTCGGAGCCGCCCTCGACGAGAGCTGCACCGGCGTAGGTGAGCCGTACTCTTGCTGCACGGGAACAACGGCCCCGAGCTGCACCGGCGTAGGTACGCCGGACGCTTGCTGCACGGGCGAAAAAACGGGACCAACTTGCGGAACCGGAAACTGCCCAGACCCAGGCTACAACCCGAGCTGCACCGGCGTAGGTGCGCCGTACTATTGCTGCACGGGAAAGGGAACCGGAACCTGCTCAGGCTTCACCGTGGGCACGGTCACCGAGTTTGACAGGTTGACGCTGCAATCCGGCTACAACGACCAGGCTGTACCTTTCCAGAACAATCCGGTGACCGAGGCCAACCGATTTCAGATAATCAGGCATAAACTGGCCGGATACACTTTCGATGAAGACCAGTTATGTTCGGAAACCGCAGATAACAACAATTATTATTGTTTCGGTCCTAGCTACCCGCAGAACGCCACCATCGGCGGATGCAGCACTTTCATGCTGGGTCCCAGCGCCCTCACGTTTGACGAACTTGGCTACCTATTCGTTGTGAACACCGCTGAGGCGCCAACGACCGCGTTCGTAACCGTCTATTACCCGACCGAAATTGGCGATGCATATCCGTGGGCCGTCATAGGTTTGCCGGGTGAGCCTATACCCTCGCCAACAGTGGGCGATTTGATTACCCCGGTGTCTGTTACAGTCTACTCAGATGGTATAAGCTTCTTCGATGATGTGATGTACGTGACAGACGCGGGCGCGCCTTACACGCCTCGCAGTAAGGGTGTGCATGCCATTCCGGCTGTGCCTCCCAGCGTCAAAATCTTTTCAATTCCCTCCTCGAGTTTCAATGGCTCTACCTTCTGGTACGACGGCAAACTGCTTGGCGAGATTAAAGGCCCACACACGAAGCTCAACCGTCCGGCGGGCATTGCGCTCAGCGCGAACGGCGATACTCTGTACGTCGTAAACAGCGGTGCAAATTCGCTGGAGATGTTTACCGGTGTCGCTGGGATTACTGGCACGGTGGACCTTCCCCCGACGCTGATCATTTCAGGTCCGGCCTCTAAAATGAACTCCCCGGTTGGCGTTGCCCTGCCGCAGTTCTAGTAATCGGGGCCACACGCTAGGCGAACGAAGCGAAACCACGAAACAGCGAACGCCGAATCCGGAATCCCGGATTCGGCGTTCGTGTCTGTGCACTATGCTGTCACCCCTGCCCTAGCGCAGATCCTCCGCCAGCGACGCCGCCACCAGTCCGCCGATCGCGCCGCGAGCCGCCAGGCTCGGGTGATCCGCCTCTACCGCTATCTCGCCCTTGCCTGCCAGTTCGAGGAACTGGGCCGCGTCCACGCCCTCCAGCTTGAACCTGACAAATTGGACCGCGCTGATTCTCTCGTCTGACATCTGGCGATCGTCGAATCTCGCCGGGAACCTGTGCGTCCCCGCCTTCAGCCACAGATGGCGTTCCAGGCCGGCCAGCCTGGCCAATGCCGCGTCGCGTTCGCGCGGCTCGGCGTACTCGATCAACAGCGTCGCGGCAATTTCGCCCGCGGCTGGAAGCAACTCGTTGTAAGTGTCGATTTCGTGCTGGATCGCTTCGCGCTGCGTCATTTTCTCGGCCCTGATCATCTCCTCGATCTGGTACCACGCAGTCTGCGCGTTCTCGAAAATGAACGTGAGATGAGACCCGACGTGGAGCCGGCGCCGTTCCTTCTCATGAATAAACAAGGGCCGCAGCCGCTCGCGCACCCGTTCGTAATCGGCCAGCGGAAGTATTTCGTCGAAAGCGATCGTCTTCAATCGTCATTCTCCTTTGGGCGGCTGCGACGCCGAAGCCACGGCCTCTGGAAACCCGCCGCGATTATACGCGCGCGCTATCACTTCGAGCGGATGAATCGGACGCACTCCCGTCGCCTGCTCGATTTGCACGGCCGCCAGCGGACAGTCGGTCGCCATCACGCGCGCGCCGGCTTCGCGCATCCCGGCGAAGGCCTTCTCGCCCCACTTCATCGAGAGCGCGAAGAACTCCTTTTTCATCGCCCACGTTCCGTCGTGCGCCGTGCATGCATCGACCGTCACTACTTCGACGCCCGGAATCTGGCGCATCAGGTCGCGCGAGCGCAGCCCGATACCCTGCGCCTTGAGATGGCACGGCACGTGATACGCGACGGTGCCGGGCGTGGACAGAAACTCTTTGTTGAACTTGCCGGCGCGGTGAAGTTCGTAGAGCAGCTCGTGCGAATCGACCACCGCCGCCGCGAACTCCCTGACCTCGTCGCCGGGGATCAGGTTCGGATACTCCATCCGCATCATCAGCGAGCAGGTCGGATTGATCGCGGCGATTTTGTAGCCCTCGCGCACCAGCGGCAGCATCGAATCGATATTCGCCCGCGCTTCCTTGCGCGCGAACTCGACGTCGCCGCCGTCGAGCGCGGGCATCCCGCAGCAGTTCTGCTTCGGGCATTTCACCGCGCATCCGTTTTTCGCAAACACCTCGACCGCAGCCTTGCCCGGCCCGGGGTTGTAGTAATTGACAAAACAGGTCGGAAAAATCGCGACCTTCGCGCTCGGCTCGGCCGGCATTGCAGGCAAAGCGGTCCGCCTGAGCCACTTGTCGAAGGTCTCGGCGGCGAAGTCGGGAAGCAGCTTGCCGCGATGAATCCCCAGCAATTTCTCCATCATCACGCGTTGGAACTTCCGATGGCATCCCCAGTTTGCCAGCGCCGGCGCCATCGCGCCCGCCTTGCCGAGCTGATCGGGATGGGCCAGCAGCCGCTCGCGCAGCTTCACTCCGTCTTCCTTCGCGCTCACCGCCTTGGCTCGCAGGATGAGGCGCGGGAAATCCAGCTGGAACTCATGACCGTCGCGCGGCGTGTAGGGACATTTTATCTCGCACAGTTTGCATCCGTAGCAGAGCTCGATCACGCGCTCTTTCTCGGCCGCCGTGAGCCCTCTCACGTCGCCGTCGTTGCGATCGGTCGCGTCGAACAGCGCCGGGAACGACGGGCAAAGATTGAAACACAGACGGCAGCCGTGACAGATGTCGAACACGCGCTCGACTTCCTTGTCGAGTCCGGCGCGGTCCCAGTACTTCGCTTCTGTGGAATTGTAGGAAAGGCCGTCGCTCGGCCTGGCCTCGATTCGGTTGCTCATCGGGAAAAATCCTGGCTGCGAACTTTACTCTATGCGGCCGCGCCCGCGTGCGCGGCTGCACGCGACAACGGAGCGCGGCCTTAACACTGAGTGCAGGGCTCAGCCCTGCTGCCGCCGTTGAAACGGCAGGCGGGCTCTCAGAGCCCGCCTGCCGGCTGTCTTCGCGCTATCCCTGTTAGAGCGTGCCCTGCGCCTTGGCGAAGCGTCCTGCGTGAGACCTCTCGGCCTTGGCGAGAGTTTCGAACCAATCGGCAATTTCCGCGAAGCCCTCGTCGCGCGCCGTCTTCGCCATCCCCGGGTACATGTTGGTGTACTCATGGGTCTCGCCATGAACCGCGGACTTGAGGTTCAGCATCGAATCGCCGATCGGCATGTCGGTCGCCGGATCGCCAACCGACTTCAGGTAGTCGAGATGACCATGGGCGTGCCCGGTCTCGCCTTCGGCCGTATCGCGAAACAGACCCGCGATTTCCGGCTGGCCTTCTACGTCAGCGATCTTGGCGAAATAGAGATACCGGCGATTAGCCTGGCTCTCGCCTGCGAACGCATCTTTGAGATTCTGGTGGGTTTTGGTTCCTTTGAGATTTGCCATTTTCTTCTCTCCTGATTCGAACTTCCGTTCGTTTTTTCACTTTATTGAGATGGTTTGAAAAATCAGCGGCGCGGCTTCCTTGTCCGATTCGCGCGTTTGGCCGCGCAATCCTCGCATAGCGCCTGGATCTCCAGCGACGAGCCGAGCACCGTGAACTCGCCCAGTTCCGATTGCCCGGCGAGGATGCGGTCGAGGCGGGGAATCTCGATATCGCGGATGCGCCGGCATTTGACGCATACCACATGATGATGCGGGATCATATTTCCGTCGTAGCGCGCGCTGTCGTGCAGCGTCGTGACCTTGCGCGCTTCACCGATGTCGCACAGCGTTTCCAGCGTACGATGCACGGTGGCGAGCGAAATATGGGGATGCTGGATACGGACCGCGGCGAAGATCGCGTCGGCGCGCGGATGCTCGCCCGAGCCGAGCAGCGCCTTGATGATCGCCAGGCGCTGCGGCGTGACCGCCAGCCCCCCGCGGCGGCATCGCGCGGCGAACTCGGACAGGCGCTTGGCGGCGTAGGGGCCGCGCCGCCGTTCGTTTACCAACTGTAGTTCCATCACCTAGGTGATAATAATTATCATCTGGTTATTGCTGTTGTCAAGCGCCCCGTTGGCACGGGCAGGGGGCACCCCTGCCGGCGCGCGATTCAGGATTCTGCGCCCCGAGCCTCGCCCGAGTTAGGATGCCGCGTTCCGCGCGACTTGTTACCTGCCTCTGCCCTGTATCGGCATGCGGCTGAGGAAGTGACGGGCACAGAATCGTCGCAATCATTGCGGTGGACAGGGTTTCTTATTCGACTTTATAGTCCCCTCAGCATGTTGTCAGTCTCCGACCTCGTAGGGGCCGAGGAACCGTTCACCGTTGAAATGAATCAAATGTGAGGGCGCATCGGCGCACCACACCTCCGTCTCCCAGGCAATGTCTCCGATATAACGGCTCATTACTGCTCGCGACGGAAAGGCCGTGACGTAGACCAAGCCAGCCTTAGAGTCTGAGAAAAGCCTCGCGAGCTCCGCGTGGCGCTTTGCGCCCACCGGGCCGTGACTGGTGACGGACTCCACGAGCAAGAGCCAATTTCTCTCCGGGTAATACAGAACTACGTCCGGCATCTTGCCGTGGGCATCGACGCTGACGCCGAGTTTGGACAGCAACGCGGCGTCGAAATAGCCCCACTTCGCGCCTGTATCGCCCGCATAAATCAGCACGCCTCCGGGGACGAAACGCGCACCGAAGTGTTCAATAATGGCCCGGATCAGTTCGCTATGCTCGCCGGGGCTGAGGTTGATTTCCGCGCCGGGGGCGATTTTCACGGGAATAAGGTTTTGCTTGCGCTCTCGGGCGTACCTCGCGGCGAGTGTCTGCCGGTCCGCAAGGTAGGCCGTCAGCTTGTTCTGCCATGCCTTCGTGGTGAAGCTGCGGAGCAAGGCCAGGGCGGACGGCTCGATCTGGTACACGGCGGCCGGGCTGTTGACGGGCCGGTCGCGTTTATCGGGATTGTAAAGAACTATGGCCGCATCGACAAACTGGTGCATCGTCTGGCGGCGCAAGGTTTCACGGGTGTTCGGCGCATAGGTTTTCTTGTAGTGGTCCCGAATCCAATCCATGATCGGAGTGATGCCGATGAGTGGGTTTTGCGCCTCAGCCCATTTGCGGCCGGGGCGGAGGTCGAGGAGCGCCAGAAGGCAAAGGGCTGAACGCTCGTTCTGCTGCGCGCGCGGCAGGCCGAGAGAGATCAGAATCTTGCGGGCGTTATCGATGTGCCGGCGGGTCATTCGGCGAGCTTTTTCAGTTGATCGTCAAGCATCGCCTGCGTTAGCCCGCTTTGCGCGCGCGCCCACTTTCCAAAGGCCATAAGCGCCTGTCGGCTCGGGTACTTCATCATCCGAAGGTCGGTCGCATTGACCTGGGTGTGTCCGTTGAAGCCGCGGAAATGGTCATCAACCGCTGTCGTGTTGAGAAATGCGGCCAGTCCATGCGCGAGATTTTCCGGCAAGCCGCGCTTGTCCTCATGAAAGACGTTGAGGTGATTTTCAAACCCAAGCATGGGCGCTTCCGGGAACGCAGCCGGTGTGACGACGCTGGCGACGATGCGGCGGCGCTCTTCTTTCGCGGAAAAACGCCGTGCCACGGTATAAAATCCGTTCGGGTAGAGCCATTTTTTCGTGTCGGCGTTGAGCTTGATCGCGTTGCCGCGCTTCATGCCGTCTCTGGGCCATTGCGTGGCGTGGTCGACGAAATGGCCCGGATAGAGCAGGGGAACGGTTCCCCTGCTCGGCTTCTGCTGGATGTGCTGCTCTAGCCTGAAATCAACAACGGGGCCGGTCGATACGCCGATGCCGATTTCACCCAGGGAAAAGCGAACGCCCGGCGCTTGCTCGATCGCGTTACGCCCAAGCGAAGTCGGCACATGAATGAAATATTCCGGGTCGTCGGGAAAAACGATCCGGTCAAACGGCTGCTCATGCGTCGAGAGGTCGGCGAAGCTGGAATCTGTCGAATGGGAAACGGTCACATCGCCCTGCCTGCCATCGCGCTCAAGCCGGATGATGACGTTCTCCTGCAAGACGGCGTCATCCTTAAAAGCCTTGGTTCTGGACGCGAACAGGTGCATATGCCGGAGCGCGGCATGGTTCAACAGAAATTGGCGGAAGGGCCGATAATAAGGCCCGTTGCAAAAACTGCGCGGGAGGATCGCCACGAGCTGGCCGCCCGACTGCATCAACGCGAGCGATAACGCGACAAATGCCGAGTAGAGATTGACCGTTTCGATGCGCACGCGCCGGAGAATGAGGCGGTGTTCCGACGCGCTGTTAATCTTTTTGTAAGGCGGATTCAGGATCGCGTGGGAAAAGGGCCTTGAACCTTGGAACCATTTGCACGAAGCCTCCCAAATGAAATCACCGGATGAAATCTTGTAGGTAACAGGCAATCTCCCGGCGTAGCTTGCCAGCGTGGTTTCGAGGTGCGCGCGCAAGTTGTTGTCGATCTCGTAAGCCTCGACCTCCACGTTCTGAAAATTCAGTTTTTCCGCCGAGGTCAACCGGTCGAGGAAGGCACACGAAAGAGCACCGACACCGGCTCCGGCGTCGAGCAGACTGCAGGTCCGCAGGGTCGTCGGCGGAAACAGCGACGCCATAAACCGGGCCACGGGTGCGGGCGTCATGAACTGGCCCAGAGCGGATTTCCGTTTCAGGGCGAGACGTGGAGCAACGTCGCGGCGTACAGCATCGGCATGGTCAAGTAGCTGAATGGTCAACTGGTCTACCATCCCTTAAATCAACAGTTCTTCGATTCGATCATCACAATAGCGGGTTTTGGAGAACAGGGAAGAGGCACGTGTCGATGCTGGCGGGAGAAGCGCGAGCATTTCCAGTGGCCTCCATCATCCCGTCCTAATCCGTCATCCTGAGCGAAGTCGAGGGACCCCGGATCTTTTTCCTTTGCCTCTCTCCTAATTCCCTCTCCCTGTGTCGGGAGAGGGCTAGGGTGAGGGACATCTGCGGCGCGAATGTCCGATGCGCCGCATGATCCTTCCTCTCCGTCATCCCGAGCGAAGCCGGCTGAAGGCGCGCGTGCCCCAGCGTTGGGGCCGCGTCCATTCGACATCGTACCTTCAACACAACACCTTGTGGCGTCCGCGAAACAGTTTTGTTTCCTGCTGGAAACTGATTTGGCCTTTACATTAATAGAAGGAAGGCGTATTGCTCGGCACGTGCCTTGCTGATACGGTGCGACAATTCATGCACTACAAAAGCGTGCGGAGGGGAAAACTACACGATGAAGAGGAATTGGATCGGGCGATTGGCGGCGGTCACGGCGGCCTTCTGGCTTGGGGGTTGCGCTCTCATGGTCCATGGCACGCGGCAAACCGTGTCGGTGGCAACGGAGCCACCGGGCGCGACCGTAACAATAAGCGGACAGCAGGTGAACAACCCAGGTGAGGTCAGCCTTCGGCGCAACCGGGATTATCAGGTAGTAGCCTCATGGCATGGTCCTTGCGCTGGCGCTGTTTGCGGCGAGGTCGCTACGGCAGCGATTTACTCCGAGTTCTCGTGGATAACGGTCTGGGGGTTCCCGGTAATAGGACCGATAGTGGATTTTGTGTCTGGTGCCGCTTGGGAGCTTGATCCAGACGTCGTTACCCTTCGGGCGGCACCTAGGTCCTAGGTAGGCACCAGCAATCTGCCCTTCGACGACCGGGTTGCGGCGCGATTAGGGGGAGATGGCGCGCGAGAAGGCGCGGTCGGGCCGTGCGCTATAGACCGTCCGCTATCAACCTGTCATCATCGCCTACCTTTGGGGGCAAAATGAGATTCCTAGTGGTGGCACTGTCTCTTTGCTTCTTGGTCAGCTCGTGTGCGGAGGTCGCGAAACCAGCGACTGTCCACGTAGAAATGAGTGGGGCTGAATCGGAACACGATGAAATCGTTTACCCAAGCGGCGACGTGATAGACGTTTATCCCGATCACGTCACTCCACATGAGGTAATCGTTCGTAAAGCGAATGGTGGTAAGATCGACGCAATCTGCTTGGGCCAGAATTGCAAAAATGTGCAGCTACAGATCAGCGGTAGTAAGGTCTTATCCGACGGCACTTATCAATTGCTTCAAACGGACGACCCCAAACTCACGATGGTGCGCGACAGCGAAGGGACTTCCACACTAGGTTATCTTGTCACGAATGCCGGCAGCGCGCAGTTTTTGGCGGGCCAAGAAGATGCACGGTCCGGCGACGCCCACTTTTTCCCCGACCTTCAGCAAGCTCAAAAATACGAGCATAAGGGGGATACCGCTCGAACCGTCGGCAAAGTAGTAGTTGGCGCACTTCTAGTGGGGGCACTTGTGGTACTGGTAGGGGCCGCTGCCGCTGCGGACGCACGGGCCAATACTGTGACAACTCGCTGTTCCAGTGCAGGTAGCAGCACCACATGTACGACCTACTGAAGTCGCGGAAACTCGCTTGCAAGTAGTTGAGCTTAGGCCGATCCCGTCTTAATCCGTCATCCTGAGCGAAGCCGAGGGACCCCGGAACCGGGATTCTTCGCTCCAGCAGCTTTCGCTCTAGAATGACACAAAGAAAACCCTCCCTTCCCCTTAACCCTTCTAACAGGGCGAAGCCCGCATCCCGCGGCGGTACCGATTCTCTTATCACTTAACACTGGGTGCAGGGGTCACCCCTGCCCAAGGAAGTGTGAAACCCACGGTGGGTTTCACATTCAATAAGGTGAATTGACGGGCGCGCGGTTACAGCCGCGGCAGAATTGGGGCAATGCGGCAATCGGGCTTGGTCAGGATCATCTGCACGTCGCCGATATAGCGCTCGCGGAAGCCGCCCTCGCAGTAGCACAGGTAGAACTCCCACATCCGGATGAATTCTTCCGGATAACCCAGCGCGCGCACGCGTTCGATATTGTCGAACAGCCGGATTCGCCAGCTCTTCAAGGTCTCGGCGTAATTGGGCGTGAGATCTTCGAGATGGAACAGCCGGAGATCGCTCGAGCGCGTGATCGAATCGCACATCGCCGTGACCGACGGAATGAAGCTGCCCGGGAAGATGTACTTCCTGATGAAATCGACGCGCTTGAGCGCGCCCTCATACTCGCGGTCGGTGATCGTAATCGCCTGCAACAGCATCATGCCGTCGGGCTTCAACAGCTCGCCGCATTTGCGGAAATACGAATCGAGGAACTGATGCCCGACCGCTTCGATCATCTCGATCGAGACGGCCTTGTCGAACTGGCCGGTGAGGTCGCGGTAATCCTTGAACAGCACGGTGATGCGATCCGCCAGGCCCTCGGCGGCGATTTTTTTGACGGCGTAGTCGTGCTGCGCGCGCGAAATCGTGATGGTCGTGACGCGGCATCCGTAGTTTTTGGCCGCGTGAATCGCAAACCCGCCCCATCCCGTGCCGATCTCGACGAGGTGATCGCGGGCGCGAAGATCGAGCTTGCGGCAGATGCGATCGACCTTGGCCGTCGCCGCTTCCTCCAGCGTGGCGTCGGCGCGCTCGAAGATCGCGCACGAGTACATGAGAGTGCGATCCAGAATCAGCTCGAAAAAATCGTTGCCGAGGTCGTAATGGGCCGCGATGTTGCGCTGGCTGCCGGTTTTGGTGTTGCGGTTGAGGTAGTGGATGAAGCGGCGGACCGGATTGGCCAGCCGCGCCAGGCCGCCATCCATGCCCTCCATCACTTCGCGGTTGCGAAGCATGATTTGCGCGAGCGCGGTCAGATTGTCCGTCGTCCACGAGCCGGCCATGTACGCTTCGCCGGCGCCGATGCTGCCTGCGAGCGCGATGTCGGAATAGAAGCGGCGGTCCTTGACGCGGATGGTGGCGCGCAGATCGGCGTCCGAGACATCCTGGCCGAATGGGATGCGCTCGTCGCCGTCTTCGATCACGATGCGGCCTTTTTTGATTCCCGCCAGACGGCTTAGAACCGCACCGCGCGCGAAACGATCGATGATCGCGGGACGCCGCGCCCGAGCCGCATCGACGCCCGATGTGACAATGGAGTCAGTTTTGGACATCCAGGAATTCTCCGAGCCCGACGCTTCGATTACACCGGCGTCGCATCGCGGCGCAAGCGCAGGGGCGATCCTCCCGGCAAATTCGCGGGCGAAGGGTGAGCCTCCGATACCCTTGCGTTCTCCTCGAAGAGTTCCAGGCTGCTGGATTATTTTCCGTGATGCGGTCATTCTGAGGAACTCGCGCGGCGCATCAAACTCGCGCGAGCATCGGGTAAATCAATCGCGAGCGGAACTCACACAGATGCCCTCCTCCACTACGCTGAAATACGTGCTCGCCATCGACATGGGCTCCGGCAGCACAAAGGCCGCCGTCGTCTCGAGCGCGGGCGAAGTCGTCGCGTCGGCATTGCGCCATACGAACACCATGATGATGGAGGGAGGCGCGGTCGAGCAGGATCCCGAGGAATGGTGGCGCTCGGTGTGCGACGCGGCGAAGGAAGCGATCGCGGCCTCGCGCGTGCCCGCGGCGCAAATCATCGCCGTCGCATGCACCACGCTGTGGGCCGTCACGGTGGCCGTTGACGAGGACGGCGCCGCAATCGGGAATGCGATCTCATGGATGGACACCCGTGGCGCGAAATACAATCGCGCAGTCGCCAGCGGATGGCCGCGAGTGCAGGGCTACGGCTTGTTCAAGCTGCTCAAATGGCTGCGCTTCACGGGCGGCGCGCCGGTTCAATCGGGCGTCGATGGCCTGGGGCATATCCTCTTCATCAAGCATGAGCGCCCCGAGATATATGCGCGGACTTTCAAGTTTCTCGAGCCGATGGATTACCTCAACCTGCGGCTCACCGGGCAAGCCGCGGCTTCGTACGCGACAATGTTCACTTACTGGCTGACCGATATTCGCAACCCCAACAGGATTGACTACGTGCCTGAGTTGCTTGCGATGGCGGGCGTCGATCGCGCCAAGTTGCCGGACTTGCGGCCGGTTAACGCCGTGCTCGGCACGATCAAGCCCGAAGTCGCCGCGCAGCTGGGCCTGGCGCCATCCACTCGCGTCGTGATGGGCTCCTGCGACGGCCATGCGGCGACCCTGGGCGCCGGCGCAGTGCGCGACTACGAGGGCTACTTCTATATCGGCACCTCGGCGTGGATGAGCTGCCACGTGCCGGCGAAGAAGACCGACCCGCTGCACATGCTGAGCGCGATGCCGGCCGCGCTGCCGGGCCGCTACATGGTCAGCGCGGAACAGGGCGCCGCGGGACGCAGTCTCGAGTTCCTGAAAGACATCCTGTATCCCACCGGCGGCGCGAATTCTCCCATCGACGTTTACGGCGACATGAACCGGCTCGCCGCGGAGGTTGCGCCGGGGAGCGACGGATTGATCTTCACGCCATGGATCAACGGCGTGCTCGCGCCGCACGAGGATTCATCGACGCGCAGCGCCTTCTTCAATCAGAACGCGCGCACCGGCCGCGGCCATTACGTGCGCGCAGTGATGGAAGGGGTCGCGTACAACCTGCGATGGCTCAAGGGTAACGTCGAGAAGTTCATCGGGCGGCCGTTCGAGCAGCTCAATTTCATCGGCGGTGGCGCGAGCTCCGATCTGTGGTGCCAGATCCAGGCCGACGTGCTCGGATGCACGGTGCGGCAGGTCGCCAATCCGCGCAATGCCAACGCGGTGGGCGCCGCGATGGCGGCGTTTGCCGCGCTGGGCGAGATCGCAGTTGAGGAAATCTCCGCACGGGTGAAGATCACCGCCGAGTATCGGCCGATCGAGATCAACCGGCGCCTGTACGATCGCCAGTTTCGCGAGTTCCTCGAGTTCTATAAGCGCAACCGCGCGATCTACCGGCGCCTCAACCCGGCCGCCTTGCTTTAGCTCCGCTGCCGGTGGGAGGAACGAGATCTCCGCGGCGGGATTCTTGGGAACCGGAACCCGGCAGGCTGTTCTGAATAGACGAGCGATTTACGCCAAGCCTCGGGCTCAGGCGTTCGACGGTGATTTCCGCAGCGTGCCGGCGGACCCGGGCAAGGTCATAGTTAACCTGCATCCGAAGCCAGATATCGGCGGAACCGCCGAAAGCCTTTTCAAGGCGCAGCGCCATTTCCGGCGTTACACCGCTCTTGCCGTTGATGACGTTGTAGAGCTGCTGGCGCGTTACCCCGAGTCCCGCGGCGGCATCGGCCACCGATAGGCCGAGGTCCTTGAGATTTTCCCGTATCAGCTCTCCGGGATGGGGCGGATTCTTCATTGGCATGGTCTGGCACTCCTGTCTTTCAGTGATAGTCCGCGAGATCGACCTCGCAAACGCTGCCTCTTTCAAAGCGAAAAATAATCCGCCAGTTGGCCCGCACGGTAATGGCCCAGAAGCCTTTCAGGTCGCCCTTGAGCGCGTGGAGATGGAACGTATGGATGTCCAAGTCCTTTGCGCTCTGCGCTGCATCAAGCGCGGCGAGGATGAGGCGGATGCGGCTTAAGTCATGGGCCGGAACTCTGGCGGGGTCGTCCTTTTCGTAGAGCCGCCTCAGGCCGCGGTGGCGAAAGCCCGTTATCACGTGCTGATTGTAAAATGACAATTTACATTTGTCAAGGAATACCGTTGGCGGAGATGCCCTGTCCGGGAATTCGGAAAGCGCCGGACAATAAGTTATATTTGGCCCCGGCGCCGGATTATCCAAGCGCGCAATTTCCAAGGAGTCGTTCCATGCCCAAGGC
>NZ_JBEKBF010000019.1:0-78377 GCF_050015535.1 Binatus soli (SeqCode) | reverse complement strand
CGAGTAATCCCGCGCGGCCGCTTCCCGCGCAACAACCGTTACAGAGTTCTCACCTCCAGCGATACTTTTCATGACTCACTTTCCAAACGATCTGCGCTCAACCACCTGTGCAGAGGTTCCCTAGGTGCAGGGGTCACCCCTGCCTGCCGAAGGAAGTGTGAAACCCACGGCGGGTTTTGCGATTACATTGCGAGGCCGCCGTCCACCTGGATCACCGCGCCGGTGATATATGACGCCGCATCCGACAGCAGAAATGCCGCCATCGGCGCCACGTCTTCGACCTTGCCGAAGCGGCCGAGCGGAATCATCGCGAGCGCCTGCGCGCGGTTCGCCTCGGGCATGGCAGCCGTCATGTCGGTCTCGATAAATCCCAGCGCGAGCGCATTGACGCGCACGCCCAGCCGCCCCACTTCTTTGGCGACCGATTTTGTAAGCCCAATCAGTCCGGCCTTCGCCGCCGAATAGTTCGCCTGACCCGGGATTCCGACAATCCCGCTGACCGACGTGATATTCAGGATTGATCCGCGCTTCGCTTTCATCATCATGAACGCCGCCGCGCGCGCGAAATTAAACGCGCCGGTCAAATTGACGCGGATGACCTCGCTCCAATCCTCTTCCGACATCATCACGAATACTTTGTCGCGCGTCATGCCCGCATTGTTGACCAGCCCGTCGATTTGTCCGAATTCCTTTTTGGTCGCGTTGACCATCTCGCGCACGTTCTTCAGATCGCCGACATCGACCTTGTACGCGAGCGCCTTCACGCCGAGTTTCTCGATTTCGGACTTGAGCTCGGCCGCATTCTGATCGCTCTTGAAGTAGTTGAACGATACGTTGGCGCCGCGCCGTGCGACTTCAAGAGCGATCGCCCGGCCAATTCCGCGCGTCGCGCCGGTGACGATGATTCCGCGCCCCTCGAGATCTTTCATCTTGCGATCCTGCACAGCTTTCTCCATCCGAACGAAGCTCAGGCCGTGTCCGCCGCAGCCATCTCGCGCTCCAGCTTCGGCCGGTACTGAGCGATGTACGACAGATAATTGTATCCGAAGATGCGCTCAAGCTCGGCGTCGTACTTGGGCGCCTCGGCGCCAAGGTCTTTCGCGAGCCACGTCAGCACCATCCACTCCTCGGAGCGCGGGGCCTTGCGGATCGCGTCGCGCCGGAGCATCACCTGGGTCGGCTTGAGGCCCGCAAGATGCGCGAGCAGCGCGATCATCTCGCTCTTGTTGTTCGTCATCTCGTCGCGCGCAAACAGATTTACCGAGTAGATCAGCATCGTGGCGATACAGGCCGACACCCTCTCGGGCGTTGCGCGATCGCAATACATCTTAAGCGGCCCTTTCGACGAAAGCGCGTAGGCAAGAAAGTCGGCGTTGGCGTCGAGAATCGTCGAGATGAACTGAATCGCGCGCGGCGATCCCGCTTGGGCCAATCGTGCGCGCATCGCGTGGAGTCCCGGCTTCGCCAGCCGCCGCATGAAGCGCCGGCGCGCCGGAGACAGCCAGTAGAGCAATCCAGCCAGCATCGTCGATCCGTCTAACACGCCCTTTCCGGAAAAGAAAAAGGCCGCCCCAATCGGAGCGGCCTTGCAAATCAACCAGTCGTTAATCTTACGCGCTGAAGGACGACCCGCATCCGCAAGTGCGGCTCGCGCGCGGATTGTCAAAGCGGAATCCCGCGCCATGCAGTCCTTCGACGTAATCGAGCGTCGTGCCCGCGATGTACGGCAGCGAAATCTCGTCCACGTACACCAGCACGCCGCCGAAATCGGTCACCCGGTCGCCTTCTTTCTGCGTGTCGAAGTTCAACGAATACTGAAACCCGGAGCATCCGCCACCGACCACGCCGATTCGCAGTCCGTGACCCGCGCCAAGAGCTTCCTTCGCGTGCATCTTGCGGACCCTCTCGATCGCGGTGGGCGTGAGCTTCACGTCGGGCAGCGACGCGGCATCGACGTGCTCGCCCGGCGCCTGTTGAGTCTGCTCATGCGCGTGATGCTCGATATGAAGTCCTTCTGCCATTTCTGCCATTTCTGCTAGAAACCTCCGGCAAGGAGCGCTTACCCGTCGATGATGCGCCTTACCAACAAACTAATCGTAGCGCAGCGCAATAGTCGAGTAAATGCATCCACCATTACCAGCGCGAAAAGCCCAGCCAAATGCTAGCGTTTTGACATCGCCATGGATGTTTCGCGTGAAACGATAACGCGCGCAGCCAACGAACTGGGATTCGTTTTGGTTGGATTTGCGCGGCTACGTCAACTCAAGGAGCGCGCGAGCTTTTATCGCCAATGGCTCGACGACGGCGGTCACGCGACGATGGCTTACCTGGCGCGAGAGCCCGAGCGCAGGTTCGATCCTCGCCGCCTTGATGCGCGCTACAAGTCCGTCGTGAGCCTCGGCTATCCTTATGCGGCGCGCGCGATTCCCGACGTCGACTGGCGCGGCGAGCTGCGCGGCAGAATCGCGGCATACGCGCTTGGCCGCGACTATCACGAGGTTGTGGGTCGGCGAGCGCTCGCGGTCGCCAAAGTGATTTCGCAACTTCGTCCCGGCTCGGTCACGCGCGCATACGTGGACACCGGTCCGGTCTTCGAGCGCGAATGGGCGGCGAATGCGCGGCTGGGATGGTTCGGCAAGAACACGATGATCCTGAATCGCGGCCATGGTTCGTATTTTTTTCTTGCCGAGATTTTCACCGACGTGGAATTCGAGGCGACGACGGAGCCTTACCGCGAACATTGCGGGACATGCCGGCGATGCCTCGATTTGTGTCCTACCGGGGCGCTCGCCGACGGCTACGTGATGCGCTCGGGTCTGTGCATCTCGTATCAGACGATAGAAAATCGCGGCGCGATTGCGCGCGAGTTGCGATCGAAGCTCGGCAACTGGATCTTCGGCTGCGACATTTGCAACGACGTTTGTCCATGGAACGATTTGGCGGCTGACGATGGCTCGACCGATCTCGTCCCGCGTTTGCCCGAGCTGTTGGCGCTCAACGACGAAGAGTTCGGCCGCCGCTTTACGAAGAGCGCGGTGAAGCGCGCCAAGCGGCGCGGGCTGCTGCGCAACGTCGCGGTCGCGCTTGGCAACACGCGAAATCCCGACGCGGCGGCGCCGCTGGTGCGCGCGCTGGAGACCGAGCCGGAGCCATTGATCCGCTCGCACGCCGCATGGGCGCTCGGACAGATCGGAGGACGCGCCGCGCGCCGCGCACTCGCGCGTGCGCTTGCCGACTGCGACGCGGCGGTACGCGATGAGGCCGCGGCGGCGCTCGAAACAAACTGATCGCCGGCGCTTGTCAAAGCATTCGCGCAAGGCGAGACTGTTACGAACGGTGCCTGCCCGATGAAGGATGCACGGCGAGAATTTGCGATGCTTGCGGCGAAAGAGCCGGCGCCACTGGCGCGCGGCGCGCTGCTGATCGCGAAAGAAGAGTATCCCGAGCTTGACATCGAAGAATACCTGGACAAGCTGGCGACGCTGGCGCGCGAAGCCGAACCAATCGTCCGCGCCGGCGAGGACACGGTGGAACGCGTCCAGTTGCTCTCGCATTTTCTGTTCGAGCTGAAGGGATTCGAGGGCAACGCCGAGAACTACAACGATCCGCGCAACTCATTTCTGAACGACGTGATCGATCGCCGGCTCGGAATTCCGATCACGCTTTCGGTGGTGTATCTGGAAGTGGGCCGCCGGCTCGGTATGAACCTCTACGGGGTTGCGTTCCCGACCCATTTTCTGGTCAAGGCGGTGGACGAGCGCGGCGAGCTGATCATCGATCCATTCGTGGGCGGGAAGATTCTCGCGCTCGACGAGATTCGCGCGCGCCTGATGCAAATTTACGGACAGCCGGTCGAGTTGAATCCTGCGATGCTGAAGCCGCGCGGCACGCGCCATATCCTGGCGCAGATGCTTCGCAACCTGAAGATCATTTACATGGGGGCGTCGGACTGGACGCGCGCGCTGGCGGCGCTGGACAGGATTATCATGCTGGAACCGCGCGCGCTCGACGAGCTGGTGGAACGCGGCGGCCTGTTCGAGCGGCTGGAATGCTTCAAGCCGGCGCTCGACGACTTCCAGAGTTTTCTTTCGCAGGCGCCCGAGCATCCCGCGGCCGAGTCGGCGCGCGAAGCGGTGCTGCGCCTGATTCGCCAAGTCGCGCTGATAAACTAAAGTCGCGCTGATAAACTGACGACGCGCCGATCGGCTGACAACTGACTCGCGACATCCGAGATGGCTGAATTTCCGAAAGCCCGCGATTTCTTCGAGTCGAGCCGCGCCGCCGTCGGCGACCATGAGCTGCGGCGCAAGCTCGAGAGCGCCAGCGCGCGGCATCTCGATCACTTCGCCCAAGTGAAGGCGGAGTTCCCGGCGTACGACGACGAGCGTGACGCGGCTTATCGAATCAAGACCGACGCGATTGCGCATCTCGACGAATTGCTCATCGAACTGGCCTCGAAGCTCGAAGCGCGCGGATGCAAGGTGTTCTTCGCCGAGGATGCGGCGGATGCGCGCGATTATATAGTCGAACTTGCAAAGGGGCGTGGCGCGAAGAACGTCGTCAAGGGCAAGTCGATGACGACGGAGGAGATCGAGCTCAATGGCGCGCTCGAACGCGCGGGGATCGACGCGGTCGAGACGGACCTTGGCGAGTATATCGTGCAGCTTCGCGGCGAGCGCCCGTCGCATATCATCACGCCCGCGATTCATCTGTCCAAGGAGGACATCGGGCAACTTTTCACCGACAAGTTCGGCATCGAGTACACCGCGGAGCCTGAAAAACTCACGGCCGAAGCGCGCTCGCGATTGCGCGCGATTTTTCTGAACGCGGATTTCGGAGTTACCGGCGTCAATTTTGCGATCGCAGAAACCGGCACGCTGGTCATCGTCGAGAACGAAGGCAACGGGCGCCTGTCGAGCACGATGCCGGAGACGTTCGTCGCCGTGATGGGGATCGAGAAGGTCATCGCGCGGCTCGAAGACCTGAGCCACTTCCTGGAAATCCTCGCGCGCACCGCGACCGGGCAGAAGCTCACGACCTACACCAGTTTCATCACGGGTCCCAGGCGCGAGGGCGAGCTGGACGGGCCGGGCGAGATGCACGTGGTAATCCTGGACAACGGGCGCAGCGCGATGATTGCGGATCCGGTTCTGCGCGAGGCGTTGAATTGCATCCGATGCGGCGCGTGCCTGAACGTATGCCCGATCTACAGGCGCATCGGCGGCCACGCGTATCGGTCGGTCTATCCGGGACCGATCGGATCGATCGTCAGCCCCAATCTTTTCGGCGGCGCCGCGGGATACCTGCCGTTCGCGTCAACGCTGTGCGGGGCGTGCAAGGACATCTGTCCCGTCAAGATCGACATCCCGCGAATCCTGCTCCATTTGCGCTGGAAAGAGAGCACCGGCGAGCATCCGCTTAGATGGCCGCGTGCGATAGAGCGGGCGCGGCGGGGCGCGCGGCGGTTTGCGAAGATGGCGCGGCATCCGCGGACGGTTCGAGCGCTTGGAAAATTCGCCGCGATGGTGCTGAAACCATTGGCGCACAACGGTTATCTGCGCCGGATGCCGGGACCGTTCGGCAACTGGACGAAGTATCGCGACTTCCCGCGGCCGCGTCCGCACAAGCGCCCCGCGCCCGGGCCGGAGCGCCCGCCAGGCTGAACGTGGCTGAGATTCACAAAATAATCGCGAGCGTAAAAGACGCGCTCGGCGTTGGCGCGCGGAGCAACTCGCACGCCGCGGCCGCGAGCGCGCCGCTGCCCGTGGCACAGTCGGCGCATCGCGCGGCGCTCGCATCGACGTTCGCGGGCGAGCTCGAAGAGGTAGGCGGCAAGTTCCTCGGAATACTCACTCCGGCCGAAGTGACCAGTCGAATAGTCACTCTCGCCGGCGAGATCGGCGCAAAGACGGTCGCGCTTGGACAAGGCGTCATGAGCGACATGAACGCGATCGGCGAGGCGCTCGAGCGCGCGGATTTCAGGATAGTTCGCACGATCCCGGTGGCGGACACGGAACGCGCCGCGATGCGCGAGCGGGTGGCAAATGCGGACCTGGGGATCGCGGAGGCGGACTTCGCGATCGCCGCGACCGGCACGCTGGCGGTAGTTTCAACCAGAGATCGGCCGAGTTCTCTGACGCTGCTGCCGCCGGCGAGCCTCGTGGTCGTTCAGATCGATCGCGTGATGGCAAATCTGGCGGCGGTGCTCGCCGAGTTGGGTCCAGACGGCGTCGCGGCGAATCGATTGACGCTGATCACCGGCCCCAGCCGGACCGCGGATATCGAGAAGCGAATCGTGCTCGGCGTGCACGGCCCCAAATCGATCCACGTGATCGTGGTGTGGCCCCACGATGACTGAAGTCCAACTATTTTCGACCTGCCTCGCCGAGGAATTTTTTCCCGAAGTCAACGACGCGGCGGCGACGGTGCTCGAGCGGCTGCGGCTCAAGGTGACGCCGGTTCGCGGCGCGTTCTGTTGCGGCCAGGTCGCTTTCAATGAGGGTTTCCGCGATGAGGCGCTCGATCTCGCGCGCCGCTTTCTGAGCTCGGTCGAGCCGGGCATTCCGATTGTCGTGCCGTCGGGCTCATGCACGAGCATGCTGAAGATTTTTTACGGCGACTTGCTGGCCGGCGATCCCGCGCTGTCAGCCAAAGCAATGGCGATTCGGCCGTGGATATTCGAGCTGTCGCAGTTCATCGTCAACGTGCTGAAGGTGAAGTACATCGGCGCGCGCTACGAGCGGGCGGTCGCGTATCATCCGTCGTGTCATCTGATGCGCGAGTTGGGCGTGCGCGATGAACCGATGACGCTGCTGAGTGGGGTGGCAGGGATCAGAATCCGCGAGCTGCGCGATCGGGAGGAGTGCTGCGGTTTCGGCGGGATGTTCTCGGTGAAGTTCCCGCATATCTCGGCCTCGATGCTCGAGGACAAGATGGCGCGCATCAAGGAGAGCGGCGCCGAGGTGGTGGTCGCCAACGATTGCGGATGCCTGATGCAGATCGGCGGAGGGTTGAGCCGCGCGGGCGAGAAGATCGAAGTGCGTCATCTGGCGGAAGTGCTGGCGGCCAGATGAGGCGAGCTATCAAACGAGCAGAATCTTGAATCGCGCGCGCCCGTGGGCACGGGTAGCCATAAAATTAGTGGCGTTCGTGGACGTATAGGCCGGGGGCCGGCTCGCCGGCTTTGTATAGGTCGCTCCCGAGAGATTTCGGCGCGGGACGTTCGCCGCCGGAGCGGGCCCCTATCCACTTGATCCAGTGATCCCACCAGGTGCCCTTGTTCTCGGCCGCTCCCTTGGCCCATTCGTCGGGATCCTCGGGGAGCCGCGCGCCGATGTAGTAGCGGGCTTTGAAGTTGCCGGGCGGACTGACCAGGCTCTGGATATGGCCGCTGGAGCCGAGCACGAATTCGATTCGTCCGCCGAACATCCGCGTCGCGCGATAGCACCCGCGCCACCTGCAGATATGGTCGGTCATCCCGGCAACCAGGTAGAGGTCATTCTTCACGGCGCCCAAATCGACCGGCGTGCCGAGAACCGTGACGCCGCCGCCGCGCGTGAGCGGATTTCTGAGAAACAGATCGAGAAAGCCCGCGTGCAGTTTGGCCGGAAGATTGGTCGGGTCGGCGTTCCAATAGAGGATGTCGAACGGCGCGGGATCGTTGCCGAGCAGATAGTTGTTGACCCAATAGTTCCAGACCAGATCGTTCGGACGCAGCCAGGCGAAGACGCGCGCCATGTCGCCGCCGTCGAGCACGCCCTTTTCAGCCGAGCGATCGCGCGCCGCCTTGATCGCATCCTCGGTCGCGAACATCCCGGTTATCGAGGGCAGGCTCGTATCGAGCATCGTCACCAGCAGCGTCGCCGCGTTGACGCGCTTGTCACCCGAAGCCGCGAGATGCCCGAGCAGAAGCGAAGTCGTGATGCCGCCGGCGCATACGCCGAGCACGTTGCAATCGGGGCTGCCGGTGATCTCGCAGGCGGCCGTGATGGCGTCCTTGCACGCGGTCACGTATTCGTCGAGCCCCCAGTTGCGATCGCGCGGCGTCGGGTTGCGCCAGCTGATCGTGAACATCGGAAGTCCGTGCTTCACGGCGTACTCGACGAAGCTGCGGCCCGGCGCGAGATCCATGATGTAGAACTTGTTGATCTGCGGCGGGATGAAAAGCAGCGGGCGCTCGTAAACCTTGTCGGTCGCGGGCGCATACTGGATCACCTCGCAGACCGGGCTTCGGAATACGACGGCGCCGGGCGAGAGGGCGAGATTTTGACCGACCTGGAACGGCCGCTTGTCCACCGTCGACGGCATCCCGCCGTTGCTCCACAGGTCGGAGATGAAGTTGCGCAGTCCCCACACCACGCTCATCCCCGCGGTGTCGAAGGCGCGCTTGAGCGCGGCGGGATTGAGCCAGAACGCGTTGGTGGGCGCGAGCGCCTCGGTCATCAGCGTGACCGCGAATTTCTGCTGCTCGACTTGCTTCCACTCGACGCTTTCATCCTGGTCGACGAGATCGTGCATGGCGGTGCGCCACGCGAGGTAGGTCTGCATCATGCGACGGTAGAGCGGATGCTGCGACCAGGCAGGATCGGCGAAGCGTCTGTCGCCAGCCTCGGGCGCTACGGTAGAAACGCCTGCCGCGACCTGCCCCAGCTCGAGCCACAGTTCGAGCGTGCGCGCGGCGACGATGGCGGGCTCGGAGGCGAGATGCGCCAGCAGGGCCGTCAACGTACCGACAACCTGAGTGGCATCGAGGCCGACGAACGGATTGGCGCCGAGGATCGCGTTCAGCGCGGGATGGTTTTCCTCGGGGGTCTGAATTTCAGGCCGTTTGGCCGCACTGTCCATTTCGCCACCTCCCGGTTCCGATCGCCAAGGGCGGGACGCAATTCCACCACAAAGTCATTCGGAGGCCAAACCGAAGATGTGCCGGCGGTACGCGCGGGTCAGCCGAGCAATTCGAGGCCGCGTTCGAACATTCTTGGCGCCGACAGCGCCGTCTCTTCCCACAACGGATCGTGGCGCTTGCCGCGCCGGTGCAGCATCAGGTTGAAACAGGTGATCACGCCGAACCGGTAGCCCGCGAATGCGCGGAACCATCGCACTTCCGCCGCGGAGACCGGAAAGCCCGCGACTTCGGCGTACGCATCGACGATTTCGCCTGCGTCGAGAAACGAGCCGCGGCCGGCGTCGGCGCCGACCCAGCTCGCCGGATCGGAGAAGAAGCAAAGCCATCCGAGGTCGAGCAGCGTTGCGCCGACGAGCGAGATTTCCCAATCGATCAGCGCGACGACGCGTTCTTCGTTGAACAGCACGTTCGACCATTGGAAGTCGCCGTGGACGCATCCAATGCGCGCGTTTGCCGGCAGGCTCGAGCGCAGACGCTGGCGAAGCTCGGGTGCGCGCGCGACGACGGCGGGATCGAGAGTCGGGCGGTCGAGCAGGTAGTCCAGCCGTTTGAGCTCTTCGCTGAGCGCGAGCGGCTCGCCCCATGCGGCGCGGCGCGGCTGCCACGGGACGTTGTGCAGCGCGGCCATGGTCGCGATGCCTTTGCGCGCCAGGCGTTTCAAGTGCGCGGCCGGCAGCGCGGATTCGCCGAGTTTGAATCCATCGACGAAGCCGCCGACGAAGTACGGCCGATCGAAGAACTCGGGCTCGTCGCCGTACCAGATGATCGGCGGCACCGCGACCGGCGTGTCGGCCAGCGACGCCATCACGCGCGCCTGCCGCACGATGTCGGCGGGGCCTGAGATTTTGACGCCGGCAGGCGCGATGCGCACGACGAATTTCCCGGCCGGCGCCGCGTCGGGCGCGCTGCGCTCAAGGATGAAGCTGTAGCTGAAGCCGGCGTGACCCGGCAGCGATTCGAGCGAATGCGCTCGCGCGCGGGAGTCACCGGTTTTCGCGCGCACCAGGGCCGTCAGCTGCGCGGTTACTTGTTCGAAATCTCCGGGCATATGCGGACTCGGCGCGTGTCACTGGCGGATCTCGGCGCGTTCCTCGGCCGGCTGGCTTGCGAAAATAGACTCCGACGGGACTATATAACAGGCAGCTCGAAAGCAGGAATCCAAATCTGGGGCGGGTTGCGCTGGGGGGAAGCGGTCATGTAGGAATTTGCTGATGCGATTTTGTCCGCAATGCGGTGCGCCGCTGACGACCGGGGCGAAGTTCTGCGTGGAATGCGGCAGCGCGCTCGCCGGCACAGCATCGGGCGCGAGAGAGTCGGGCAACCTCGGGGGCAGCGCGGCTGGCGGGCGCAAAATACCGATTACAACGGCGTTTGTGATTGTGTTCGTCGCGATCATCGTAATGGGTCTGGCGGCGGCCGCGTGGATAATGATGCGAACACCCGAAGTGGGGCGCGAACAAGTCGCCGTCGCCAACGCCCCAGGCGCCGGCGCGCCCAATGCGACTGCACCGGAGCCGAATGTCACGGTGAATCCAGCGGCGGCTGGAAATCAGAACGGCACTTTGCCGGCGGGACATCCGAAGATCGAGTTGCCGACCGAGGCCCGCACTTTTGTTGACAAGACCGAAAAAGACGCGCGCGCGAAACCCGGCGACGTCGCGGCATGGAACAAATTCGGCGCAGTCGCGATGCGCGCGGCGATGTTCGATCAAACCTACTACGGCAAGGCTGAGGAAGCGTACGGCCACGTGCTGAAGTTGGAGCCCGACAACCTCGACGCGCTCCGCGGTGTCGGTGACATCGACTACGACAAGCAGCACTTCGACGAAGCGATCGCCGCATACGAGCATTACCTGAAGAAGAAGCCGGACGATCCGGAAGTTCGCACCGACCTCGGCACGATGTATCTCTACACGGGCAACGCCGATCAGGCGGTCGTGCAGTACAAGAAGGCGACCGCCGCCAATCCCGGATTTTTCCCGGGGTACTTAAACATGGGAATCGCGTACGCGCAGGAGAATAGAGCACAGGACGCGCTCGCCACGCTCAAGCAGGCGCTGGCGCTGGCGCCGGACGACACGTCACGCGCCCAGGTGAAGGATCTGATCGCCAAGCTCACCGGTGCGCCGCCCGCAAGCGCGCCGATGGCGGCGCCGGCATCCGGATCGCCCGCGGTTGCGCCAACGGCCGGAGCAAAGGATTTTCACGGCGCTATCGAGCAGATGGTCAGAGGGCTGCAAATCGCGGGACCGATGGTCGGCTCCGTCCAGTGGCCCGACAAGCTCAAGGCCAGGGTCCTGATGGACAACTTTCCGATGGACGAGATGCCTGCGCCTGCGAAAAAAATATTCCTGGCCGAAGTGAAGGCGAAAATCGACACCGCCAAGAAAGACAACAACGTTTCATCGCCGGTCGAAGTCAATTTCGTGGACGGCGCGAGTGGCCGAGTGATGGAAACCATTACTCGGTAGCCGAGCGCGCGAATAATAATCGCGCCGTGGAGCCAGATGCGGGGCGAGCTGGTCAGCCTGCGAGCTTACGAAAAATCCGACGCCGACGCGCTATTTCGATGGTTCTCGGACGAGGTCGATAACTCCCGCGCGGTCCGCTGCTACGAGAAATGCGGCTTCGTCCGCGAAGGCCCGCCGTGGCAGGAGAGTTTCGTGGATGGAAAGTATCGCGACGTTCTCATGATGGGTCTGTTGAGAGAGGACTACGAGGCCGCGTCGCGGCCGTAGAGTTTTTTTTCGAACTCGAGGTGCATGACTATGGCATCGAAATCCTTCGAACGACTGCGGCGGGTCGGGGACAGGCAGACACTACGTCTGACTCATTATGGACGCAAAACCGGCCGCCCCTATGAAGTGACTATCTGGTACCTGGTCGATGACGGCCGGCTGTACCTGGTCTCGTCAAATGCCGCGCGCAACTGGGTGCGCAATGTAAAGGCGCGCCCCGCAATCTCACTTCGAGTCGGCGACGAAGCCTTCAACGGCAACGTGCGCGCGATTACGGATACGCAGGAACGCGAGAAGGTGAGTGGCCTGGTCGAGCGCAAGTACTGGTTCGTGATTCCGATGCTTCGGCTGGGACGATTTCTCGCGTCGATGGGGCTCATCCGCGACAACAGCGCTGCCTTCGAAGTGATCCTGGCGGACGACTAGAGCGACGCTTGGCGATCGCTACGATGGCTCTCCGCCTTCGGCAACGCGCTTGAGGCTATCGACCCAGTTCTGATGCCCGCGCTCGAGCATCGGGCGCAGATACCACCACGCGAGTTTCGGCACGAGGCCGTTCTGGCATTCCTCGGTGATGACGCGGCATCCGCCACCGCCATCCGGTTCGATAAGCCAGCCGTGATATGCGCTCAGCACTCCATGCGCGTCCCATCCGAGTTCGCGCGGCGGTTCGAAGACGATCACGCGGCTGGCGACGGTGGCGCCAAACGTCTTCCATCGAAATTCGGTGTCGGGCGCGAGGTCGGGTGGATTGCCGCGAATGAAATTCACGTTGGCGCTGTTGGTGTACCATTCGGGCCACTTGGCGGCGCGAATGAGCCATCGCCATACGCGCTCAGGCGGGGCAGCAATTGCAATTTCATTGCGCGCGTACACGGATGAGTTGTCAGGTTCGAATCCTGCCGGCCATTTCATCGCGATAAGTGCCCCTTTCCGCTTACCCTTTACAGGTAACCCAATTGCCGCGCGCCGAGACGAAGTTGCTCGCGAAATTTCGGATGAGCTATTGCGATCAGCGCTTCGGCTCTTTGCGCTGTCGATTTGCCGGTGAGGCAAGCCACTCCATACTCGGTAGCGACATACTGAGTATCGGTTCTTGGATCGGTAGTGGGTCCTTCGATCTTTGGGACGATGCGCGAGATGGCGCCGTTGCCCGCGGTCGAGTACGCAGCGAGAATCGATTTGCCGCCCTTGGATAGCTGAGCGCCGCGCACGAAATCCAACTGGCCGCCGGGAGCGCTGAACTGCTTGCCCATGATCGCTTCGGAATTGACCTCGCCGTCGAGGCCGACCTCGAGAAACGCGTTGATCGAGATTACGCTATCGTTCTGTCCGATGACGTTCGGGTCGTTCACATAATCAACGGGGCGGGCCTCCATGCTCGAATTGTCGTTGAGAAATTCGTAGAAAGGCTGGTTGCCGGCCGCCAAGGTGTACACGTTCTTGTATCGATTGAGGTTCTTGTACCTGTTCGTGACGGTGCCCGACTGAATCAGCGCCGCCAAGGGCGGCATCATGAGCTCACTGTGTATGCCCAAATCCTTGCGGCCGTGCAGGGCGGCGCATACAGCGCTGGGTACTCCACCGATTCCTACCTGGAGTGTTGCGCGGTCCGGGATCATCTCCACGATGTACTTGCTAATCACATTGTCCAATGGTGTCGGCGGGCGAGAAGGCAGCGAGAACAGCGGACTTTCATTTTCGACAATCGCCGCGACTTCCGATATGTGCACCGACGAATCGCCGAACACGCGCGGCATCCTGGGATTGACTTCGACGATCAGGTTCTTTGCGATTCGTGCGGTCGGGATTGTGTAGTCGGCGTTGGTGCCGCAACTGAAGAATCCGCCTTTGTCCATCGGCGCGACCATCATAATGAATGCGTCGATTCCTATTTCGCGCAACACCCGCGGCATCGCACTGAAATTGCCCGGCATGTAGAAGACGACGCGCCGATTGTCCTGCTGGCCCCGCTCGATGAGCGTTCGTTCGACAATCGTCGGGAAGAATGGATGCGGCTTGATGACGTCCATGTATTCGTACTTGAGAATCGTGACGGCGGCGGCTGCGACTGAGTGCGAATAGTAAACGCGAAGCTCCTCGATCTTGCGGCTCTTCACTCGATTCTCAAGCGCTCCTAACAAGGCGGGCGGTTCGCTGAACGCCATGCCCATCGAGAGCGTGCCTCGCGACGGGATCAATTCCACCGCCGCCGCCGGCGTCATCAACTTGGATTTGTATTCCGTTTCGTACATATACTGTCCGTTCCCCCGGCTCCGTTACCTGGGGATTTCTGTACGGCGCCGCGAAGCAGGCGTGTAGTGGGTCATCTTCTTGTAGATGGCCATCACTATACTGTAGAACTGCCTGCCGCGCGCGTTCGGATATTCCTCTCGAGCGCGGGCCTTCGCGCGTTCCCACGCGATCTCGTCTTCTGGAGTTTTGACTACGCCGACCGGCATAAGCGTTGGACCTCCTGCTGACTGAAAGGGATGCAGCGGCTTTCGTGCCACGGCCAAACCCCAGCTTTGCAGCCATGCACCGAAGCTAGCACTGGAACAAATGGATCGGGAAACGCTCTATCGCTCCAGGCTTGAGGAGTTTGCCGATCGCCGTGGGACCTGCTTGAATTCGCTTCGAGGATGGCGTCATGAATTCAGAAATCGAGTTGCGCGACCATGTGTTGGTCGGCCCGTTGCGCCGATCCGTGAATAACGCTCGCAATGTTTCGGGGAGCATCCATGATGACGCGATGGCGACCAAGCTCGGTTTTCGCGGTGGCACCGTCGCCGGATCGATACACCTGGAACTGTTTCCGCCGCTCCTGCTGAAAGCCTTCGGCAAGCGATGGTTTGAACGCGGCACTATCTCGATGTATTTCCTGAATGCGACGACCGACCGCGAAGCGGTCCGCGCGTTCCTCAAAGAGCCGCCCCACGATGCGACCGACGCGCAGATCGATGCCTGGATCGAGCGCGATGACGGCATGCGCGTAGCGGAAGGCACCGCGTCTGTCGGACGCCCCGAGGATCCAACCGCATTGCTGCGCCGTCCGCTCGATCGATTCGATGCGGGTCAGTTGCGGATCCTGGGCTCGCTTAAAGTCGGCGATCGCTTCGAGGAATGCGACGCATTTCTGACCAAAGATGTGATGGCCGAACGGATGAAAGTCATCACCGACCCGCTGGAATGGTACACCACGCCCTCGCCATGGGGCGCTGCAATCGCCACTCCGGCGGCGATGGTGCAGCTTCTATACGCGCAACCGATCGCGAGTCTGCACGGCAAACTGGGCCAGGCAGTGGGCCTGTTCGGCGCGATCGAACTGCGCAACATCAGCGGCCCGGTCCTGGTCGAGCGTCCATACCGCGTGGGCGGGAGTATCGTGGCGCTGGGCCAGAGCCCCAAGACCGAATTCATGTGGTTCGAGACCGCGCTGAATGAAGCGGCGGGCAAGCGCATCGCGGAGATGAGGATGCTGCTGCGCTTCATGAAAGCGTCGTCGCCGCTGTACAAGGACGCGATCGCAAGCTGATCCGTCGCGGCCAGGTCCCTATGGGCGCCTTGAATGTGAGAGTCGCCCGATTAGATGAGACATCGTCTCGGCGGGCAGACGAGCGGGGCCGCTTCGGCTGGCGTCGATGCCGGGATTGGGTGTCAGTCAGGCGCCGGCGATGCGCCGCTCGTAAGCCCAGTCCTCGGTTCTCAGGTAGGCTCTGAGGGCGCCGGCGATCGCGATCCGGATCGGTTCGGGCGGCCACGGAATCACTCTTCGATTAACGAACGGGCAATCCAGTTCGCTCTTGCGCTCCAGCACCAGGTCGCGCAGCACCTGCGCGTTCAGGTGACTCATCGAGACCCCGTGGCCGATACAGCCGAGCGCGTAAACTGCGCGATGGTCACCCAGATAGCCGACTGCAGGGGTAAGATCGAGTGTGATCGAAAATGGTCCGCCCCATCGATGGGTGATCCGAACCCCGCGCAGCGACGGGAACAGGAAGGCGATGTGCTCCTCGAGATGGCGCCACGCGGACTCGGAGCGATCGGCGTCGAGGCTGTTCGCCCAGGTCAGTCCAACCGGACCGCCGCCCATCACCAGGCGGCGGTCGGGCGTCAGCCGATAATAGTGGATGAGATTGCGCGCGTCCTCGATTCCCTCGAACCCGCTCCATCCGATCGGCTCGAGCCGCTCGGCGCTCAGCGGCTCGGTTGCGATCATGTAGGTGAAGGCGGGCACTTGCTTGCGCCTGAGTTCGGGAAAGAGGTGCGAGTAGGCGTTGGTCGCGAACACGAGCTTGGCGGCGTTAACTGCTCCGCCCGGAGTTATGAGCCTGAAATTGGGCCGCGAGGTGATCTCGAGCACCGGGGTCTCTTCGTAAACCGACGCGCCCGCTTTGAGCGCGATCCGCTTGTCCTCGCGCACCAGCTGCGCCGGATTCACCAGGACCAGGCGCGGTTCCCACATCGCGCCCAGATAGCGTTCCGAGTTAACCCGGCGGCGCACTTCGTCGCGCCCGATCCAGTCGATCCCGCTGAAGCCCAGTGATTTCATGAGCTCGACGTCGTGCTGGAGGCGGCGAATGTAGCCCGGCGCCGTAGCCACGCGCAGAAAGCCGGGGCGAATACGGCTGCATTCGAGCTTTTCATCCAGGATTAGCCGGTCCAGGTTATCAACCGCCTGCTCCATGTAGGCATGCGCTTCTTTGAGGAATTGCTTGCCGCGCACCATCGCGGTCACGCCCAGTCCCAGCCCGACCACCGTCATCGCGAACGAGCCGTTGCGGCCGCTCGCGCCGTAGCCAACGGTCTTGGCTTCGAGCACCGCGACCTTGAGCGACGGGTCGGCGCGCCTGAGTTCGCGCGCGGTGGCAAGGCCGGTGAAACCACCGCCGATGATCGCCACATCGGCATCGATTTCACCCTTGAGCGGCGGCTCGGGCGTGTACGGCCCGTAAGTGTCGAGCCAAAGCGAAAGCGGCGAGTCAGGCAGGGACATTGTCGTCATGGCTGTTTTTATCCTGTCTCCTCGCTCCAAACATGCTCGTCTTTCGGCCTGTTTTGCAACCGCTGCGACGATGTTTTCCGCGTGATGCTCAGAGGGGCGCGAGCGGGATCGCGGCGCAAACTGCTCACGAGACCACGTCGCCACCGTGCGTAAAGAAATGCCGAAGCCCTATACCAACAATCTCCGCAAGTCTGAAATTGAACAGGTGTCTTGGCCACAACAATTCCCGCTTATCGCACATCGTCGACTCGCTATATTTCGCTATGTCGGCCTTAAGGCCCGCATGCAAAACTTGGTCGTCCTGCTGTTGGTACTTCGCAGCCAGCCGGCTTCGCAGCTCGCGCGCCGCTCCGATCCGGCTCGCCACCTGGCGTCCACGTCGGTAGGTTATCCGACCGTATTTCAGCTTCAACTCGTTGAGTCGTTCGGCGGCGTCATATGTTGCATCGACAAGCTCGGAGCGGCTCATCCATTGGGTCTCGTAGTTCAGGATGCTTTCCCAGGACGGCTCAAGCAGGAGCCGCCGATGCTCCTCGAGGCTATGCGCAAATAATCGGTAGCCGAAGCTTTCCGGGTTCTCGAAGACCCGGCTTCCCGGGTCGACAAATGGCCCTAATGGCGAAATAAAGCACGACAGTCTTTGGTCACTAATCCTGAACAAATGCTCACAGTAAGTAATTGTGTCCTGAACCGACTGGTACGTCTGTCGCGGCATGCCGATCATGAAGAACACGTCCACACGGCTGCAGCGCAAACGAAGCGCTTCGGAAAGTACCGATTCGAGTTGTGCGTTGTCGTATGACGGTTCGCCTTCCTGTGCGCGCCGTACCTCATGGTCATGACTTTCGGGGCTGATTTCTATGCTCCAGTGAGCGACGGACGCGTCTATGCGGCGGAGAAAATCGAGCGGCGGCAGATCGAAGAATTCAAAGACCAGCAGGTTTGGAACATGCGCATCATGCAATGCGCTTAGCACCTCGTCCGCATGAGCCGCTCCCGCCTGGAGAAGGTCGCCTACCAGGAATATCGGTGACCGCGTGAGGCGCGAGATTGCCGCAACGTTGGCGGTCACGCTTGCGGGACTGCGAAATACCGGCCGCGTCCTTTTAGTAAGATGGGCACACGTCGTCTTCGAGCTGCCGCAAGTTACGCACTCGCAAGCACATCCCTTGACAGTGAATACCGCCGTGGTCGGATTACTCCACCATCCACTGAATGGCATCACGCTCCTGCGATCGCGATAGCGCATCACCATCTCGACTATAAGGTCCGGCCGCAGATCCACATAGTCGAGAGACGGCGGCAAGAAGGTCATCGGATTGACCTGTGGCGTTCCATTGTCCTTCCATGTGAGATTCGGAATGTTACGTAGAGCGCGGCGGTCGCCAAGAGAGTGAAGAAGCTGATGCAAGGGCGGCTCGGTGCTGTCACCGCGAAGCACATAGTCCACTTGTGGATAGCCGATGAGTTCCTCATGAAAATATGTGGAGGAGAGCCCGCCCATGATGACCGGGATGTCCGGATGGATCTCCTTCACGACTCGGGCTACCTCCAACGCCCCGTGTGCGTGTGGCAGCCAGTGAAGGTCGATGCCTACGGCTCTAGGGCGAACCGATGCCAAAAACCGTGGAACCGAGAAACGCGGCTCATTCATCATGCGCACCGCCAAATTTGCTATGCGCACGTTCATTCCGCGCTCCTGCAGGTAGCTTGCGATGGTAAGAAACCCGAGCGGATACATCTCGAACACGGGAGACGATGGAATGAGGTCGCTAACAGGACCGTAGAAGATAGACTTCTCACGAAAGTCATAAACGCTCGGAGGGTGTAGGAGCAGTAAGTCCAGGCCGTTGTCTCGCCGCATAGGTCTGCCTACCGCAACTGCATCACGTGATGCTCGCCGCTCTCGCGCTCCCACGCGATTCGAATCGACATGGCTTCCTCCGTCTCAACTGGGTAATCAAGTAGTACTGCGAGTGAAATGATCGGCGATCACTTTCGCCACGCAGCAAGTCACCTTCTTCGCGGTCGGAATGTGGAGAAACTCGTTGGGCCCGTGGGCATTGGCGTGAGGTCCCAGCACCCCGGTGATCATAAATTGCGCCTGTGGGAACCGCTCGCCCAACATCCCCATGAATGGAATCGTGCCGCCTTCGCCCATGTAGGCAACCGGATTGCCGAAGTAGTCATTCGAGGCCGCCTCCAGGCTGCGCTCGAGCCACGGCGATAGTGCCGGCGCATCCCATCCGCCGGCGCCCCAGTTCGCCCGGAAACTCACTTTGCATCCATACGGCGGGTCTTTCTCGAGAATGCTTTTCAGCTTTTGCGACGCGACTTTTGCATCTACCGTCGGGGGCAGTCTTAGCGACAAACTCACCGCCGTGCCCGCCCGCAGCACATTGCCGGCGCTGCCGGTCGGCGGCAGCCCGTCGGCGCCGAGAATCGACAGAGCGGGCCGCCACGCGCGGTTCAGGATGAGCTCCGTCGTATCGTTGCTTACAGGACGCGCGCCCTCGATGAAAGGAAATTTCGCGCGGAAGTCGTCGCCGAGCACCGCGGCGGTAGCGGCCGCCTGCGTGAGCCGCGCATCGGGGATCGACGCGTGAAATTCCGGTCCGAGCACCTTCCCCGTCGCCTCATCCTCGACGCGGCTTAACAACTGGCGCACGATGCGGAAGCTGTCGGGCACGACTCCGCCCGCGTCGCCCGAATGCACGCCCTCCGTCAGCACGTCGACCTGGAGTTTCCCGCCGACCAGGCCGCGCAGCGATGTTGTCAACCAAAGTTGCTCGTAATTGCCGCATCCCGAGTCCAACGCGATGCACAGGCTCGGCTGCCCGATGCGGGGCGCCAGATGCTCGATGTAGTGCGGGAGATCGAAGCTGCCGCTTTCTTCGCAAGCCTCGATGATCACCACGCATCGCGCGTGTCGAATCGAGTTCGCCTGCAGCGCGCCGATCGCGCCGATACATGCGAACATCGCGTACCCGTCATCGGCGCTGCCACGGCCATACAAACGCTCGCCGTCGAGCACCGGCTGCCACGGGCCCAGCCCTTCGCGCCATCCCGACATCTCGGGCTGCTTGTCCATGTGCCCATAGAGCAGCACGCAATCCTTCGAGTCGCCGGGAATTTCGATGAACAGCAGCGGGGTCCGGCCTTCGAGCCGCACGACTTCCAACTTCATGCCGCCGATCGGCTGGCGGCGCGCCCAATCCTCGAAGCGCGCGACGACGCGGTCCATGTGACCGTGCGCTTTCCAGTCGCGATCGAACGCTACCGACTTGTTGGGGATACTAATGTACTCGACCAGTTCGGCGACTACGGATTCATCCCAAAGCCGCTCGACGTGAGTTCGGATCGCTGCCTTGTCCATGACGAAAGCCTACGCGAGATGAGTGGCGATTGGCAAAGAAGGTTATCGCGCCGCGCATCCGTCGAGGAAGATCGACGTGACAATATCGACCCCGCGCTCGCGTGTCGTGTACTCGCGACCGTAGCGGTTGATCCCGCGCATCATGCCCAGCAGCGATTCGGCCGCGATTCGAGTGTCGATACCCGGCCTCATCGCACCGCGCCTGACGCCTTCATCGAGAACTCCGCTTATCAATCGCGACAAGTCATTGCGCTGAGCTTGATACTGGCGCTCCTGTGAGGGCCGCAACGCCTTGGGATCGCGCAGCAGGGCGAAGAACTGGCGGCGGCTCCAGAAGAATCTTAGAGAATGACGCACGATCGTCGCGATTTGCTCACGCATCGACGTGCATCCCGCCAGCGCCGAGCGAATTTCGCGCCGCAGTTCCGTGAATCCGTCGATTACCGCGGCCGCATAGAGCTCTTCTTTCGATTTGAATTGGCGGTAAACGCTGCCCTTGCCGACTCCGGCGTGAGCGGCGACCTCGTCGATCAACACCAGCTCGAATTCCCTTTCGGCAAAGAGTTCCGCGGCGCTCAGCAGGATTCTTTCGCGGATGAACGGCGTTGACGGCCTGCCACGGCCGTCTTTGCGGCGAATCGGCGGCGCCGCCGGTTGGCGCTTGACGCTCACGATTGGAAACCTGCAATCATTGGATTCCTAGCAGGTTGTTGAAAGATTGGGATCAATCGTCGTTTTCGATTTCGAGCTTTTCACTCTTCAACACTCTGCGTGATTCGTAATCGCCTCCAAGGGGCCTCATCTGAAATATGGACTGGCTGGTCCAAAATTGCAACAATAGATGCTATATTGGTATTTGGCTGCTTGGATACGAGTGCCACGGAGAACATGATGGATTCAGATGCCCCCGCGACCGGAAAGCCTGACGCCTCGCGATTTGTACAGGACGCTGAAGTGCGCAGTTGGCTCGACAAAGCTATTCAACGATGGCGGCTGTGGCTGGTCGTTTTGGCCGTCACGGTAGTTGGCCTTTACTTTCTTATCGCCCGCAGCCGACCTGATTCTTCCACACAGGCGTCTCCAGCCGTAGTGCACACGATCGTTCCGGTGGCAGCGGCGCCGGCGAAGCTCGGCGATATGAACCAGTACATATCCGCGATCGGAACGGTGACGGCCTACAACACGGTCACCGTCAAAAGCCGGGTGGATGGCGCGCTCGACAAGGTAAATTTTACCGAGGGACAGTTGGTAAAGGCCGGCGATCTGCTGGCTGAGATCGATCCGCGTCCGTACCAGGTGCAGCTTACCCAGGCCGAGGGCACGCTCGCGAAAGATCTGGCGTCGCTCGAAAACGCGAAGATTCAACTGGCACGCGACAAGGAACTCTACGCTCAAAAGGTCCTCGCACGGCAGGACCTCGACAACCAGGAAGCGGCCGTCGGACAGTACGCCGGTTCGATCGAGAGCGATAAGGGCGCCGTCGACAACGCCAAGCTTCAGCTGGTTTACAGCCGCATCACTTCGCCGATCACCGGTCGGGTTGGGCTGAGGTTGGTGGACGCGGGCAATATCATTCATGCGACCGACACGACCGGTCTGGCGGTGATCACGCAGCTGCAGCCGATCGCGGTTGATTTCAGTATTCCTGAGGACGATTTGCCAAGCCTCGAGACCGCGATGAAGGCCGACCCCCGCTTGCCGGTCGAGGCTTACGACCGTGACTTCAAGCACCAACTCGCGGCTGGAACCCTGCTCACGACCGACAACCAGATCGATCAGTCCACCGGCACGATCAAGCTCAAGGCGTCCTTTCCCAACGAGGACAACGCGCTGTTTCCGAATCAATTCGTCAACGCCAAGCTGCTCGTCAATACCCTGCACAACGCGATTCTGATCCCGGCGGCCGGTCTCCAGCGCAGCCAGCAAGGTTCGTTTGTTTATGTCGTCAAGCCTGACCAGACCGTCGAGATGCGCAGCGTGACCGTGGGCGCAACCCAGGCCGACGTGATCGCCATAAACAAGGGTCTTGCGGCCGGTGACCTGGTCGTCACCGACGGGGTGGACAAGCTGCAACAAGGGTCGCACGTGAATGTGCAGACCGCGGCTGTGCCGCCCGCGAGTACTCCGTGAGTATTTCGCGCCCGTTCATACTCCGGCCGGTTGCAACTTCGCTGCTGATGGTCGGACTGATGCTGGCCGGCCTCGTCGCCTACGGGCAGTTGCCCGTGTCGGCGCTGCCGCAGGTGGACTATCCGACCATCCAGGTCATGACTTTCTACCCGGGCGGAAGCCCGGACGTGATGGCGTCTTCGGTAACGGCGCCGCTCGAGCGCCAATTCGGAGAGGTGCCCGGGCTTACCCAGATGACCTCGAGCAGCTCGTTCGGCAGCTCGGTCGTCACGCTCCAGTTCGACCTTAACTTGAACATCGACGTTGCCGAGCAGGAGGTACAGGCGGCAATCAACGCGGCCGCGACTTACCTGCCGACGGATCTCCCGAACCCGCCCGTTTACAGCAAGACCAATCCGGCCGACACGCCCATCCTCACGCTGGCGCTCACGTCGAAGGAACTGCCGCTGGACCAGGTCGAAGATCTGGCCGATACGCGTCTGGGCGAGAAGATCTCACAGCTGCCCGGTGTGGGCTTGGTGAGCATCGGCGGCGGCCAGAAACCTTCGGTCCGCGTGCAGGCCAATCCGACCGCGCTCGCGTCGTATGGATTGACGCTCGAGGACCTGCGCACCGCGATCGCCAACGCCAACGTCGACGAGGCCAAGGGCAACTTCGACGGCAAGCACCAGGCGTACACGATCGGCGCCAACGACCAGCTCCTGAAAGCCAGGGACTACATGCCTCTGATCGTCTCATATCACAACGGCGCGCCGGTTAAGCTTTCCGATGTTGCAGTTGCGATCGACGCCGCCGAGAACGTCAAGGCCGCGGCGTGGATGAACCTCACGCCCGCCGTGATCCTCAACGTTCAGCGTCAGCCCGGCGCCAACATCATCGCCGTCGTGGACCGCATCAAGGCCCTGATGCCGCGCTTGCAGGCCTCGCTGCCCTCGTCGGTGAAAATCGAGATACTTACAGATCGTACCACCTCGATTCGCGCCTCGGTGGCGGACGTGCAGTTCGAGCTGATGCTGACGGTGGCGCTGGTCGTGATGGTCATCTTCCTGTTTCTGCGCAGTCTGTCGGCGACCATCATTCCCAGCATCGCGGTTCCGCTCTCGCTGATCGGAACGCTCGCCGTCATGTACCTCCTCGGCTACAGCCTCGACAACCTGTCGCTGATGGCGCTTACGATTTCGACCGGCTTCGTCGTTGACGACGCGATCGTGATGATCGAAAACATCTCGCGCTTTATCGAGGAAGGCGACGCGCCGCTGGCGGCCGCGCTCAAGGGCGCCGAGCAGATCGGCTTCACGATTGTTTCGCTGACCATCTCGCTGATCGCGGTGCTGATTCCGCTGCTGTTCATGGGCGACATCGTCGGCCGCTTGTTCCGTGAGTTCGCGGTCACGCTGGCGGTGACGATCCTGATGTCCGCGGTCGTCTCGCTGACGCTGACGCCGATGATGAGCGCGAAGCTGCTGCGGCATAGGCCCAAGAGCGAGCAGAGCTGGTTCTATCGCAAGTCGGAAAAGGTATTCGAAGACACCATCGCGCTTTACGGGCGAACGCTCGAATGGGTTCTTGAACACGAATTCGCAACGCTGATGATCGCGATCTCCACCCTGGTCCTGACCATCGTGCTCTACATCGTCGTGCCCAAGGGCTTCTTTCCGGTGCAGGACACCGGCGTTATCCAGGGCGTCTCTCAAGCGCCGCAGGATGTGTCGTTCGCCGCGATGGTGCGCGGCCAGCAGGCTTTGGCGCGGGTCATTTTGCAGGACCCGGCGGTGGAGAGCCTGTCGTCGTTCGTCGGGATCGATGGCACCAATATCACCGTCAACAGCGGACGAATACTGATCAATCTGAAGCCGCTCGATGTGCGCAAGGTCGACATCAGCACTGTGATCAGACGCCTGGCGCCGAAGTTGGCGGCGGTCAGCGGGATAACGCTGTACTTGCAGCCGGTGCAGGACCTGACGGTCGAAGACCGCGTGAGCCGGACCCAATATCAGTACAGCCTCGAAGATCCGAACGCCAACGAATTGAATCTGTGGACCAACAAACTCGTCGATAAGCTCAAGATGCTGCCCGCGCTGCGCGACGTCGCCACCGACCAGCAGAACGAGGGCTGGGAGGAGCATATCGTCATCGATCGGCTGACCGCTTCGCGCCTCGGTATCACCCCGAATCTGATCGACCAGACCTTGTACGACGCCTTCGGACAGCGGCAGGTGTCGACGATTTTCACACAGCTGAACCAGTATCACGTGGTGCTCGAAATCACGCCGGAGTTGCAGCGCAATCCACACGCGCTTGACGACATCTATATTCGCTCGACCGCCGGCGGTGAGGTGCCGCTGAGCGCCTTCACCCACTTCGAACCGGGTTCGGCCCCGCTCGCCGTCAACCATGAGGGCCAGTTTCCCGCGGTTACAATCTCGTTCGATCTCGCATCGGGCTATTCACTCGGCGACGCGGTCTCCGCCATCGACCAGGCGCGCGAGGAAATCGGGATGCCTGCAAGTATCGAGGCTTCCTTCCAGGGCACCGCCGCCGCGTTCCGGGCGTCGTTGAGGAACGAGCCGCTGCTGATCCTTGCGGCGCTGGTCACCGTGTATATCGTGCTCGGAATTCTTTACGAGAGTTACATCCACCCGATCACGATTATCTCGACCCTGCCGTCGGCCGGCGTCGGCGCGATCCTCGCTCTGATGATCTGCGGTCAAGATCTGAACGTGATCGCGCTCATCGGTATCATCCTGCTGATAGGTATCGTGAAGAAGAACGCGATCATGATGATCGATTTCGCACTCGAAGCTCAGCGCGGGGAAGGCAAGCCGCCGCGCGAGGCAATCTACCAGGCCTGCCTGCTGCGCTTCCGGCCCATCATGATGACCACGATGGCGGCGTTGCTCGGCGCGTTGCCGCTCGCGTTGGGAACCGGCGTCGGCTCCGAGTTGCGCCGCCCGCTCGGTATCGCAATCGTCGGCGGCCTGCTCGTGAGCCAGGTGCTCACGCTTTACACGACGCCGGTGATTTTCCTGACCTTCGACCGCTTGGCGACCCAAGTGTCGAAATGGAAGACAAAAGATGTTGTTCCGGAGACCGTTCCGGTTCAAGCGTCATGAGCATCTCCGAACCCTTCATAAGGAAGCCGGTCGCCACCACGCTGCTGACCATCGCGCTCGCGCTCGCGGGAGCGATCGCATTCCGGCTGCTTCCGGTTGCACCGTTGCCGCAGGTCGAGTTTCCGACCATTCAGGTCCAGGCGACGTTGCCCGGTGCGAGTCCGGAGACGATGGCTTCGTCGGTGGCGACTCCGCTCGAGCGCCAGTTCGGCCGTATCGCGGGTCTGACGGAACTGACTTCGACCAGCTACCTCGGCGCCACCAGCATAGTTTTGCAGTTCGACTTGAACCGCAATATCGACGCTGCAGCGCGCGACGCGCAGGCCGCCATCAACGCCGCGGCCGGGCAACTGCCGACAACTCTGCCGAGCAAGCCGACCTATCGAAAGGTCAATCCCGCCGATGCGCCGATCATGATTCTCGGCCTGACCTCGAACGCCGTGCGCCCGGGAATGATGTACGACGCGGCTGATTCAATCCTCGAGCAGAAGCTCTCGCAAATAGATGGCGTCGGCCAGGTCATGGTCGGTGGAAGCGCGCTGCCGGGTGTCCGCGTCGAACTGAATCCAACGCAGATGAGCAACCTCGGCGTCGGTCTCGAGGATGTGCGAACGGCTCTGGCCGCCGCCAACGCGAACCGGCCCAAGGGCGAAGTGGCCAACGATAGCCAGACATGGGGGCTGAGCACGACCGATCAACTGCTCAAGGCCGACGACTACCAGCCGCTGATCGTGCGCTACCACAATGGCTCCGCGGTTCAGCTTTCCGATATCGCATTGGTAAGGGATTCAGTCGAGAACGTCCGCGCCGCTGGGATGGTCGATGGCAAGATGGCCGTCCTGGTCGTCATTTTCCGCCAGCCCGGCGCCAACATCATCGATACGGTGGATCGAGTCTATGCCGCGTTGCCCCAGTTGCGCGCCTCGATCTCGCCGGCGATCGATCTCTCCGTAGTCCTGGACCGCACCACCACCATCCGCGCCTCGGTGCGCGACGTCGAGTTCACGCTGTGCATTTCGACTGCGCTCGTGATCATGGTGGTGTTCCTGTTCCTGCGTAACCTGCGCGCCACGTTGATTCCGGGAGTCGTCGTTCCGCTCTCATTGGTCGGAACATTCGGCATCATGTACCTGCTCGGGTACAGCCTCGATAACCTCTCGCTGATGGCGCTTACGATTTGCACCGGCTTTGTGGTTGACGACGCGATTGTCGTCATCGAAAACATTTCCCGCTACCGCGAACAGGGAATGCCGCCGTTCGAAGCTGCGATCAAGGGCGCTGCGGGCATCGGCTTCACGGTGATATCGATCAGCATCTCGCTGGTCGCGGTCTTTATCCCGATTTTGCTGATGGCCGGAATCGTCGGCCGGCTATTCCGCGAGTTCGCGGTCACCTTGTCGGCCGCGGTCCTCGTTTCATTGGTAATTTCGCTCACCACGACGCCGATGATGAGCGCGCAACTGCTCAAGCCGCACGACCAGGAAAAACATAACCGCTGGTACATGGCGAGCGAGCGATTTTTCAAGGGGATGCTTGACCGTTATGAGAGCAGCCTGTTGTGGGTTTTGGACCATCAGCCGTTTACTCTGATGGTAGCGCTCGCGATGCTTGGGCTCAGCATTTTTCTATTCAGGGTCGTGCCCAAGGGATTCTTCCCTCAGCAGGATACCGGACGTCTGATGGGCGCGGTGCAGGCCGACCAGGACACTTCATTCCAGGCGATGAAGGATCGGCTTGCTGAACTGATAACAACCATCCATAAAGACCCGGCCGTCGACAACGTGATCGCATTCACCGGCGGCAATGGCGCAACCAATACCGCGACCATGTACATCGGCCTCAAGCCCATGGGCGAACGAAAGATCGACGCCGATCTGGTTATCGCGCGCATCCGCAAGGAGGTCGCCCACGTCCCCGGCGTCAATCTCTATCTGCAGGCCACGCAGGATCTGAGGATCGGCGGCAGAGGCAGCAACGCGCAATATCAGTTCACGCTCCAGAGCGACGACCTCAATGAGCTCAATCAATGGGCGCCGAAGGTGCTCAAGAAATTGCGCACCGTTCACATTCTCACCGACGTCAGCAGCGATCAGCAGAATAGCGGCCTTGAAGCCAACGTCGTCGTCGATCGTGACACCGCTTCGCGCCTGGGACTCTCGCAACAGGCGATCGACGATACGCTCTACGACGCGTTCGGGCAGCGGCAAGTGTCCACGATGTACACGCCGCTGAACCAGTACCATGTCGTGATGGAGGTCGCGCCGCAGTTCTGGCAGAACCCCGAATCGCTCGACCAGATCCACGTGCGCTCCAGCACCGGGCAGCTCGTCAAGCTCAACGCCTTCACCCACTTCGCCAATGACACGACCGCGCTCGCCGTTAATCACACCAGTCAATTTCCTTCCGTGACGATCTCGTTCAATCTCGCACCAGGCGTCGCTCTGGGCGATGCGGTTGACGCGATCATGCAGGCCGAGGCGGAGATTAAACTGCCCGCCGGCATTCGCGGAACATTCCAGGGGACCGCACAGGCGTTCCAGGACTCGCTCAAGAACGAAGGCTTCCTCATCTTATTCGCGCTCTTCGCCGTGTACATCGTGCTCGGCATTCTCTACGAAAGTTACATCCATCCGATCACGATCCTCTCGACGCTGCCCTCGGCCGGCGTCGGCGCAATTCTTGCCCTGCTCATTTTCCACATCGACCTGAGCGTGATCGCGCTCATCGGAATCATCCTGCTGATAGGCATCGTCAAGAAAAACGCGATCATGATGATCGACTTCGCGCTCGAGGCTCAACGCGGCGAAGGCAAGTCGCCGCACGACGCGATCTACCAGGCGTGCGTGCTGCGCTTTCGCCCGATCATGATGACCACGATGGCTGCGATGCTCGGCGGGTTGCCGCTCGCGTTGGGCACCGGCACGGGCTCCGAGATGCGCCGCCCGCTTGGCATCGCGATCGTCGGCGGACTGCTCGTGAGCCAGGTCCTGACGCTCTACACAACGCCGGTGATCTATCTGTATATGGATCGGCTCAGCGCTGGATGGTCGAAACTGTGGAGGCGGGCCATTGGCCGCCCAACTACGGCGCCGGCTCAGCCGCACATAGCCGATTGACTATTCAGGGCGCGTTTCCTTTATCTGGTAACCGATGTGTTCAAAAGGCAGGCGCGCATAGAAGTAATTCGCGATCGAGGGGCGCAGCGGTGGTCACCACCTGATCACGCTGACGATATTCGAAAAATCATCGGTCCAGGGCCTGGCCCCCGGCTCCGAAACGAGCGGCTTCCAACGCGGCTCTTTGTCGAGAAAGCCAAGATCCTGTTGGCGCCGAGCGATAGCTACCCACTCCGCCACAGTGGCTCCTTGCGCCCCCTCCTTCGCAGAAGGGTGATAAACTTCGTCCTTGCTGACGGCCCCTACGCTCTCCACCAAGGTCGCTACAACAGGCGCCAGGAGCAAAGACCTGTTGCTTATATGAAACAAAATTATCCCGTGATCTTTCAGTTTCGCCAGATAGAGCGATAGCGCTTCTTTTGTAAGAAGATGGACGGGGATCGAGTCCGAACTGAATGCGTCGATAACGATCACGTCATAGTAGTTATTCGGCGCCTTTTGAATAGACAGTCTACCATCGCCCAAAATGATCTTCGTGTCGGCCCCGTTATCTTCGAGATAGTGGAAGTAGCGTGGGTCGCGAGCTATTCGCTCGATTGCCCCATCAATTTCATAGAACGTCCATTCCTGGCCGGGTCTCCGATAGCAGACGAGCGCTCCCGTTCCCAAACCGATAACGCCGACGGTATGGATGTCACCGAACAACGTGAAGAACTGCCCCACGGGTCCTGATCGAGCGTAATACAGCAGCGGTTTTCGCCTAAGATCGGTGTCGATAAACTCTGCTCCATGCCATGTCGTTCCATGCACGAGGACTGTTTTGGTTCCCTGGTCCACGATCTCGACTTTTTTGACGCCGAAAAAGTTCCTCTCCTGATGGAGCACTCCCACGGAAGCCTGTACTAAAGCAGCGCTGCCTAGCACGCCCGCTACTCCAAGCGCAAAACGCGCCGGGTTCTCGGTGAAACTATATAGCAGGCCCGCAGTCAGCGTGAGGAAAAGTATGCGGATGACTAAATCGGGTGGGTGGCCGCGAGCCGAGCCATAGGCCATCGCTGCAACGGCGAGAGCCAGTAGCACTGGAACTAGAAAATCCCTGGGACTGTTAGCGCGCGCCGGCCTCCCCACGGGCCGTCGAAGAGCGCAGGCTGCGGCCAGCACCAGGTAATACTCATAGGTGGATGAAAACATTAACGGCGCCACGAGCGCATTAAAGATCCCACCCGCGGCGCCACCGATAGAAATGCAGAAATAAAACTCGGTGACTCCCTCGGCGTCAGGCCGGCGGTTGGCCAACTCCGTATGGCAGACAAGCGCGATGAGGAAAAATGTCAACAGGTGAAGCGAGACGTCTAAGGCGATAGTCCCTCCCGAGCCAAATACCGACCCGGCCAGAATCCCGATCGAAGTTACGACAATTGCTGCCGCCTGCGCCTTCAGCGCCCACGCCAGCTTTATAAGAGGTGACCGGCTGAATGCCACGACGAAAGACAACAAATAGAGAGCTAGAGGAATGATCCATAGCAGCGGGGCAGGCGCAATGTCAGTGGTAATGTATGAGGTGACCCCCAACAGCAGGCTCGAGGGAACAAAGGCAAGCGCGATCCACACAAGTTTCTGTCGCAGGCTGGTAACCTGGCGTGGCGACGCAGCTTTTGCGCCGGTCGATTGCGCGTGGAATGTGCCGTGCCCAAGCGGCAGAGCACAGGCGCCGACCAGGATTACCAATACGGCGTAGGTCACCATCCAAGCCCTGCTTTGCTCCGCCAAGGTCAGCGACGGTTCGAGCATCAACGAGAAGGCCAGCAGAGCGGCGAGGCTGCCCAAGTTGCTCGCGGTATAAAGGAAGTATGGATCGGCGCTTAATCTATGGCCTCTTTGTCCGAACCAGGCCTGCAGCAGCGGCGAGGACGCCGACAGCGCGAAGAAAGGCCATCCGACCGAAACCGCCAGAAGGCCAATCAGCCACAAGATCGGCGAGTGATCGCTCGGAGGAATCCGGCCCGGAACGATCGCGAGCGGCAAGAATGCCAATCCTGTGAGGACAATGGCTCCATGAATCCAGAATTGCCGGCTTGGTTTCGCAACCCGGCTGAGAAAGTACGCATAGCCATAGCCGGCGAGAAGCACGACCTGGAAGAACATAATCGCGGTGTTCCAGACCGCCGGCGATCCACCCAAGAGAGGCAATACCATCTTGGTGAAGAGTGGCTCCATCCAGAACAGCAGAAACGCGCTGACGAAAAGCGCCAGGGAGTAAACACCGATCAGCATGCAAGCGACCTTGTTAGCCGAGTGACAAGACCGCTCAAGATTTAACGATTATAGTCAGTTTGTTTCCCCCACGTGCTGTGGCATTACACCTCAAGCAGGCGCGTCGGGCAATACGCAGTGCAGGGGCACTTCCCACCGCTTGCGTTGCCAGGTTTCGCGCGCATCGCAATTCCCTGTGAGATGGCGGCGGCACGAAAAAACGAGGACGCCACGTCATCCTCGATCGACATTATTTCGCGCTCCCGATCGGAGGTTCCAGCACGCAGCTCTGGATCTCGGTCTGCGCCGCATCAGTATCGATCGGATTGAGATGCGGCGTGGCAGTCAGGACGCCCCATCCAAGTTCCTCTCTTATGTAGTAGGCTCGCCGCTCGGTCTGGATTTCCACTTCGTCGGCGGTGTCGGTCTGGATGCTGCAAACTACCTTCTCGCCGGCGGGAACGATGAAAGCATGATAGCCGCCCGGACCGATCCGCGCCGTGTCCTCACCGCATGTAACCGCCGGGCGAAGCGCCGACGACCCGTAGCTGTAAGGCCGGTACACGTAAATCACCGCATTGCCCGGAGGTGACGGGATTTTTTCAAACGGTTGGCCCTGGACCGCGCATCCGAATCCTGCCGTGCCGACGACGCCGAGCAAAAGTACCAGAAGCCGGCGATTCATTGGCCAACGGAAGCAGTTGGAGATTTGCCCGCGCTGGCGACGGCATCCGCCAACCTGGCCTCATCGCTATAGAGCTTTTGATCGATCCTGTTCCTGACCGCGGCGCGAGCAGCGTCGTCCACCTGCTTGTGGGTGGGATGCGAGTACAGGTTGTACGATTTCGAGACGTGCTCCTTGGCGGTGTAGTCGCCGAGAATCCGGTCGCCGTCGCTGATCGACAAAGACGCAAACGCAGTCGTCCCAATATCGCCGAGCGGAGCACCGACCAGGTTGGCTGGATCGAGCGCGCTGACAATCAGTGGGACGTGATAGTCGTCGTGCGTCAATTCCTCGCGATAGGTGAATGTTACGGGTGAAGTGCTCGACAGGGACATCGCCACTGCGGGCGGAAGTTCGGTCGGGTCGCCGGCGACCAACCGGCCCTTGAACGGCAACGGATGCGCCGGCTCGTCGGTGATCTTGGGCGCGATTACAAGCTGCGAATCCGATTGAGACGCGCTTGCCGGTTGCGATTGCGATTGATCCGGCTGCTGAGTGCTGCATCCGAACGCGGCGGTCGCAGCAAAAAGCGCCGCGAGAACAAGTGTATGTCTCATGACATCGGGGCGTCGCGAGCCGGGGTGCTCGGGAATCACTGATTCAATCCCTCGCGACGCCATATAGCCATAGTATCAGAAAATTCCGGCCTACTTTACGACGCCGCTGGCGATATAGACGGTGCCGCCGAGCATCTGCTCCAACTCGAGCCGTGACACCAGCGGCTCGAGATGGCTCCACGGACGCGCGAGGCCCTCGAGCGTGCTCGTCGATCGCAACGCGGCGTTCCACACCAGGAGATTCAGCGGCATCGCCCGGATCGGAGCCCACTTGAGTCCGGCCGCGACGATCCGCGCGCCCGGCTTGAGATGGCTGCATACGTTGGCGAGCGCCTTGGGCGTACGCATTATGTCGTGCGTGAAATGAAACAACGCCGCGTCGGCCGCCAGCGGTATAGCGGCTTCCTCGACCGAGGCCGGGATGAGCGCGACGTTCTTCCAGCTATTCTCAGCCGTCCGCGCGCGAGCCCGCTCGAGCATCTCGGGGCTCTGCTCGATTCCGACGATCGAGCCTTCGGGGCCGACCAGACCTTCCAGTGCCGAAAAACTCAGCCCGGTGCCGCAGCCGACATCCAAAACCCGGTCGCCGTTTTTCAGACGCAGCAGATCGATGGCGCGTTGCCGCACGGGTTCGAACAATGCGAGCTCGAGATCGTAGATGCGGGCGCGCGAGCGATACTGGCGAATCGCGGTGGATCGGTTCGGCGTGAGCCAGCGCGTCAGCCTTTGAAATGGTTGCGAGCGGTCGTCGGGACGGGGGGTCACCTTCGATGCCTCGTATTACCGAGTATCACGAAACCGCCCCAACAATCCTGCTTGCGGCGTGAACTTGCCCCGAGTCCATGGACACCCGGGTTAAGCAGACAATCGCTGCGGGTTTCGCCGTTTATATTCCACCGGGCTGAGATAGCCGAGCGGCGAATGGGGGCCACACCTGTTGCAAAAATGAGTCATCGGGGCTGTATCGGAGTTGCTACCGGGCCATCTGAGGCACTGATTTTCAACGCAATTTCACGGCATAAAAGTTGCTCATGAACGATTTGGGGTAATTTTGCACACTTTGTATTTGTATAAGTCGTAGTGCTCGGAAACTTCGACTTGTTTGTCCTTTGCTTGGGGAGGGATCTGCGATGAATCGCCCGCGTGCCCATGAGCGTGGTCAAGTCCTGGCGTCGGCCGCCGCTTCGATAGAGGCGCTGATGGGATCCTTGGCGATCGTGCGGTCCACAGGTTCGCGAAACTTTGTCGGATGCGCGCCGCGCGCAGCGTGACCGCCATTTTCCCGGGGAAATCGTGATGCACAAATATGGATTTTGGAAACTCGCAGCGCCGTGCCTGCTGATCATCGCCGCCGCCCTGGCGACTGTCTCGATCGCGGGCGATGGCACCGCCGATCTTGTGCTGGGTCAGGCCAACTTCACATACAACGCCGCCAACTTTCCCAGCGCGCGCAAACTTAATGCTCCGCAGGGGGTTGCGATCGACGTCAACGGCAACCTTTATGTCGCCGACGTCAACAACTCGAGGGTGCTGGGCTGGAAGGATGGAACGGCGTTCGCCAATGGCTCTGCGGCCGACCTGGTCATTGGTCAGCCGGACTTTAACTCGACTGCCTGCAACAGTGGCGGCGTAAGCGGGAGCAGCCTGTGCTCCCCCTATGCGGTTGCGGTGGACTTAAGCGGCAACCTCTACGTCGCGGATCAAGGCAACAACCGCGTGCTCGAATACAACACCCCATTCGCCGGTTCGTTCCCGCCCGCTGGGGGGTCCGCCAATATGGTGTTCGGGCAGACGGACAACCTTACTTCTAATACCACGAATCAGGTGAGCGCGTTCAGCCTCAACTCCCCCTGGGGGGTTGCGGTGGACGCAAGCGGCAACCTCTACATCGCCGACACAATCAATAACCGCGTGCTCGAATACAACACCCCGCCTACGTACGGCACCACCGCCCATATGGTGTTCGGGCAGGGCGATAGCTTCACTTCGAATTACGGGAATAATGGCGGAGTGAGCGCGAACAGCCTCTACCTTCCCGCTGGGGTTGCGGTGGACGCAAGCGGCGACCTCTACGTCGCCGACCACCTCAACAGCCGCGTGCTCGAATACAACACCCCGCTTACGTACGGCACCACCGCCAATATGGTGTTCGGGCAGAACGGCAGCTTCACTTCGTATTACGCGAATAATGGCGGAGTGAGCGCGAGCAGCCTCAACTTCCCCAGCGGGGTTGCGGTGGACTCAAGCGGCGACCTCTACGTTGCGGACGCACTCAATAACCGCGTGCTCGAATACAACACTCCGCTTACCAGCAGCACCGCCAATGCCGTGTTCGGGCAGGGCGGCAGCTCCACTTCGAGTACCGCGAATTATGGCGGGCTGAGCGCGAGCAGCCTCAACTATCCCTTTGGGGTTGCGCTGGACGCAAGCGGCAACCTCTACGTCGCCGACACCTCCAACAACCGTGTGCTCGAATACGATACTCCGCTTGCACCCAATACCACTGCCGATGTTGTGCTGGGGCAGCCTGACTTTCCGTACAACCAGGCAAACTTCCCTGACCAATACTCCCTTCACAATCCATTCGCGGTCACGATCGACGCCAGCGCAACGCCAACCCACCTTTATGTCGCGGACGAAACCAACTCCAGGGTGCTGGGCTGGAACGATGTGACGACGTTCGCCAATGGCTCTCCGGCCGACCTGGTCATTGGTCAGCCGGACTTTAACTCGACTGCCTGCAACACTACTGACGGCGCAAGCGGGAGCAGCCTGTGCTACCCCTATGGGATTACGGTGGACTCAAGCGGCAACCTCTACGTCGCCGACAACTCCAACAGCCGCGTGCTCGAATACACCGCCCCGTTCGCCGGATGCGGTGGTTCGTTCCCCTGCGTTGAGGGGTCCGCCAATCTGGTGTTCGGGCAGGGCGGCAGCACCTCGACCGGGTGCAATTCCGACACCGGAAGCACTCCCACGGCTATCGACCTTTGTTATCCCTATGGCGTCGCAGTTGATGCTAATAACGGCCACCTCTACGTCGCCGATGGCGGCAACAACCGCGTCCTCGAATACAACACTCCGCTTACCAGCAGCACCGCCAATCTGGTGTTCGGACAGGGCGTCAGCTTCACTTCGAATTACGAGAATAATGGCGGAGTGAGCGCGAACAGCCTGTACCTTCCTGTTGGGGTTGCGGTGGACTCAAGCAGCAACCTCTACGTCGCCGACTACTCCAACAGCCGCGTCCTCGAATACAACGCCCCGCTTACGAACGGCGCCAGCGCCAATGCCGTGTTCGGGCAGGGCAACATCTTCACCTCGACCGGGTGCAATTCCGACACCGACGACGGCACTCCCACCGCTATCGACCTGTGTGATCCCTATGGGGTTGCGGTGGACTCAAGCGGCCACCTCTACGTCGCCGACACCTCCAACAACCGGGTGCTCGAATACAACACGCCGCTCACCAGCAGCACCGCCAATCACGTCTTCGGGCAGGATGACAGTTTCACTTCCAGCCACCCCAACCTCGGCGCGACGAGCGCCAGCGCGACCAGCCTGTACAGTCCGAGCGGCGTCGCGCTGGACTCAAGCGGCACCCTCTACGTCGCCGACACATCCAACAACCGTGTGCTCGAATACAAGAATCCCCTGGCTACGTCGTCAGCAACACCCACGCCGACGCCGGCGCCCACGCCGACTACCTCGATGTCGGTGACCGCTTCGCTCACATTCGGCAACGTTCCCGTAGGCCAGACGGTTACGAAAGATCTGACGGTCAAGAACACCGGCAGGACCAGCTCGCTGATCATCTCAGGCGCGACATCGTCCGACCCGGCTGAATTTGCCGTCAGCGGAGGTACATGCGGTACGATCCCCGTCACGGTCGCGCCCAATACGTCGTGCAAGATGGCGGTCTCGTTCAACCCCATCGAGGCCGTCCCGTACAGCGCGACGCTGACGGTCAGCGACAACGCCGCCTCCAGCCCGCAGAGCGTGGCGCTCACGGGCACGGGCGGGATCACGATGACGGTTACGCCCGCCAGCTTCTCGATCAACGCCAAGGACGGGACGACGGTCGTCAAGACGGTGACCGTGAGCAACAAGCAGAGCAGCTCCGTCTCGCTGAGCGAAAGCTTCAGCGGTCTCAACCACGGCGACTTCACCGTCACAGGCGGCGGCACCTGCGGGCTGACGCTGGCGGCCAAGACGGCTTGTACGCTGCATGTGACCATCGCTCCGACTGCGGTGGGTACGGAATCGGCGACCATGGCGGTTACGGACGTCCCCGATCCGCTGTCTCCGTACCTGGTTGACTTCACCGTGCAGGCAAGCGTGCCGGAATCCGTGTCCACGACCAGCCTGAACTACGGAAACGTCGCCCAGACGGCGTCCAAGACGAAGAGCGTTACGGTAGTCAACCATGCCACCGCGCCGATCACGCTGAGAGCGAGCATCGGCGTCGGCCCCAACTCGGGCGACTTCGCGGTGGCGAGCGGCGTTACGAATGGGTGCCCGCTGGTTGGGTCGCTGGCGGCGTCGCACGTCTGCACTTACGCGGTGACGTTTACGCCCAGCACGGAGAGTGCCGAGAGCGGCACGCTTTCAATCGCGGTTGCGCAAGACCCCGGTGGCGGTCCGCCGGCGGTCAGCCTGAATGGAACCGGAACGATACCGGAATCCGTGTCCCCGACGACGTTAAGCTTCGGCAACGTCGCCCAGACGGGGTCCAAGACGATGAACGTCACGCTGACCAACAAGGCGCATGCCGGCGGGGGGGCGCTCACACTTGCCAGCCCGAGCTTTGGCGGGGCCTACGGGAGCGATTTCTCGGTGACGGGCGGGACCTGCGGGGGGACGCTGTCGGCGGCGTCGTGCACCTACGCGGTGATGTTTACGCCCAGCACGGATGGCGCGGAAAGCGGCACGCTTTCGATCGGTGTGTCGGGAGACACGCTCCTCTCCGTCAGCCTGAGCGGAACCGGAGTTACGCCGCTCAAGGTGCTTCCGGCGAGCCTCGCTTTCGGCACGCTGCACGAGACCGCGACAAGCACGGCGAAGACGGTCACGGTGACCAACAGCAGCAGCGCGACGCTGACGATAAGCAAAAGCGTCAGCGGGACCAGCGACTTCAAGGTGACGGGCGGGACGTGCACCACACTGCCGAGTGGGTCGCTGGCGGGCGGCGGCGCATCGTGCACCTACACGATGACGTTCACGCCCAGCATGGTTGGCCCTGAGAGCGCGACGCTCGGGGTCAGCGCAGTCGGCGACGGGGCCAGCCCGCACGACGTGAGCCTCAGCGGCACCGGCTTTTAGGCGCCACGGTGCAGGGGCCCCCGGTCCCTGCACCTGAGTAGGGAGAATCGGCGCCGCCACGTGATTTGCTCCACGGGCGGGCGATTCTCTCATCGGCGTTTATCGCCCGCCCCGCGCCCATGGACGAGTTCCGGGGAGGCTTTCTACTTCCTGAAATCGATCGGCTGCGGGCAGGCCGAGCCGCCGGCGTTGTAGCCGTAAACCATCTCGCCGCCGATGTCCGCGCCCGCCGCTATCAACCACATCACTGCAATCAGACCGGCGAGAAACACGTAGCGTCCCCGCGTAGGCATCGGCCGCATCGCGAGCGCCCACACTGTCAGCACGCCCGTCACCGCCGACGCCGCGACCATCAGATGCTTATGATGCCGCAGCAGTTCGTGGCGGACCGATACCGAAACCATCAGGCCCGGCGCTGCATAGAGACCGCTGGCAACCGCCGCCGCCGCGCCAAGCGCGCCCAGCACCAGCATCCAGAGCGCGGTCCACTTAAGCGCTTCGCTCGCGCGGATCGCCGCGAGGAAATAAAGGAGCGCCGCGCCGTAGAGAAACGCGATCGGAAAATGCACCAGGATGGGATGGATATTCTGCAGGTCCGATGCGCCCGGCAGAACGCGGTCTAGCACGACGATGCTTGCCCGCGGCTATTTCACGGACTCGACGACCAGGTAGTTCACGCCGTTCCTGCTGTATTCCTTGCCCGTCACCGTCACCCGGTCTTCCATCCGCTGAATGACGCTGTCCGGAAGCGGCGACGCATCCTTGTCCGGCAACAGGATGTAGGATTTCTCGGTCCCGCTTTCGATGAGCATTACCGGAATTCCCTTGGATACGCATTTTATCGCGCACGCCTTGTGGCTCGCGCCCTTCGCACCCATCGTGGCGTAGCAGTAGGCGTCTTCGAGATTGCCGGTGACCGATTTCTCGCTGCCGTCGGCCGCGATCGCCGCCGGCGCAACCATCACGGTTGCGAGCAAAGCCATGAGCGCCAGTTTTTTCATGACCTGTTTCCCCTCGATATTTTGATAGCCGCCAAGTCCGGGCCTGACCATCGACGAGATGCGATCCTAGCGGCGGTACGAGCGTGCTTCAACCGTCGAGCCGACGTCGCCGCCGCCGAACATCTCGCGCCATCCCTTGCGGCGCCGCGCCCCCGGCAATCGCGCACCCAGCCGCTGCAGGTGCAGCTCGAGGATCTGCTTGAGTTCGTCGTTGAGCCGCTCGATTTCGATTTCCTCGGGCATCTTGGGCCGCGGCTGCCCTTCGGTAATTCCGCCGCGGCGCCGGCCGTAGAGCTGCTGCAAGCGCAACTCCGCCTTCGCGAACATCGCTTTGTACTTATAGTCGAGCCGGCTGAGCGCGTCGGTCATCGCGGCCAGCGCCACGAACCTGCGCCGCATCCGCCACCATTCGAACAGCGTCAGCAACATCGCGCCGAGCATGAACAGCGCAAAAAATCCCAGGCTGACGGCGGTTGCACGCCACCACGGCAGCAACTTGTTGCCAAGCTGCAAGTCCTGGTTGTCGCCGGTCAGTTCCTGGACTTGCGCCTTGAGCGATTTGACCTGCTCCTCCGCCGAATCGGCCTTCTGCTCCGCCGTTTGCTGCTGCGCGCTCAGCGCCTCAACCTGTGACTTGAGCGTATTGACCTCGGTGGTGAAAGGATGCGGAACCTTCAACACCTCGTCCACCTGCAGCTCGTCGTCAGGATGAATCCGGTTGGCGTGGGCAAGCTCATCGACGGTGATCCCGAACATCTGCGCAATTGCGCCGATCGAATCGCCGGGGCGAACCGTGTAAGGGATGATGTTCGCGGGATGATCCGGCTTGACGACGGGTTTTGGCGCCGGCTGGTCCGCCGGCGGTGCCGTGTCGCGAGCCTCAGACGGTTCGGCCTCGCTCGGCGGACGCACGACTCGCGAGGGAGGTGCAGAGGGCGGAATCGTACTCTCGTTGAAATCGGATTGAGCGAACGCAACTCCCCAGCCGGCAACGATAAACGTCGCCGCGAGGGCCAGTCTGGATAAAGTTGACCTGAACCGTCGCACGCTCATGATGGACCCTTTGCCTGCGAACCCATTCCAGTATCCCTGAGATTGCGCCCAGGGTCTAGGATGCAGCAGCATCCCCTGACTTTAGCCCGGCGCGGCGCGCACGCTTGGCCGGATGCAGCGCCGCGTAGGCAGCCCCCACAACACCGCCTCGCGGACCCAGCGCCGCACGCACGATCTTCGCCTGCGATGCGATCGCCGTGAAGGCCCGCTCGCGCACCTGCGTCATCATGGTTTTGCGCATGTATGGCAGTGCGCCGGCGACGCCACCCCCAATCACGACCAGCTCGGGATTGAAGATATTGAGAAAAGACGCCACCGCGATTCCGAGGTAATTGCCGGCCGTGGCGAACGCCTCGAGCGCGAGTCTGTCGCCGCGGCGAGCTTGGGCCGACAGTCCGCGCACCGAAAAATTCCCTTCCGAATCGACGATTTGCGCCGGCAACGCCGCACCCCCCGACAGTCCCAGGCGCTGTTCGACCAGGCCGCGCAGCCCTGACGCCGATGCGTATGACTCCAGGCATCCGTTCGCGCCGCAGTCGCATCGCGGACCGTCCGGATTGACCGTCACATGCCCCAATTCGCCCGCCATCCCGCTTCGCCCGTGAACCAGTTTGCCGCCGACGATCAGTCCGCCGCCGACTCCGGTGCCCAGTGTCAGCAGCACGACGTCGCGCCGCCCGCGCGCCGCGCCGCGCCAGTATTCGCCGAGCGCCCACGCGTTGGCGTCGTTCTCGACGACCACCGTCCTGCCTATCAGCGCTTCGAGGTTGTGACGCAGCGGGTATCCGCGCCATGCGGCGACGTGCGGCGCCTGCATTACGGTTCCCGAGTACACGTTGAGCGGTCCCGGCACCGCGACTCCGATCGCTCGCGGTGATCCAAGTCCGCGCCGGCGCGCGGTGTCCAATAGATGAATGAGCTGCGCGGCGATGTTTTCAGCGACGGCTGCGGCCTGGCGCGACGCATGCGACGGCCCGTGCTCCATCAGGATCACATCGCCGCCGCCGGCGGCTACGGCTGCGCACCGGATATTGGTGCCACCCATATCCAATCCGACCGCCCATGCGCGCGTCATTTTCCGGATTCGCCCGGGAATTTCATCAGCGCGAGATATTCGCGATTTCCGGCCGCGCCTTCAATCGGCGATTCGATTGTGCCGACCACCGCGAGGCCGATACTCTCCGCGAACTCGACGATCCCCGCGACCGCTTCGTGCCGGAGTTTTTCGTCCCTGACGATGCCCCCCTTGCCGACCTTGCCCTTGCCGACTTCGAACTGCGGCTTGATGAGCGTGATTATCTCGGCGCGCGGCGCGATCAGCACAAGCACTGACGGAATCACCAGCCGCAGTGAGATAAAGCTGGTGTCGATCGTCACCAGCTCGGGCGCGTGGGGCAAGTCGTCCGGCGAGGCGAGCCGGATATTCATGCGATCAAGCACGATGACGCGCGGATCCTCGCGCAGCTTCAGCGCCAGTTGCCCGTAGCCGACGTCCATCGCGATCACGGCCTTGGCGCCGCGGCGCAGCAGCACATCGGTGAAGCCGCCGGTCGATGCACCCACGTCCATCGCGAGCTTGCCTTCGACCGAGATGCCGAAATGCTCGAGCGCGGCGATAAGCTTGTACGCTCCGCGCGAGACGAACTGCGGCGCACCCGCCATGAGCGCGATGGGAGTTTCAGAATCGACCTTGAGGTCGGCTTTGTAGGCCGGCCGCGAGTTGACGCGCACGCGCCCCGCCATTATCAGGCGTTGGGCGATTTCGCGGCTGTCGGCCAGACCGCGGCGCGCCATTTCGGCGTCGAGCCTGAAGCGCACCAACGGCGCCGCAGAGCGCCGCGGCTTGGGTTTGGCGCCGGAACCATTGCTAGCAGGATGTTTCGTCGTCGTCCCTTGCGCCGGCGGGGTGCTCGTCATCAGACGATGCTTCAAAGGGCGCCGTGCGCAGTTCGCCGCCGGCGCTCCGCGTTAGCAGTTCGACCTTGCGCTCGACTTCGTCGAGTTTCCCATTGAGCGCCTTCACCAGCATGACGCCGCGTTCGAAGGCTCCGATTGATTCTTCGAGCGTAAGCTCACCCGAATCGATCTGATTGACGATCGTTTCAAGATCCTTGAGCTCATCCTCGAATTTTTTCGTCTTCGTGACCATCGTCTAGATTGTGCGGCCGGTCGCGCGCGCGCTCAGCCGCCCCCTGGCCAGCCTGATATCGAGCTCGTCGTCCAGCTTCACCGTGGCCGCGTCGAGCACCGCGCGCGAATTGGTCCTATTGACCACCACGGCGTAGCCGCGATCGAGAACTTTCAGCGGCGACAAGGCGTCGAGCCGGCCTGCCTGTGCGCCGAGCTGGCGCCGCCTGCCTTCGAGCGCCGACCGCGTGCCATGAACAAGACTGTTGCCGAGCCGGGAGGTCGCAAGGCGCATCTCGCGCACCATCGCATCGGGACTGCGAAGCCGCATCCGCAATTCGCGGACGCTGCGGCGGCGCTCCGCGATTCGCGAGGACACCGCTTGCGCGAGTTCGCCCTCGATCTCGGCAACGCGTTCGCGCGCCTCGGCGATAGCGACGCCGGGATGGCGTATCCGCGCCGCCAGATCGTCGATCGATTCCCGCCGGCCCGACAGCTCCCGTTGCATCACGCTCGCGAGCGACGCGCCTAGCGACGCGACACATTTGGTCAACTCGGCGAGGCTGGGCACGACCATCTGCGCGGCCGCCGTGGGAGTAGGCGCGCGCAGGTCGGCGACGAAATCGGCGATCGTATAGTCCACTTCGTGGCCGACGGCGGAAATCACCGGGATCGCCGACCGGAAAATCGCCCGCGCGACGATCTCTTCGTTGAACGCCCACAAATCTTCGAGCGAGCCGCCGCCGCGTCCAACGATCAGCACCTCGGCGCGGCCGTCGCGATTGAGATCGGCGATCGCGTCCGCGATCTCCTGAGCTGAGCCGTCGCCCTGCACCTTCGCGGGCCTGAAAATCACCTGCAGGTTCGGGAATCGATCGAACAAGATGCGCAACATGTCGCGCAGTCCCGCCCCGCCGCGCGCCGTCACGATTCCGATCCGGCGCGGCAGGTACGGCATCGCGCGTTTGCGCCCCCGATCGAACAGCCCTTCGGCCTCGAGCCGCCGCTTCAACTGCTCGAACGCGGCCTGCAACGCGCCGACGCCGCGCGGCTCCATTTCCTCGGCGTAAAGCTGCAACGCGCCGCGCTGTTCGAAGATTTGCACCCGCCCGCGAACAATCACTTCCATCCCGTCGACGGCTTTGAACCGCATCCCGTTGAACGCCGACTTGAACATCACGACGTTGATCGCGCTGCGGGAGTCTTTGAGCGTGAAATAAAAATGATTCGATGGCGCCAGCCGCGCGTTCGAGACCTCGCCGACCACCCAGTGCTCGCCGAGGTTGGCGTCGAGCGCGTCGCGTACCATCCGCACCAGGTCCGATACGCTGATCAGGCCCGAGCGGCGGCTGCGCATCGAAAGATCGAGCTGCCCCTCCATGGTCGTTTAGCTTATCAGAACGAGTCGCCGCGCACCTATATGGCGCATTAGACGTGCTTTTCCACAATTGTCCTGGCCACAGGCTCGCCGGCGGCAACAACAACGCGGCGCCGGCGTGAAAAAAACGCGCCGGACATCATGATGCCCGGCGCGTTGCGATCGATTCCTTTACCGTCCTCTAGTCGCCCTTCGACTTGGCGCTGTCGCCCTCGGATACCGCCGACTGCGACTCGCCCTTGGCAAGCTGGAGCTTGAACGTGTTCCAATGCTTGAGGATGTCGATCGCGCGATCGAGCTGCACGTCCTTTTCCTCTTTGGCCTTGGCGCCCTTCGCGCCGGGCCCCTTATCGCCCTTTTCGGTCCCGGGCGCAGCAGCCGCGCCGGTCGCAGGATTCTTGTCATTCTTCTTCTGCCCGTTCTGGAAATGATGGGGCAAATCAGACTCGTGGATTTCCGGGTTTTCGTCGAACTCGGCGCCCTGCTGCGTTAGCGATGCGAGCGTTTCTTTGGGCAGCTCGACATCGATGTCGGGTGTGATTCCCACCGCCTGGATCGAGCGGCCGGTGGGCGTGTAGTAGCGCGCCGTGGTCAGGCGCAGCGCCGAATGATCGTCGAGCGGCAGAATCGTTTGCACCGAGCCTTTGCCGAAGGTCTGGGTGCCGAGAATGACGGCGCGCTTCTGATCCTGCAAAGCGCCGGCGACGATTTCGCTGGCGCTCGCGCTGCCGCCGTTGACCAGCACCACCATCGGATAGTCAACGAAGTCCTGCTTCTTGTGCGAGAAGTATTTCTGCTGCTGATTTTCCTCGCGCCCCTGCGTGTAAACGATCAGGCCGCCGTCGAGAAAATCGTCCGAAACCTTTACCGCTTGGTTCAGCAATCCGCCCGGATTGTCGCGCAGGTCGAACACAATTCCCTTGAGCTTGCCGTGGCTCTTTGCTTCGAACCCGTCAATCGCCTTCTCTACCCCCTCGCCCGTGTTCTCCTGGAAGGTGGTGACGCGGATGTATCCGTAGCCGCCGTCGAGCATCTTCGACTTGACCGACTGAATCTTGATTACGTCGCGTGCGAGCGTCACCGTGAACAGCTCCGGCACGTCCTTGCGATGAAGCGTCAGCTTGATCTTGCTGCCCTTGGGCCCGCGCATCCGCTTGACCGCCTCGGTAAGCGACATGTCCTTGGTGAAGTCGTCGTCGATCTTGATTATCTGGTCGCCGGCCTTGAGTCCGGCGCGATACGCCGGCGTGTCCTCGATCGGCGCAACTACGGTGAGCGCGCCATTCTTGATGGTTATTTCGATTCCGAGTCCGCCGAAGCTGCCGCGCGTCTCGACCTCGAGGTCGCGGTACAGATCGGGTGTCAGGTAGGCGCTATGCGGGTCGAGCGACGCCAGCATCCCGGTAATGGCGCCGTCGATCAGCCGTTTGGTCGATACCGGTTCGACGTAGTTTTTCTGCACGATTGCGAGCACGCTCGCGAACGTGTCGAGCTCCTGGTAGGTGTCGTTCGAGAGCGCCTGGGCTCGGCGCACGGCGACCTCCTGGAGGACAAGGAAACAGGCGACCAGAGAGACCGCCACCGTGATGGACCATCGATGTCTTTTGATCATTGACATTTATTTAGTGTCGCTTGGGACTCGTGATTATGAGTTCAGACATTTAATTTAAGCAGATGCCGCACTTTAATGCATACGGCCGCGCGACTACCCCCGTTACCGTAAATAATAGCAGATTCACCGCCCCCGCACCTGCCCGCCCCCCACCGACTCCGCAGATGCGAAACCCGCCGTGGGTTTCACGCTTCCCTGGGCAGGGGTGACCCCTGCACCCGATGACAAGAAAACATGCGGGCTTCGCCCTGTTAGAAGTTTTCCAGGGGGAATTTGCCTCGCCCGTTACTTTACGGGAGAGGAGGCCGACCCCTTGGCGGTCGGTAGGTGAGGGTTCTGCGGCGCATCTACTTTCTCGGATCGTCATCCTGACCGGAGCGGAGCGACCCCGGATCAGATTGATCCTGACGGAACCGGCACGGCGTCGATGATCACGGTGCTTAAAGATGGCAGGACTGCCGAGAGCGCGGTCTTCGTCGCCGAGGCGCCACGGCGATGAGAAACCCACGATTATTGCTTACCCGGAATATTATTCGCGAGGTCTCGGAAATTAAGTATTCCGCGCGCTCCTAATGCATGAACGAGCTTCACCGCCTCATCCCTTGCACTTCCTCCGGAGCCGACAGCCGCTTCTAACACCTTCCGAACATCTTTCTCATGGGCCGATATCTGCCAAGGACTAGCCGTCGCCAATAATTTCGCGAGCGAGCTCACTGACTCACCAGGCAATCGCACACACAATGCGGCTAGTTTTTCGTAAATTAGATGGTCTGGTTCAGCATGGCCTGCAAAATCAATCGCTCCTTGTAATTGCCGGATAGCCCATCCCTCCGGGAACTTCTCTGAACAGAACCACCATCCGAACTGACCAATCTCTCCGTGATATGCATCGCGATTTCCGGACGCTTGGGCAATGGAGAGGCGACGCTCCCAAAGGCTCATCAGTCTTTTGCTCAGAGCCACGTCCAATGGCTCCGTCCCGTTGTATATCCATCTCCCAAGATTCCAAAGAGCGTAGCGCCGGACTTTGACGGAAGCGCCAAGCCAAAAGCGGTCGAAAAGGCCATGCTTTTCTTCAGCGGATACTATTCCATGCCAGTAAAAGCCCATCAAATGGTCTGCTAAACGCTGGCCCATATCTATCGGTAGCCTGGCCAGCGCCGGCTTGTCACCGAGCCTGTCGATCGCAAGCGAATACTTCTCCTTCAGGACATCGAAAATCTCACGGTCAACGTTAGAGAAGGCCAGGAAGCTGCTCCACGCTGCCTCCCATCGGTCCCGCTCGGTTTCATCAGAGGGAAATATCAGATTTATCCTGTCAGCGGTCCAAGCGCGATCGATGTACCACAAGGTGGAGAAGAATCGACCGTACTGCGACCTTATTGCGAGCGAACGCTCCACCTTGGGGTTAAGCCGCGCTTCGAGGACAGCTCGCACCTCAGGTATCTGCCTGAAGTCGAAACTGGACGGAGTGCGTGATTCGGATTTGCCGTCGCCGCAGATGTGATTGCGCACCCAAAGCGCATAGGCAATTACAGCCTCCATTCCTTGACCACGCGTCGAATTGATCGCGGCATGAGACGGATCCGCATTTGACCCGCCATACTTTTTTTCATGCTCAGGTGTCGGATTCGGGTCCTTCGATAAAGCCTCAAGCACTTTCCAAAGCTCGACTCTTAGTTCAAACGGTATTGGCACCGGCTTGTGCTCAAGCGCAGCGTTGACGAGAACAGCCACTGCGTTTCGAGCCCAACTGCGATCCGGATCGTCTTCAATCGCCTGACGCTTGCGACCGGGAATCTCGATAGGCTGCTCGAGGGTCCAGAGACAGAATCCCAACACTGGTCGCCAGTCGAACTCCAGCGTTTTTCCCAATGCGAGTCGTAATCCATCGAGCAGGGAGCGTTCATAGGTGGGATCGAGACCTTTGAATCGGTATGCTTCCATTGCGTAGAAGGCCGGCTGTTCGGCCACAAGCGCTGCAACCTTTTCACCCAAACCGCCCCGCGAAGCCCCCATGAAGTCTTCCGCAGGCTGCCATTTCTGCAAGTATTCAATCAACTCGTCTATGGATTTAGCTCTCAAATCCTCTATTCTCAGAGGACTTCGGAGACCAATCATCTCCTCGTGGTACGACGAAAAGTCTGGGTGCTTCGAACTGCCAAACTCGTCGATTAGCGCCTGTAGCTGAGGGTTTCGATCCACGGGCAGACTATCGCCAAATCTTTGCAGCCAGTCGCGCCTCCAGAGTTTGACGTATCTGGCTATGTCGCGCTCTGTCAGTTCCTTGCCCCCGAACTGCGGCAGATTCTTTTTCAGATTTGTCAACTGTTCGGGTAACAGACCGGTATCTATCCAACCCAAAATTCGCTGCTGATGTTCCGCCGGCAGACTAGGAAATCGTCGTTGAAGCAAAAGAACATACTCATGCAGGCACTCGGGCGAATCGAACAAATCGCGATCCGTCAAATAAGTGACTGCGATGTCCAAGGTAGCCGCATCGTCAATCTGGAGAAGCAGATGCATCGCGATACGACGAAAAATGTGCCACGGCGGCTGCCGCTCCTCCAGGGCCTTTACCATGACTGCCAGTTGTACGCGTCCCGACGTTACCAAGGTTATCGCTGCATCTCGAATCGCGCTTATCAGCAATGACCTCAGCTCCGGGCCAAAATTCTGTCGGGAACCATCGATCGCCGGGTGTAAAATATGGCACAGATCGTATGGAACGGATTTCTCTGGTTCTCTGAGGGAGAAGCTTATCGCAGCGCTCAAAAGATCGCAGAGAAAGGCCAAACCCTCCAAACCCGTCGTCTCTACCAGTTGAGGGACATGGTTCTTCAGGATTTGCTCGTAATTCGAAATATCCATCCTAATCTGCGGCATGGGATGGATGATGCTGAGATCACTTTGCCCACTTTCAGCAGGCGGCAGGACCTTGAGAAGCACTTTGGCAAGCCTGAAAGCGACGTCTCTTTGATCCCCCTTTGCCAGATCACGCATCAGAGCTCCGAGCTCCACGTGAAGAAATCCGGTTGAATCCGCCGCCCAAGCACACACTTGATCAGTGTGCCGTGCTGCCAGATTCGGTGGCATCGCTTGTATTGCCTCTACCAGTTCCGCTCGGACGAGACGGTTTTCTATCTCCGGCAAGTCTAGGATGATCTCGCAGACTTCCTGTGCAGCCCCGTCAATTTTGGCCATACGGTAAAGATAGCCGGCGACCCGCCAAAGTCCCTCTTGAGGCGGATTCCGAAGATACCCGGCACCGCGGCAGAGTCTTAGCCATTTCGGGTTTTGACAATTCGCAAAGAAATATCCGAGGACGACCATGTTGTTTGGTACATTATTTCTCAAAAACTTAACGTCGTCCTCGGTAGGGTCGGCGATGCTAAGCAGACGGTCAATTCCACGCAGTGGTTCGAGGAAGCGCTCGCGTAGGCGACCGAGAACGGCCAACAGGATGGTCTGGATGTCGCTCCACCACCGCTCGAACTCATCCGTAATAGGCCGCGGGCTGCCGAGAGCTTCACGGTGCGCAACTGCGGGCAGCTTAAATTTGTAACTGCTATCCGCCAATCGTAACCATTTCTCCAGCGCAGGGTGATCTTCCGGCAGTTCCAGTCCTTGCCAAAGGCTCTTTATTTCGGCCGCGTGTTTCTCTGAATCCTTGCGGCTCGCAATATTTGTCGCGTCCTGAGCAAAAGTCCTGAGCGAAGCCCGCAAAGCGCTTTCGATCTCTCGAACGAGATGACCGACGATATGGGTGGCACTTTCGAACTTTGCTGGGTCTGCCATTATCTGGCAGGCATTCTTGTAGAAGGCCGCAGGACCTTCACCGATTAACAGGAGGCCGTCGTAAATCTCTTTCTGACGTGGCTCGGCCCAGCGAAAAGCTGTGGGCTGAATGTCTTTTGAACTGTCCCCTGGAATTGCCAAGCAACGATCCTTCAAACCGGAATTCCCAGCTTGAATAATAGCTCTCTATCCTTCCTTTGAGTCGAGCAGTTGCTGCAACGCGTCCTTCACGTCAGGCCGCGACCATGCGCTCCCCTGATTTGATTCAGTATAAGTGACTGGCACCTGTACGCTACCCACGACACACTGAGTCAGGGGTCACCCCCTGCCTGCGCGCGACAACCGAGCGCGGCCTTAACACTGGGTGCAGGGGTCACTCCTGCCCGCGCGCGACAACGGAGCGCGGCCTTAACACTGCGCTGCCGTCGCCACGGCCCCTGCTCACCCCTGCTTTGAGTCGAGCAGTTGCTGCAAGGCGTCCTTCACGTCAGGCCGCGACCAGTCGAATCCGCCCATATGGTGCGCGACTATCTGGCCCTTGCGATCGATTATGAAAGTCTCGGGCACCCCGCTCACGTCGTAAGTCTCGCTGATCTTGTTTTCGGGGTCGAGCAGTATTGTGAAATGGTACCCGTTCTTCTTGACGTACGACGCCACCACCGAGCGGCCGCTGGTGTCCTGGCTGGCTGCCAGCATCACGAAGTCCTTGTTGCCCTTGAAGTCGTCGTACAGCGTCTGCATCGAGGGCATTTCTTCCCGGCACGGTCCGCACCACGTCGCCCACACGTTCAGAAATACGACTTTGCCGCGCAGCGATTCGAGCGAGACAGTTGTTCCGTCGAGGGTCTCCAGCTTGAAATCGGCCGCTCGACTGCCGGCCGCCACCGTCGCCGCGGACTGCTCTGCCGTTTCGGGTGAATTCGCTTCCAGGCCGATGCGTGCGCCGCGATGCCCGCTGAGCGCGATGAGCGTAATGCCGGTAATCACGACGATGGCGGCGACGAGGTAGAGGATTCTGTCCTTGATCTCCATCGCTCTCAGGCCCGCCCCGCGTTCATCGCCGGACGCCGGTTTTTTTCGCCGGGCTGCTGGCCACTTTTCGCCAAATCTTTTTCCCTGGTGAGAATCAACGCGACGCCGCCGACGATCATCATCGCGATCGCAATCAGCTGCGCCTCACTGAGGCCATGGAAGACCCGCGGATTGATTCGCACGAACTCGACGAGAAAGCGCGCGCCGCCCGCCAGCACCAGGTACCAATACATCAGCCGGCCAACCGGATGATACGTTTTGCGCATCGACCACAATATCGCGAACACGCCGAGATACAGAATAGTTTCGTAAACCGGCGCGGGATGCACGCGGACGCCGGGGAAGTAGCCGGAAACGAGGCGGTAATGCTCGTCTAATTTCAGCACGGTCTGGGGGCTCCAGCCGACGATCGCGCGCGGATACGCCATCGCCCACGGCAAGGTGGACGGCAGTCCCCAGTCGCCGTCTCCCGCCAGCTGGCATCCGATTCGGCCGATTGCCTGCCCGACGGCAAGGGCAGGCGCGCACATGTCCATAGTCACGGCGAATCCGATTCGATACCACCGCGAGACAATGTAAGCGCCGAGGATTCCACCGATCATGCCGCCGTAGAATACGAAACCCGAGCCGGAGAAGATCATCGACTTGGGATCGGCAAGGTACGTGGGCAGATCGTCGAGGATCGCGTAAATGCGCGAACCGACCAGCCCCATCACGGCTGCCGCGATCACAATCGAGGACGAATATTCGGGATCGAAGCGGTGGCGGACGCATTCGAGGCGGATAACGTAGTCGGCCGCCAGGAATCCAAGCGCCATCATCAGCCCGAAGCTGTAAACGGTCAGCGGGCCCAGGTGGAACAAGACAGGAATCATTATCGCTTGGAATTATAGTATGCGACGGCCCGCCCGCACCACAAAGGCTTTCGCCGTGCGGCGATCGCTATTATATGACGCAAGTATGCGGGCAGTTGTTCAACGCGTCAGCCGCGCGGAGGTGCGCTGCAACGGGCGCATCCTGGGCAAAATTGCGCGCGGGTTTGTCGTGCTGCTGGGAGTTGCCGGCGGCGACCGCGAGGCCGACGCGGCACATCTTGTAGATAGAATCGTCGGCATGCGCGTATTCGCCGACAACGCCGGCAAGATGAACTGCTCGTTGGCCCAAGTCGGTGGCGCGCTGCTGGTCGTGTCGCAATTCACGTTGCTCGCCGACACGAATTCAGGCCGCCGACCGTCGTTCACTGGAGCAGCTGCGCCCGACGAAGCGCGCCGCCTCTACGAGCACTTTCTCTCGCTCGCGCGGATTCGCGATGTTAAGGTTGAGAGCGGTGAGTTCGGCGCGATGATGGAAGTTGAAATCGTCAATGACGGCCCGGTGACGATCATCCTCGATAGTCGTGACAAATGAAGATGGAAGAACTGGAGAAGTAGGTTACGATGCCGCGCGCGGGATTCTATATCGCCGAATCGGGGAAGCTCTCGTTTCGGCGCGACGGCCACTGGTACAGCGACGACGAGCGGATCGACAACCCGCGAATCTCCCTGCTCTTCAGCCGGAGCATCAAGCGCAATCCCGACGGCAGTTACTATCTGCAAGTCGCTGAAGAACGCGCGCCGGTCGCGGTCGAGGACACGCCCTACGTAGTCAAGGCGCTCGAAGACGACGAGCTGGGCGGATTCATGATGGTGCTGAACGACGACACTTGCGAGCCGCTCGATCCCACCGCGCTGGAGATCGGCGCCGGCCACGTCCTCTATGCGCGCGTCAAGGGCGGCGATGCTCGCGCACGCTTCCTTCGCTCCGCCTACTACCATCTCAGTGACCGCTTCGAATCCGACGACGCCGGACATTTCTACGTCAATCTCAGGGGCCATCGGTATCCGCTCGGTGGCGCGCCGGCGCCAGGCAACTGATGCACCTGGCCGAGCCGAATCTGCACATCGTCCTGGTTCGCCCCGAAATTCCGCAGAACACGGGATCGATCGCGCGTCTGGCCGCCGCGACCAGGGCCCGGCTCCACCTGGTGGGTCCGCTCGGATTCTCGCTCGAGGATCGCTATCTCAAGCGCGCGGGCCTCGATTACTGGCCGCTGGTGGATTTGCGCACGTATGAAGGATGGGAGCAGTTCGCTGCGGTGCATCGCGATCCGCCGGCAACGAGGGCGAAATCGAAATTTTTCTCGACTCACGCCGGCGCGACCTATCTCGATGCGCGCTATGCGCGCGGCGATTTTCTTTTCTTTGGCTGCGAGACGGCGGGGCTGGGCCGCGATTTCGTGCTTGAAAGAATTGACCGTGCGTATCGGATCCCAATCTTCGAGGCGGGCGTCCGGAGCCTCAATCTCTCCAACGCGGTGTCGATCGTGGTTTATGAAGCGCTGCGCCAGACCGGCGCGCTCAATGCTTCTTGACGGCGCAACTGCCGCAGCCCGTGCTGCAACCGCCCTTCTCGCCGGCGGCGGCGCCGTCGGCGGGCGGCGCGCCAAAATAATAACCCGCCTGCTCGAGTTCGCCGGGCGAGACCCACTTGAGATGGTCGGCGACGGCGGTGTCGCAATGCACACAGACGCGGCGTTCGGCGCCATCGTCGTCGAGCGCGACGTAGGTCAGCACCGGCTTGCCGCAAGCCGCGCAATCCGCCATCGGAAATGACGCATCTCTGGGCGTGGGCGTCAGCGTAGGCATCGCAGATTAAACTACATCATCGCGCGCAGTTGAGAAATCTGCGTGTTCACTGTTCACCCCTGCTCACTGCCGGCGATACGGTTCGCCAAGCGCGCTCGGCGCCGCCGCCTGTCCGCCAAAGCCCGCCAGTACCACCAACGTCAGCGCATAGGGGAGCGCGAGAAATAGTTGGTACGGAACGACGGTACCGAGCGCCTGCAATCCGAATTGCAACGCCATCGCGGCGCCGAACAGCACCGATGCGGCCGCCAGGCCCCACGAATTCCATCGTCCTACTATGACCACGGACAGCGCAACGAAGCCGCGGCCGGCCGAGATGTTTTCGACGAACGTGTTGGCGTACGCGAGCGTCAGAAACGCGCCGGCCAGGCCCGTCAGCGCGCCTGACATCATCAGTGCCTGCCATCTGATTGCAATTACGCCGAGTCCGAGCGCGTCCGCCGCTTCGGGACGCTCACCGCAAGCGCGAAGCCTCAGTCCATAGCGCGTGCGCGCGATCACGTACCAGAGCGCTGGCACGAGAATGAACGTGAAGTACACCAGTCCGTTGTGATTGAAGAGCACCGGACCGAGAAGCGGGATTCGCGCCAGCGGACCGAGCGGGATTTTCGCAATCGGCGCCACCATGAACGCCTTGCCGGTCACGCCGAACAGCTTGCGATAGAAGACGCCGGTCAATCCCAGCGCGAGGATGCTGACTGCGGTTCCAGTCACGACCTGGTTGACGGCGAGATTCACCACCAGGATCGCAAAGATCGCATTGATCGCGACGCCCGCCGCGATTGCGCCCGCCAGGCCGAGCGCGGTAATCCCGCTGAAGTATGCGACCGCGAGCGCAGCAAACGCGCCCGCCAGCATCGCGCCTTCGATTCCGATGTTGACGACGCCGCTTTCCTCCACGATCAGCTCGCCCAGCGCGGCCAGCAGGATGGGCGTCGCCATGGTGATCGCCGAGGTGAGGAACGCTTCAAGCATCGGGCATCTCCGCAACCGGCGGCACCGCGGGGGCATCATGAGGCGCGCCGAAAATCTGCTCGCGGAGTCCGCTCCAGGCCGGCGTGTCGAACGCGAGGATGATCAAAATCACGAGACCCTGGATAACCTGCACCAGCTCCGGCGAGATACCCTGCGTTCGCTGCATCGCCTGCGAGCCGTTGTCGAGCGCACCGAACAGGAGAGCGGCCGGGATGATGCCGAGCGGATTCAGGCGCGCCACCAATGCGACCGCAATTGCCTCGAAACCCCATCCGGGCGAGAGCTTCTCGTACAATCGATGCGAAATTGCGGAGACCTGCACCGCGCCGCCAAGCCCCGCCATCGCGCCTGACAGCGCCATCACCCGGAACGTGAGTGCCGGGATTCGGATGCCGAAGAAAGTCGCGGCGCGCCGGTTGCGGCCCATCGCGCGCAGCTCGAATCCGGCTCCGGTATGGAACAACAGCAGGTAGCACGCGGCGGCGAGCACGACTGCGAGGATCATGCCCAGGTTGATGCGGCTCGGCGCAAAGTAGAATTCAAGCTGGGCGGCGCGTGCGATTGGCGAGCTGGTCGGATACGCGCGCGACGGTTCCATCAACGGACCATGCACGACCCAACTGAGCGCCTGCACGGCGACGAAGTTCAGCATGATCGTGCTGATAACTTCGTTTACGTCGCGCCGCGCGCGCAGCCATCCCGCCACGCCGCCCCAAACCGCGCCGCCGAGGGAGCCGGCGGCGAGAATGATCGCAATTGCGATCGCATGCGGAAGATTGCCGAGATGCGGACCGATCGCGCCGGCCGCGATCGCGCCGATCGTAAGCTGTCCGTCGGCGCCGATATTCCATAGCGCGCCCGAGAAAGCGAGCGAGACCGCAAGCCCCGTGAAGACCAGCGGCGTGGATTTTACGATTGTATCCACGCATGCGTACCAGTTGCCGAACGCGCCTTCGCCTAGCGCCGCGAACACGCCAACCGGAGACGCGCCGAGAGCGGCGAGGACGATCGAGATGAGCGCGGCTGCGAGCGCCAGCGCTGCAAATGGTTTCGCAATCGAGGACAGCATTAGTCGCGCACCCCGGCGCCGCTTGGCAAGCAGATGCCGCTCAACTGCCTGTGCAGAGGTTCCCTAAGTCGTTCCACTCCCCCGAACCTGCAACGCCGCCAGGAATCGTTCCTTCAATCCATCGAACGGCCCGTTCGACATGAACAGCGCAACGTCGCCCGCGCGCGCGTCGGAGAGCATCCGCTCGAGGACCTGATCGTTCGACGCGCATGCAATCGCGCGCGCTCCACGCGCACTGATCGCACTCGCGAGCGCGCCTGTTTCCAGCCGCTCGCCCGGCGCGATCGGATCGTTTTCCTTGAAATAGACCGGACCCAGATAGACGCGCGACGCTCGATCGAATGCGGCCGCGAACGCATTTTGAAAAACATTGCGCCGCGCCGTATTCGAGCGCGGCTCGAACGCCGCAAGTATCCGCCGGCCGGGGAACCGTTCGGCAATCGCCTCGAGCGTGACGCCGATCGCGGTCGGGTGATGCGCAAAGTCATCGACCACCGTCACTCCCGCCGCCTCTCCGATCACCTGCTGCCGCCGCACGACGCCCTTGAAGGTGCGCAAGCCGCCGGCAATCTCGTCGCCGGAGACTCCAAACGCGCTCAGCAGCACGTAAACGCCCAGCGCGTTGGCGACGTTCATTCGGCCGCCGATCGGAAGATGAATTGAATCCTGGATTCGGTCGCCGTCGCGCGTCACCGAAAATCTCGCGCCGTCCGCGCCCACCGTAATGTCTGTCGCGCCGTATTCGCCCCCGCGCAGCCCGTATGTGAGCCGCCGCGAGCGCGCTGCCGCGCTGACTTCGAGCGCGTGCGGAAAGTCGGCGCATACCGCGAGCACCCGCGACGAATCCATCTGCTCGACGAGCGCGCGGAAACTCGATTTCACATGCTCGAGATCGCGATAGATATCGGCGTGATCGAATTCGACCGCCGTAATAATCGCACCGATCGCCCGGTAATGCAGAAACTTCGGTCCTTTGTCGAAAAACGCGGTGTCGTACTCATCGCCCTCGATCACGAAATCGGCGCCCTGGCCAAGCCGGTAGTTCGATCCGAAATCGCTCGCGACTCCTCCCACCAGCATCGAAGGATCGCGCCCCGCCGCGTCGAGCACGTGCGCCATCATCGCGGTCGAGGTGGTCTTGCCATGCGTTCCGGCGACCATCAGCACGCGCCGGCCCTTCAGAAAAAAATGCCACAGCGCTTCAGGCATCGAGAGATACGGGATCGCGGAATCGAGCAGCGCCACCGCTTCGGGATTGCTCGCCACGATCGCGTTGCCCACCACCACCAGGTCGGGCGCAGGCGACAGGTTCGCGGGCGAAAATCCCGTCATCAATCCCACCCGCGAGTTTCTGAGCAGCGACGCCGTCGGCTCGTAGAGCTGATTGTCGGAGCCCGTGACCGACAAGCCGCGCTCCACCAGCATCCCGGCCACAGCGGCCATCGCGGTGCCGCCGACTCCGATCAGATGCACGCGCCGGGGGGACGCCGGAATGCGCGCGAGGCGCGCGGCGCTGCCGGAATCAGCCACCGTCGAGCGCATCCATGATCAAATCGTGAATCTTCGGGCGGAACTCGCGAATCTTTTGATTGTCGCGCCGCGGATGAACGCGGTTGGTCAGCATCGAGATCGCAACTTCGCTTTCCGGCTCGATCCATATCGAAGTGCCGGTGAAGCCAAGATGGCCCACTGCCGCCGGCGAGAATCGATGCCCCGAGCTGGAATGCTCCGCCGATGGCGTGTCCCATCCGAGCGCCCACGTCGAGCCGGGCACGGTCGTGTCGCGCGTCCAGAACTCGCGGATTATTTTTTGCGGCACGAAATCCGAACGTCCGGCGTAACACGCGATCAGCTCGCGCGCGAGGCGATCGACCTCGCGCACCGGCGCGAACAGTCCGGCGTGACCCGCCACTCCACCCATCGCGAACGCGTTCTCGTCGTCAACTTCGCCTACCAGCAGCCGCTTGCGCGAAGGACAGATTTCGGTCGGCGCGAACATGTCGGCGACCGGCTCCAGCCGTCGCGAGCGGACCAGTGAGATGTCTATATAGTCGGTCGCGCGCAGGCCCAGCGGGTGAAAGATTTTCTCGCGGCAGAATCGGTTGAGCGCGACGCTGGCGACCTTTTCGACCGTTTCACCCAGCAGGATGAAACCGAGATCCGAGTAAATTGTCCTGGTCGCGGGCGCGGCCTCGGGCTTCTCGCGATGAATCTCCTCGTAAGCAAACTCCTTGGCGCCGTGACTCGCCATGAAGTTGACCCGCCCGCCTTTTTCGATATCCAGGATGCGCTGGTAGAACGGCCGCCATGCCGCCAGCCCCGAGCAATGCGCCAGCAGATGGCGAAAAGTGACCGTGGTCTTGCCGTGCACGCCAAAGTTCGGAAAGAAGCGCGTCACCCGATCGTCGAGACGAAACTTGCCGTCGCGCGCCAGCATCATCACTGCGACCGTCGTCGCCAGCGCCTTGGTGAGTGACGACAGGTCATAGACGGTTTCGATTTTGGCCGGCGAGCGGCTCGGCTCGATCGATCTGAATCCGAATGCGCCCTCGAACGCGACCTCCGCGCCGCGCCGCACGACGACCGTCGCGCCGGGAATCACCCGCTCCTCGACCGCGTCGTTGAATGCCTGCTCGACATCACTCCATCCCAAGGCTTAATCCTCCGGAAAACTTGGCCCGTTACCGCGTCACGGCCGGCTCAGTGAAGATGATTCGGCGCGCGGCGGAATCGATTCGCGCCACCGCGCCGAACGGAATCGTAAAATTCTCGGTGCCATGCCCGGCCTCGACGCCGTACAGCACCGGGCATCCCAGCCCGGCCGTCTGCTCGGCGGCGAAGCGCGCAATCAGCCGCGTCTCCTGCTCGTTTCCGTCGATCGCGCGAATCGCGCCGAACACAATTCCCGCCACTCGGCCGAGCGCGCCGCTTTGGCGCAACTGCACGAGCATTCTATCGATTCGATAGGCTTTCTCACCCGTGTCTTCGAGGAACAGGATTCGGCCGTCGAAGCGCGGCTCATACGGTGTGCCTATCGTCGCGACCAGCACCGACAGGCACCCGCCGATGACCTCGCCCTGTGCGGGCCCGGGATGCATCGTCTCGCGCGCCTCGAGCTCGAAGCCGTCGAGTTTGCCGCCGAGCAGGTCTTGCATGTGCTCGAACGCGCGCGGGCTCAGGCCTCGCGCAAAATCCATCGCGACCATCGGCCCGTGAAACGATACCATCCCGGCGAAATCGACCAGCGCGTTGAGGATAAAGGTCGCGTCCGAGAAGCCGACGAATATCTTGGGCGTGCGGGCCATCTCTTTGAAGTCGAGCAGCGGCAGCAGTCGCCCGCATCCGTAACCGCCGCGCGCGGAAAAGATCGCCTTGACCTCGGGGTCGGCAAAGTATTCTCGAAGCTCGCTCGCCCGCTCGCGATCGTCGCCGGCCAATATCCCCGAACGCGCCAGCACGCGCTGCGAAACTTTGACCCGAAAGCCCATCGAGGCGAGCACGTTGACGCCGCGCTCGAGATGCTCCCGTTCGATCGCCGCGGCGGGCGCGACGACCGCAACTGTATCGCCCGGTTTGAGCGCGTTGGGTTTGATCGGTTTGCGGTTCACGCTGTCTCGCCCGGAATCCTACCAGAAGGCGCGCGCGAACACCCATCAGTTTCGCGAATTGCGCCACTTGCGCGCGCCTTTGGATCAATCGTCGGTTCCAGCGCCGGCTGGCGCGCCATGCTCCCGGCGCGCGAGCAGGTCAACAAACCGGATCAGTCGAACTTGAGAATGATTTTCCCGAAGTGCTCGCTCGCTTGCATCATGCGATGCGCCGTCGGCGCGTCCGCGGCCGGGAGCACCTTGTAAATTGGCGGACGCAACCGGCCGGCTTCGAGAGCCGCGCCGAATTGCTCGAGGAACGCCGCGACGATCTGCGCCTTCTCGGCGGCTGGGCGTGTGCGCAGAGTCGAGCCGAAGATTTTCAGATGACGGCGCAGAACGGCGGCCAGATCGAGCTCGGCGCGCGTCCCGTTCATCAAGCCGATCAGGACCAGCCGTCCGCCGCTGGCAAGCGACTCGATATTTCCGGACAGGTAGGCGCCGCCGATGCTGTCTAAAATCACATCCACGCCGCGCCCATCTGTCGCGGCCTTCACGGCCGGCGCGAAAGGCCCGCGTTTGTAGTTGATCGCGACGTCGGCGCCCAGCTTCCGGCATTGCTCGCATTTCTCATCCGCGCCCGCAGTTACGATCACGCGCACGCCCGTTTCCTTGAGCAACAGAATCGATGCGGTGCCGACGCCGCTTCCGCCACCGTGAATCAAAGCGGTCTCGCCGCGCTTGATCCCGACGAGCATGAAAAAGTTCAGGAACGCGGTCAGAAAGACCTCGGGGATTCCGGCAGCTTCCTCGAAACTCAGCGCCGTGGGAATCTTCATCGCGGATCCGCAATGCACCGCAGCTTTCTGCGCGTAACCGCCGCCCGGCAGCAATGCCATCGCGCGATCGCCTGTTTTCCATCCGATGGCGGCAGCGCCGACGGCGGCAACCTCGCCGGCACATTCCAGGCCGATGATTTCCGACGCACCCGGCGGAGGCGGATAGAATCCCTGGCGCTGAAGAATGTCCGCGCGATTCACCCCGGCGGCTCGGACGCGAATCAGTATTTCGTCGGGCTTGATCGCAGGCTCGGCAATTTCGCCGATTTTGAGCGCATTTTCATCGCCGGGTTTCTCAACGATTACTGCTTTCATCATCTATAAATCATTTGGACCGGGATCTGCTTCGTGCCGCTGCCGTCATAGTGAAATTTCGTCTCGTCGAATGACGGCGCTCTGAACTGGGCCTTGGCGTTGTTTGAAAATCCATAGCCCTCGAGCGGATAGCCGATAAAATTCGAATCGAACTTGCCGTTGCCGTTCTCATCGTGAAAAAGGGTGACGGCATAGTCGCCGGCCGGAACTCCGGCGAAGACGCATTCGCCGCGATTGCCCTGAATCTTTGCCCAGACGTGACCAAGTATGTGCGAATCGTCGCGCGGGAATCCCGCGGGACCTGGCCACAGCGAGCATCCCAGTTGCCCCTTGTCGTTTCGAAAGCCGGTCACTTCGACCTTGATGCCGTCCGCTTTCGCCGCGTCTTCAGCGCGCGCCGGCGCGGGCAATGCGGCTGCTACGAGCAGCAGTGCGAATGCGACCAGCTGGATTCTGATTCTCACTGAATTGCCCCTCGGCGAATCGCCAAATTCCGTCTGCACGATCGTCAGAGCAGCCGCGCGACGGTCTTCTCGAACTCGCCCGGCTTGCCGCCCGCGTCGATTTCCACCGGATGCAGATCGACGCCGGCTTCGTCCTGCGCCTTGAGCCGCTCGATCGCGCCTTCGACTCCGCCGATATAACCCAACTCGCCCAGCAGCTTGGGCGACAGCGCCGCGGTGCCCGCCTTCGAGCCGCCCGCATCCCACGCCTGTTTGACCTTCTGCACGTCGTCGCCGAAGCCGAAGCGCGTGAGTTGCTCGGAATAGAAGGTGCCCATGCGCGCGGCATAGAACGCGACGTTGGCAGCATGTCCCGCAACCGCGCGATCGATGTTGGCCGTTACCGTCACGTGTCCGGGCGCTTTGACGGCGACCGCGCGCGCCTCGCGGCCGGCGGCCGTCGCAATCGCGCGGAAATCCGCGATCGCTTTCTTTAGCGAGTTGATCGGGATCATCACCGGCAACCATCCGTCGGCTTTCTTCGCCGTGAACTCGACGCTCTTTTTATTGAGCGAGGCGATCCAGATTGGAATATGCTTGCGCGGGGTCTCGAAGCGCATCGTGAAGCCGCGCTGCAGCTTGAACAGCTTGCCTTCGTAGTTCAGCGGCGTCTGCGCCATTATCATGTTGATAATTTCCACGTACTCCTTCATCCGCGTCAGCGGCGGATTGAACGGAATACCGTGGAAATGTTCGATCACCTGCGGACCGCTGGTGCCCAGCCCGATGATCATGCGGCCGTTGCTCAACTCGTCGAGCGTGCCGAAATGCTGCGCGAGCGCGGCCGGCGTGCGCGAGTAGATATTCACGATCGAGGTCGCAAGCTGCACCTTGCCGGTGTGCTCCGCGAGCAGCGTGAGCAGCGTGAAGGCATCGCGCCCCCACGCTTCGGCCACCCAGATCGAATGGATTCCCGCGGCGTCCGCGATTTTCGCGCGTTCGATCGCCGCCTTGAAGTCGAGCTTGCCCTGCCAATTGACTCCGATTGATAATTTGCGCGCCATGAAATTTCCTCCTGACTACAACTACAACTACACGAGATCGCGAATCCTTTTGCGCCATCGGAACGCGGAAACAGGATCGGGCGCCGGCGCCATCGTTCCCCAGCGCCCAACCTAGCCGAGACTGCGACTTTTCTTCAAACCGTTCGTTCAGGTAGTCGAATGGAATTCGAAGCTACGGTCGCCGCAAGATACGCTCCCTATCGATGGTCCGGCGCCGTGATCCGATACGCGCAGCGCCGCGCGCCCGCCATGATGTGATCGGTGCGCTCGACCCGCGCTTTGTCACCGAGCACCGCGCGGAACAGCGAGAGTTCTTCATAGTATGCAACGCGAGTACCTTACCAACTATCGGAGACGCAAGGAGGCGTACGGGTGGCAGGCGGCCGCCGGCCACGCGATTTGCGTCTTGAGCCGCGCCGAACAATGACGGACGCCGCTCTTCGCTACTTGATGCCGCGGTAAACGGCGAAGATCAGATTCTTGTACGCGCAATCGATATCGCGGAACCCCGCCTCGCGCAGCCATTGGAGCTGATCCTCGAGCGTGGCCGCCCGATCGAACTTCATCCGGTCGAGCGCCGCCGCCAGGTCGCGATCATCAACCCCCAATTCGCGCACCCGCGTGATCCATCGCTCGTGATGAAAACGGTGCCGCTCCGGGGTCGCGCCGCGACACTGCTCGGCGTTGACGAATACACCGCCGTCGTTGAGCGCGCCGTGGATTCGAGCGAACAGCGAGCGCTTTTGGTCGTCGCCCAGGTGATGAATCGACAGTGCCGAAACGACCGCGTCGTATTTTTCCTGGATCGGGTCAACGCCGTAGTCGGAGACCTCGAAGCGGAAGCGCTCGCCGGCCAATTCAAAGCGCGCACGCGCCCGCTCGAGCATCTCGCTCGAGATGTCCACCATCGTGATCCGCGCCTGCGGGAAACTGTACGCGATGAACGCCGCCAGCAAGCCCGTGCCGGCGCCGAGATCGAGAACCTTGAGCTGGCTATCGTGCGGAAACTGAATCAAATCGATCGCCGCGCGATAGAAGTCGTCGAACCCCGGCACCAGCCGGCGCCGCGTGCGGTCGTAGTCCTCCGCCGCAAGATCGAACGCGCGTTGTACTGAATCCGCCATCTGAAGATTGTGCGGACGCGACGGTCGCGAATCAACCGCACACTCCAGACGGGTGGCGATCCAGGCGCACCGCTATTTACTAAGTTTCGTTAGTCCTTTCCTTCTGCGCTCGGCCCACCGCTTCTTCATAAGCTCTGACAGCCGCTTTCTGCCCTCTTTGGTGATACCGCCGCGTCGCTTTCTTCTCGTGGCGCCCGGCTTGGGAGCCGCGGGCCGGCCTCTCCTGCCTGCCGCCTCCGCTCCCGCTCCCACCAAAGCCGTGATCGCACGGATAAGCCGGTCCCTTTCCTTCTTCAAGTCTGCAACGATTTTATCGATCTCCAAGTAAGTGCTCCTTGGGGTCCCCTAGGTCCCCGATGTTTTGTTTAGCTCCCAACTCTAAACATATCCAACAAGTATAATTGCTGGAGTTACCACAAATTGCAATTTCTGCCAGCTAGGTTGTCAATACCCCGGATAGGCCGCAGGGCCGGTCCCTCCGCCACCGTGTCCTGGATTGATCGCGGCGCCGCGCCGCTCGATCGGCCCCTCAGGACAGCCTGCGACGGCGCCAGGCGCCCGTTTGAATCCTGTTCACCGCCTGTTTGCCTTCCATGGAAATCCCGGCTAAGCAAGGGCGACTGAAGAGGAGCGGGGCGCATTTTGGGGGCAATTAATCGAGGCTGGCTTCCGCACTTCACGCCCAGACGGCGCCGTATCCTGACTTGGTGCGCAATCGTGTTCGGCGTCGTCTTCATCTACCTATATGTTTTCGGCGTCTCGGCCTGGTTCGTAATCATCAAAGGACGAAATTTATCGGGTAAGGATGATCCCTCTTTGTGGAAGACCCCGGTCGCGCTGAAGGATTTGTCCATTTCCAGCGCGCCCGGCCGGAAGCTTTCCTATTTCGGCTACGAATTCGAAGTGCCCTGGGACGATGTGGACGAGCAAAAGACGAGACTCGTCGGAAAGTGGCAATTGATTTCCTTTCATTCTGGAAAGTCCATCGTGTTTTACACACCCCCACCAAACGAGGTTGTGAATGGAGTCCCTGGAAAGAACGGCGTTGATAGAAGAGCGCTCGCCCGATTCTATGGCGACGAGACTATACAGTCCGACTATACCTTCATCCGAGCTGCGCTCGAGACCACCCCTGGCGATATCGGTTTACTCACGCCCCGAGGAGCGGCGGCTCGCACTATAATGCTGTTGCTGATGAAATCGATCCAGGTGGGTGCGAACGACGGGGAGTCAGGCATCTTCCTGATTCAAACGAAAGATTTCCACGGCTTCCAATACGGAAACTCAGCTAACCGCCCGCCCTCGATTGCCGCCGATCTGTTCGGAAACAAGGGCCGCACTCACTTCGTGTTTCGCGACAAAAGGTGCGCAGGCGGCATTTCACAACCAGAAATCAACCGCGTCATCCAAAGCGTGCGACCAGTCCATCAGCAGGCTTCAAGTGTGGACCATTGAATCCGCCCCAAGGCGGCAGTGGCGGCGTTGGCGCGACTCAGTAGCCATACCCGCCAAAGGTCTCAGGCCCCATCAGTCGTGGCGCGGACCGAAGGGATGAATCTCGCCTTGAAAGCCGCGGCTGAGAGCTTGGCATGTTCGGCGAGCTTCGACAGCGCCGGCTCCTCGAAGTCCTGCAGCTCGAGCCGAATCATGTAAGAGCGCGCCACCTGGTATGACTCGGTGGAGACATCCACTGTCCGCACCCGAATCCGGCCCGTGTTCGGGTCGAGCAGTTGCTCGAAACTGACCGGCGTCACGCGGCCGCCCGCAACCGCGATCAGCACACTGGAGCCGCCGCTTAGCAGGTGGCGCACCGCGCCGTAGCCCAGCGTTCGCGTGTAATCGACGTCGAATGGCAACGGCTTCGCGCAGCGCAACTCGTAGCCGATGTCCTTGGGGACCACGGTGGCATCGATGCCGAGTTGCTTGAGCGCCGCGCGCACCTGATCGCGCAAGACAATACCCAGCGGGATGTCCGCGATGTGCACGTGGCCGTAAGCGTCGGCTTGCGAGGCCGTCCCCGAAGCCAGCGCGCCAACGTCCATGCGCTCTGCGATCCCTTCGGCGATGACCGCGACGCCGTCGTCGTGGCCGCTGGCGCGACGCTTGATTATCGCGCCCACGATAGTGTCCACGACCAGCGCGAGGTCGAACCTCTTGCCTCGAAATTCCTCGGGAATCACCGCCAGCGTAGCGCCGGCTGACTTGCACATACCGAGCGCGAGGGATCCCGACTTCCGGCCCATCGAGATCGTCAGGTACCACCTGCTGGTGGTGCGGGCGTCTTCCATCAGCGATTCGATGATGCTGGCGCCGATGGCGCGAGCGGTTTCGAAGCCGAACGTCGCCGCATTCTCGGGCAGCGGCAGATCGTTGTCGATCGTTTTCGGCACGGTCACGATGCCGATCCTGCCTCTGGTGCGCTCGGCGATTCGCGCCGCACCGTACGTGGTGTCGTCCCCGCCGATACAGATCAGGTAGCGAACGCCAAGCGCTGTCAGCGCATCGACCACGCGCCCCAGGCTCGCTTCGTCGCGCGCCGGATTGGTGCGCGAGGTGCGCAGGATCGAACCGCCGGTGAAGTGGATCCTGCTGACTTCCTCGAGTTCGAGTTCGACGACGTGCCCGGTGTCGCCTTCCACCAGCCATCGATAACCGTCGCGCAGTCCCACCACGCGCAGTCCGCACTTGATAGCCTCAATGGCGGCCGAGGCGATCACGCCGTTGATTCCGGGAGCGGGACCGCCGCCGACCAGGATCGCGAGGGTCTCTCGATGCTTATCGTCGCTCTTCATCGTCGCAATGGGCGCCGTCATCGGTCATGTTTACTCTTACACGCACGCTACTTGCAAAAGCCACTAAACTAAACGCCCTGTCCGGCCGCGATAGCCGGACAGGGCGCTTGGTTCTATTGCGGCGGGATCGATCCGGCTATCAGGCCTCGCCGGTGCCGCGGAGGCTCACGTTGTGTGGGCTGGCCGTATCGCCAACCGCGCTTACCCCAAGCGTCGCACTCTCCGCTCCAACGATGCTCGGCGTGAACGTCATCGTGTAGGTGCACGATGCGCCGCCCGCCAGCGACCCACTCGGCAGTGTGGTGCACGTTCCGCCCGTCACCTTGAAGTCGCTGGTCCCGCTGACGCTTTTGCTTATCGTCAGCGTCGCGCTGCCGACGTTGGTCACGGTGACTGTCTTCGCCGCCGATGTCTTGCCTCCCTTAACCGGGCCGAGAGCGAGGCTCGCCGGAGTCACCTTGAGCGGCGTAACTCCGGTTCCGTTCAGGCTGACGGAGAGGAGCGTGTCTCCCGACACACCGATCGAAAGCGTGCCGCTTTCCGCCCCCTCGGTGCTCGGCGTAAACGTCACCGCGTAGGTGCACGACGCCGCCGACAGCGACCCACTCGGCAGTGTGGTGCACGTTCCGCCCGTCACCGAGAAATCGCTCCCGTAGGTCCCCCCGCCAAGGCTCGGGCTGGCAAGCGTGATTGATCCACCGTCGGCATGGGCCTTGTTGGTCAGCGTGACGCTCATCGTCTTGGACCCCGTCTTGGCCACTTTGCCGAAGCTTAACGTCATCGGGGACACGGATTCCGGTATCGTTCCGGTCCCGCTCAGAGCGACCGCCGGCGGACCGCCATTGGGGTCTTGCGCAACCGCGATTGAAAGCGTGCCGCTCTCCGCAGTCTCGGTCTTGGGGGTAAACGTCACCGCGTAGGTGCAGCTCGAGGACGCCGCCAGCGAGGCTTCGCACGTCCCGCCCGTCACCGCGAAGTCGCTCGGGTTGGCGCCGCCGATCCTCGTGCCGCTAAGCGTGATCGGCCCGGTGGCATCGTTGGTCAGCGTGATGCTCATCGTCTTGGACCCCGTCTGGGGGACACCGCCGAAGCTTAGCGTCTTCGCCGACAGGGATTCCGGTACCGCTCCGGTCCCGCTGAATGAAACATTGTACGGACCGAGCGTATCGTGGCTGTCGGTAACCGTCATGGTCGCTGATTCCGCACTCAACGTGGTCGGAGCAAAAGTGACAATCAGCGTGCAAGCCGTCGTGGCCGCCAGCGTGCCGGTGCAGGTGCCGCCCGCGACTCTGAAGTCATTGCTACCGCCCGCAGTGACGTCGATGCTTTCGCTCAGCGTGACCGAGATGGTCTGATAATTGTGCACCGTGATCGACTGGGTCTCCATGGAGCCGTCCTTCACGCTGCCGAATGCGTGGCTGGCGGGCGAAACCGTCATATCATTCGTGCCGGCGCCTCTAAGCGCCACGGTTTGCGTGTCCGCGCCAGCATTGTCCGCAATCGTAAGCGTTGCACTGTGAATGTCGAGCGTTTGCGGCGTGAAGCTGACCGTGATCGTGCAGGTCGCGAGCGGTGCAAGTTGGGACGCCGGGCACGTGCTGGCGGTCTTCGCAAAGTTAACCGAGTCGGTGGGGGAGGAAACGCTGGCAATGGACAGCGGCGCGTTGCCGGTGTTCCTGACCGTCAGGATCTGGGTGGCGGTGTCGCCGACGGGTTCGTTTCCGAATTCAACGTAAGACGTCACGGATACCACAGGAGTCGGCGTGATGGCGATGGACAGGGGCTCATACAGTTCTGTCAGTGGACCGCTGATGGTGGCGGTGGGGGTTTCGTTGAGCGGCCCGGTGCTGCTTCCCAGCGCCGGATAGAGGAACACGCTCGGGGTGTAACTGTTCGCAAGGCCGCCGTCATCCGCCACATAGATTCTGTTGCTGGAATCCAGCGCGATGCCTTGTGGCCGGCACAGGCCGGTGGCGTCTCCGCTGATGGTGGCAGTGGGGGACCCGCTAATGGCGCAAGGACTCGCAGAAGTGCAACTCGGGCTCAACGCCGAATAGACAAACACGCTGGCGGTGCCATCGCACCCTCGGTCACCCTGGTCGGCCACATAGATGTTGCCGCTGTAATCCAGCGCGATGCCTTGTGGGTTGCTCAGACCGGTGGTCATGGTCGTGCTGATGGCGGCGCTGGGCGTCACGTCGGGAGCAGTGAGATCGATGAGGAGGCTGGCCAGCGGCTCATAGAGCGTCACGCTGTTGCTGCCTTCATCCGCCACATAGATGTTGCCGCTGGAATCCACCGCGATGCCGTATGGGTCGGCCAGGCCGGTGCTGCTCCCGCTGATGGTGGCGATGGGAGCCACGCTAATGGCGCAAGGACTCGCAGAAGTGCAACTCGGGCTTAACACCGAATAGACAAACACGCTGTCGGCGGAGTTGTCCGCCACATAGATTTTGCCGCTGAGATCCAGCGCGATGCCTGTTGGGGCGCTCAGCCCGGTGGCGAGCCCGCTGATGGTGGCGATGGGGGCCTCGTTGAGCGTTCCGGTGCTGCTTCCCAGCGGCGGATAGACAAACACGCTGTCGGCGAAGTTGTCCGCCACATAGATGTTGCGGCTGGAATCCAGCGCGATGCCCGTTGGGGCGCTCAGGCCGGTGGCGAGCCCGCTGATGGTGGCGATGGGGGTCTCGTTGAGCGTCCCGGTGCCGCTGACTGCCAGCGGCGGATAGACAAACACGCTGCTGGGGCCATTGCCGGAAGGTCCGTCATCCGCCACATAGATGTTGCCGTAGGAATCCAGCGCGATGCCTTCTGGGGACTCCAGGCCGGTGTTGCTCCCGGCGATGATGGCGATTGGGGCGATGTCGCCGTTGGTCCCCGCGGCGTAAATGGTGATGGTGCCGACCTGGTTGGTGACGTAAATGTTCCCAATGGCGTCAAAGGCCATCCATCCTGGCGAGGCGAGGTCGGTAGGGGCGGGAGTCAGCGGAGAGACATCGCCGTTGCTGCTCCCGGCCGGATAAGCAGTCACGGCTTGGGTCATGTAGTCCGTAACGAATAGCGTCGGGGTGGGGGACGCGTAGCCTAGAGAGCTATGAGGGCCGACAATCGCAACCGCGGTCGCACAAAAGATCGCGACCACGCCGAGTCGTGTTTTTCATGCGTACTTGTTCATTTGCTCCTCCCCCGAGTGAAACAGCAGTACGACTTAAACGAGACTAATAATTCCCCGCCTCGGATAAGCAATAATTCTGCCTGTGATATTTAGCTTACTCTAAGCTAATCTAAGTATTCTAGTGTCCAATTGTGCTATGAAGCACGCAGGCGGACGATGGTGCCGGTCGATACATCGGCCGATGATTGTATGTTCAGTTGGAGCCAATGTGGCGGAGGCAGCTAGACTCGCACCAACAACAATCCGTCTGCAAACGCAAAGGGGCGGGGTCACTGGTTCCGTACTGATTGACTATTGAGCAACCTCGCCCGGCGATTGCGCCAGCGGCACCAATTGCGCGATGTCGCACTGGATCAACGCCTGGATCTTGTTGTCGATTTGATAGAACCGCGTCACCTTCACCTGCGAGACAACGGCGCGGAACCGCGCAATGAATTCTTTCTGCACGTCAAGCCGCGCCTGCTGAATGGCGATTACCTCGTCGAGCTTCTTCTTCGCATCGGCGTCGGTGAGATTATTGTACCTGGCCGCGAATTCTTTGAGCTCCTTGACGTGGCGGTCTTCGATCCTGTCCATCTTCGCTTCGTAGGCGTCGTAAACCGGCCAGAACCTGGTCGCTTCATCGGCGCTCAGATTCATGTTGGTGCCGACCGTTGCCTTGCGCTCTGCGCGGGCGGCCGCGATGTCGAGCTGCTTCTGTGAGGTCGGCGGGCTCTGCGCTGAGGCCGGACCGCTCAGGCCGAGCGTGCAGACCACCAGCGAAGCTACGGTGAAACTTGCAAGAATCGTCTTGAGGCTTATCAATGGATTCTCCTGGGGGTTTTGGCTTCAGCAAAGACCGCCGGATGGTCCTGCATTAGAAGATCATAGTCAAGCGATAAGTACCGGTTTCGCGATCACAAGCGAAAGCAGGGCGGTTGTCGGGAACGCGGCAATCCTGCGCCTTTTCATTTGCGCATCCCGTTACCCGCCGCTGGGAATGGGAGATGCGCGGACCGCTCGCTCGAACGCCCAGCTACGAATGTGATTGATCTGTTCCTTCATGGTGCGCGCCAGCGGAACCAGCTCACCGGCGGACAAGAAGAGATCCTGCTCGGTAACCTCATGGTCCTGCAGCCGCGCCCTGGTCATCGCTGATACGACCGACTGCTCGACCTCGGCGCCGGTCCAGCCCTTCATAAAGACGGCCAATCGTTCCAGGTCAAACTTGGTCGCATCCATTCCCCGGCGGCCGAGGTGAATCTTCAAGATCTCGATCCGTTCGGCAACCTGCGGCAGGTCAACGAAGAAGACCTCGTCGAAACGTCCTTTGCGAATCATCTCGGCGGGGAGAAGGTCGATTCGGTTTGCGGTGGCGGCGACAAAGAGTCCGCGCGCCTTCTCCTGCATCCAGGTCAGAAAGAAGGCGAAGATCCTGCCCTGCGCGCCGCCGGGATCCCCCGACGTAATCCCCATCTCAATCTCGTCGAACCAAACCACCGCGGGCACCATCTCTTCGAGCGTCTTGCAGGCCTGGACGAATGCTCCCTCCGGCTCCCCATGCCTGCCGGAGAAGATCTCGATCATGTCGATTCGATAGAGAGGAAGCTCGAAGTGCGAGGCGATGGCTTTGACGCAGAGGCTCTTGCCGCAGCCCGGGATGCCCATGACGAGAACGCCCTTGGGTACTATGTCAGTGCTCAGGCTCTCGCGGAGTTGAAACAGTTTACGACGCTCCAGCAGCCACTGCTTGAGCTTCTCCAGGCCGCCGACCTGCCCGATGCTCGTGCTGTCGGCAACAAACTCGATGATGCCGCCGCGGTTGACCAGGAGCCGCTTTTCCTCGAGCAGGGCTGGTAACGACTCGGCGCTGAGGCTTCGACTCGCACTCAGAGCGCGGCGCACCGCGTAGCGCGCCTCCTGGAGCGTGACTCCCTGCAGGGCGCGCGCGAGCTGGTACAGGGTTGCCTCGCTCACGTCGGTGCCGACGCCGGGCGCCGAGAGTTGCTGAGCCTCGCTCCGCAGAAACTCGACCAGTTCGATGAGATCAGGCGGCCTCAGTTCGAGATACAAAAGATCCCGCTCGATCTCCTCAGGAACGAATTGCACCGGCGAACTGATGACTACGAACTTCCGTTGATCGAGACAGCTTTCGTACAGGTCTCGAAGACGGCGCCTGACCTCCGGAGATTCGCGCAGCGGCTCGTGAAAGTCCTTGAGATGGAAGATGGCGGCGTCCTTGTGGGCTGCAATGAAGTCCAGAGCTTCGCGAGGATCGAGAGTGCCGGTCTCGGCCACTCCGTCATCGCGAAGCAATCCTTGCGTGAGGCTCCAGGTCCAAACGGGCACCGGTGTGGATGCGTGCAGCGCCCGGCCGACCTCGCGCAGCACCCTTCCGATTCGCTGCTCTTCGGAGGAGCGGATGTAGGTGAGCGGCCGTCCTGACTGGAAGATCTCGCGCAGCATCTTTGCCGCGCGGCTCTCAACAGGCTGAGGTTTTTTAGAATCTTTCATAGAAAAATCGCGAGAGTTGTGAGCCTGCGCTCCACTCCTTCGGCAACCCTCAGATGTCTCGGTTGCGGCCTCAGCCGCCCCACGGATATGTATCGAACGGGTAGGCTGCGCACCCGCTCTTTCCGGCCGTCGGATACTCCTTCCTGGTAAACGTGCGCGATCGGTTCACCAGATCGTGGAAGATCATGCATTTGTCGCGCTGCGTTGACAGACGCGGATCAGTGTCTACAGCGGCGAGCACGCCCGCTGCCGTTTGAGTGCCGGACGACGTCACCCGTACGCCGCCGTCGGCCGGTGTGTCCAAGATGATGAACTTCGGGTTGGTGGGCGCGCTGTTGTCCCATGCCGACCATTGCGGCTGCCGACCGTCGCGACCGCGCCCGGGTGCGCCGCGATAGGCGAACTCGGCCCAGTACGACATCATCTGTTTGCTGAGCGCCAGGCGGCCTGGTTCATTGTCCTGGGAGAAGATGACGTTGGCCTGGCGTCCGAGATCCCAGTGGCCGAAGACGAACGGGATCTCAAAACCATGCGCAGCCCCGAGCATGATGGATAGATCCGCGCCCATCACATGCGGCTCCTCGTGCCAATCGAAGCGGTAAACGAACACGTTGTCCTGAGTCGTCCGCATCGCTGCCGCCGGCTCGTCGGCGCCGGCCGCCTTCCAAAACCTGGACAGGTACTCGGCACTGAGGCTGTAACGCGCCTCGTCACGCAGGCGCGGCACGAGCCAGAAAATGCGTTGCACCCGTCTTGGGTCGCCGAACAGGAACAGCTTGCTCTCCTCGCGATTCGTTCCGACGATCACGGGAACCCGGTTGTATCCGTCGGCACGCGCGAAGTGTTGCAGCGGATCGTCTTGTGGCAGCACCACACCGTCGCCAAAGACTTTCGGCATTTCGATCATGGCGGTTGTGGGCGTCGGCATGTAGGCCAGGAGAATGTCGAAATTCGTCTTCCCGCGCAGGTAACGCTCGACATCTGTGGCGCTCATCGCGGCGAGTACTGTTTTGGCTGCGGCGCGGTCGGCGGCGCGCTTGTCCTTGATGAGCAACTGCACCAGCACTTCATTCGAGCTGTTGGTGCGACCCGGTTCGGCATCGTCGGTGAAGTGCTCGGCCTCGGCGATGGTACTCATATTCAGACCACCGCTTTCGGAGATCGCGCGATGAAACAACCCGTGCGCTTGCGGAGCCAACAACAGCATGTACACGTTGTTGGCGCCTGCCGATTCGCCGAAGATTGTGACGTTGCCGGGATCGCCGCCGAAAGCTCCCACGTTGTCGCGCACCCATTGGAGCGAACGGATGATATCGAGGATGGCGAAGTTGCCCGATCGGTCGAGTTCGTTCGCGCCCTCACCCCGCAGTGCGGCGTGGCGGAACCAGCCGAAGGGGCCGACGCGATAGTTGATCGTCACCACCACAACCTTGTGCGTCGCCGCCAGGTTACCGCCGTTGTACAGCGCCCCCGTACCAACCGTGTTGGCGCCGCCGTGTATCCACACCATCACCGGCCACCGCGCGTTACCCGTCGGCACGTCGGACTCGCCAACCCGTGGCGCATACACGTTCAGGTAGAGACAATCCTCGCTGCCGACAGGCTGCCCCGCGCTGGCGGTATCGAGGCCGCCGATCGGGCTCGGGAACTGCGTGCACGCCGAGCCAAAATCGAGTGCCTGGCGCGTACCGGTCCATGGTTCGGCCGGTTGCGGCGCTCGCCATCGCAGCGCCCCGAGCGGCGGCTTGGCGAACGGAATGCCGAGCCATGCGTGACTGCCGTATACGCCGACGAAGCCGACGACTGTGCCGGATGCCGTGACTCGGCGCGATGCCGGATCGAGCACGCGTTGCTCGCGCACCGGGTGGCGGCATCCGCTGGCGCCGAGCGCCGCGAGGATCAACAACGCCGACAATCGCCTCGCGATGTGTGACATTGCCTCAAATCTGGTAGTGACGACCTGCGCAGCATCTTGGCATCGAATCATTCGAGTAACTGACTGCTGGTGCGGAAGCGGTTCGCCGGTTCGGTCGCGGTCCCTATCTTATCCGACAAGTCGGCGTTCCCATGGAACCGATAGCGGCATCATTGATCTCCCGGGGGCTACTCTAACAGAGATTTGCCCATTACCAAGCACTCAACAGACACGGCGTAGACTCGCGTTGCTTCGACCTCGATTACCTTGAAACCCGCTGCGGCCTAGCCTCGCCGCGCGATAAACCGCGCCTGCGCGATCTTGCCCGCGCGCGCCAGGTCACGGAGGAAACGGAACCCGCCGAGGAACGTTTCCAGCAGGTCGGTGCGGAACCCGAGAGGCCGCAGGGCATCATACATAAGCTGCATCTCAATCATGTTGAGATATAAATCCGCATGGCTCGCGAACCGCCCGGTGTCTTCGGCGACGCTTACCTTGCAGCCGTTTGCCGAGAGCAGCTTGGCGTATCCCGCGACGTCCTCGACGTTGGCGAACGTCATCAAGCCGAGAAACATCTGGGCCTCGGAATCACTTAGTCCCGCGGGCCCTTCAACCCAGTCGGTGAACGCAATCACGCCTCCGGGACGAACAATGCGCGCCGCCTCCGCAATCAACCTTGGCTTGTCAGGGACGTAGCACCACGCATCTTCGCTCCATATGAAATCCGCGCTGGCCGACGGCAGGCCGCTTTGGCAGGCATCGGCGAGTACGAATCGGATTTTATCGTCCAGACCTTCTTCGTGGGTCAGCCGCCGCCCCTGCTCGACTATCGCTTCGGTAACATCGACGCCGACCATCGACGCGACATTGCGAAACCGCACGAGAAAGCGCATGTCCGCGCCGTTGCAGCAACACAGATCGACCCCCTTCGTCCCGGCGGCAATTCCCGCTCGATCCGCCAGATCGATCGACGCCTTCATTCCTCCCACGTGAATTTGCTGCCCAAACATAAGTCGAAAAAGGTCGGCCGGCGCACTGCTATAGACCGCGACGACATCCGCCACTTTGACACCGGTTATAGATTTCACGATTTCCTCCCGGCGCCCGGCTTGCGCGCACGGACGAAGGCGCTCATGAATTTGCCATCGGCCATCTGCGCGAATTTCTCGAGCTCCGGATTTTCCGCAAGAAATCCCTGCGCGTCAGCCGCCGTATAGATCCGCGTCGGTTCCACTTCGATCTGTTCGAATCCCGCCGCAGCGAGCTTCGATTGGTATTCCGACTCCTCGAGCGCCCCCGCGATACATCCGGCCCACAACTCGACGCGACGGCGAATCTCGCCGGGCATCTCACCGCGCACCACGATGTCAGAAACGGCGAATCGCCCACCCGGTTTCAGCACGCGAAATGCTTCGCGCAGCACGCGATCCTTGTCGGCCGAGAGATTGACGACGCAGTTCGAGATGATCACGTCCACCGAATTGTCGGGCAGCGGGATATGCTCCATCTCGCCTTTGAGGAATTCGACGTTCTGGACGCCGGCTTTGCGCTGGTTGTCGCGCGCAAGCGCGAGCATCTCGTCGGTCATGTCGAGCCCGTACGCCTTGCCGGCCGGCCCCACTCTTCGCGCGGAAAGCAGCACGTCGATCCCGCCGCCGGAGCCCAGGTCGAGCACGGTTTCGCCCGGCTTCAGCTCGGCCAGCGCGGTTGGATTCCCGCATCCCAGCGACGCTGCAAGCGCCTTGGCGGGAAGCGATGCAATCTCGCCCTCGCTGTAGCGATCAGACGGTCGGGGCGCGATTGGGTTTCCCACGGGCACCGCCGAGCCGCAGCATGAGCCGCCTTGATTGGTAACTCGCCGCGCCACTTGCGCGTACTCCTCCCTGACCTTTTCCCTTATCGATTCATTACTCATCGTGACCTCCGTGCCTGCCCGTTACCTGACGGGAGAGGCGGCTAGTGGATTGGGAACGATCCGGCGATGCGCCGAACGTCTTGGGGAGGCCGGCGCAACAGTCTTCGGTCATGAACCGGATCAACTTTGCGGCTTTCGGCCAATTGACGGCGTAGTAGATGAATCGGCCCGCGCGATGCGCCGTCAGCAGCCCGCATCGGGTCAATGCGTCGAGGTGATGAGACAGGGTCGAGCCCGGCATCTTGACCCGGCGCTTGATCTCGTCCACGCAGGTTCCTTGCGGCCCGGCGCGCACCAGCAGGCGGAAGATCTCGAGCCGGCCGGATTGTCCAAGCGCGCTCAGTTGCGACACAAACTCTTTCACTACGATGATTCTAGTATCATCGAAATAACCAAGATGCAACACGTCGAAGCTCGGACCGGGAATCATTCTGGAGCGACTACTCGCCGGCGAACGACGACCGCATTGGCTCAATTTGACTTCACGCTACGACATTTGTATAAGTCTAAAAGTATGAAGAAGTCGAATGTGATCATGGCATTGGGGGCGCTTGCCCAGGAGACGCGCCTGGACATTTTCCGGCTGCTTGTCCAGAAAGGCCCCAATGGATTACCGGCCGGAGAAATTGGCGACCGACTTGGCCAGCCTTCGCCTACTCTATCGTTTCATTTGAACCAGCTCCGCTTTGCCGGCCTTGTAACCTCGCGACGCGAGAGCCGCTCGATCATTTACAGCGCAAACTTCAAAGGGATGAACGGTCTCCTCGCTTACCTGACGGACAACTGCTGCGAGGGACGGCCGGAACTATGCAGTCCCGCCGCCGCCCGAGACCGCGGAACCGAATGCACGGCTCGGCAGACGGCCACGCCAAAGAAAAATCGGAGCGTATCGGTATGAAACGATTTCACGTTCACGTCCGGGTCGATGACCTCGATTCCTCGATGCGCTTCTATTCGACGCCGTTCGGGCGCCTGCTGCTCCGCATCCAAGGCGCAACAGTGAACCGAAGCCTCGACGGATGATCGCGTCCATGCCCAGTCGTGAGTATAGCGTCTTGTTTCTATGCACCGGCAATTCAGCGCGCAGCATCATGGCCGAGTGCGCGATCGGACGGTGGGGCAGGGGAAAGTTCAAAGGATACAGCGCCGGAAGCCATCCCAAAGGCGCCGTGCATCCGTTGACGCTCGAGCTGTTGAACGAGCTGAACTATGCAACCAAAGATCTGCGCTCGAAAAGCTGGAACGAGTTCGCTGCGCCGGACAGCCCCCGCCTCGATTTCGTTTTCACGGTCTGCGACCAGGCGGCTGCCGAGCAGTGCCCAGTGTGGCCTGGTCAGCCAATCACCGCGCACTGGGGAGTCGCCGACCCCGCGGCCTTTGAAGGAAGCAATGATGCGAAGCGACGCTTCTTTTTCCGTATCTACCGGGAACTTGAGAATCGAATCAAAATCTTCACGAGCCTGAGAATCGAGGCACTCGACAGTTTCGCTCTCGGGCAGCGAGTCAGAGAAATCGGGAAAATCAAACTTCCCGAAGGGCGCGAATAGCAGCCGCATCTCGCACCTTCCTCCACACGGAGAAGTTCGCAATGAGCGTAACGATGACGACGGCACAGGCTCCAGTCCTGCGCCGACTCTCCTTTCTCGACAGATATCTGACGCTTTGGATTTTCCTGGCGATGGGGGCCGGCGTGGCGCTCGGTTTCCTGTGGCCCGGCGTTAAGACTGCCTTCGATCGCTTTAGCGTTGGGACGACTTCTGTTCCGATTGCGATCGGTCTCATCCTGATGATGTATCCGCCGCTGGCCAAGGTGAACTACGACGAACTCGGAGACGTTTTCCGCGACTGGAAGATCCTCGGTCTTTCACTTGTCCAGAATTGGGTAATCGGACCAATTCTGATGTTTGCGCTCGCGATCATTTTTCTGCGCGATCGCCCCGAGTATATGGTCGGACTCATCTTGATCGGTCTGGCGCGGTGCATTGCGATGGTGATCGTCTGGAACGATCTCGCCGCCGGCGACACGGATTACTGCGCCGGCCTGGTGGCATTTAATTCGATCTTCCAGGTGCTGTTCTTCTCGGTCTATGCCTTCGTGTTTGTGACCGTCCTTCCCCGATGGCTCGGCCTTGGCGGAGCCATCGTTCACATTACGATTGGCGAGATTGCGAAAAGCGTCGGCATCTATTTGGGCATACCGTTCGCTGCTGGGTTCGTTACCTGGAAGATTCTGACGGGCCTCAAAGGGAAAGCCTGGTATCGTGATCATTTCGCTGCGAAAATCAGCCCGCTCACTCTGATCTTTCTTCTCTTCACGATCGTCGTGATGTTTTCGATCAAGGGCGCCGCAATCGTCCACCTGCCGCTCGACGTAGTGCGAATTGCGATACCGCTTTTGTTCTACTTCGCGATCATGTTTGCGTTGTCATTCGTGCTAAGTCTGAAGGCGGGAGCGAACTACCCGCAGACGGCTACCCTCTCGTTCACCGCCGCATCGAACAACTTCGAGCTCGCCATCGCGGTCGCCGTTGCGACCTTCGGAATCGACAGCGGCGCGGCTTTCGCCGCTGTGATCGGGCCGCTGATCGAGGTGCCGGTGATGATCGGGCTGGTTGATGTATCCTTATGGGCGCAGCGCAGGTACTTCGCCGATTCAACAGCAGGCCTCGCGATCGTGGATTCCTGCAACGCGGCAACTGCGTCACGGCTTGACAGCTAGGCGGGAGTCTCAAAAATCGGCCAGCACGATCGACCGTCCCGCGGGGGCCCTCTTTATCCTGCTTCGCACCAGAAAACCCTTTATTTTCAATGCCGGGGGCGGGACTCGAACCCGCACGGAACTTTCGCTCCAGAGGATTTTAAGTCGTTTGACTATAGAGAAAAAACCTTTCTTTTATTGGGTTTATTTCCATAAAATGTGAAAATGTGTAAGTTTCTGTGTAAGTTTCGCTGAATGCACTGAAAACACTGCGTTTTTTCGATCACGTCTTTTTCTATAGCAGAGAATGCTCACGTAAGGTATCGAAAAACGATGCTTTGCGGGCGCGGAGCATGATCGTGGAAAGGGCCTCTTCGGCATTTCAGTGTTTGCGCTTTTACGCTCGACGGGTGGGGTCAGTCCTTGTGGTGAATGTAGCCGATGGGGCGCTTCTTCGGCGGCTCGGGTGGCGTGAGAAGTTTTTGGACGGTGTCGAAAAGGATGGCGATTTTGCGGTCGTGCTCCTGAACCTTGCGGGCGAGTTGGCGGTTGGACGCAAGTATCTGGCGGAGCTTTACGAAGGCCCGCATGATGGCGATGTTGACTTGGACCGCGCGCTTGCTGCCGAGCACGCTGGACAGCATGGCAACGCCGAGTTCGGTGAATGCGTAGGGCGGCCTTCGCAATCCCATCTTGGCGGTGGGATTGGAGGTCACAATTTGTGACCTCCAATTTTCGAGTTCTTGTTTGGAGAATTGGAACAGAAAGTCGTCTGGAAAACGCTCTATATTGCGCTTGACGGCTTGCAGCAGCACCTTGGTTTGAACGCCGTAAAGCTCCGCGAGGTCATGGTCGAGCATGACTTTCTCGCCGCGGATCAGGTAGATGCGGTTGGCAATGCGTTCGAGGGGGACGACGGGTTGAGGCTTGGCCATTGACGGATTCTGCACGAGGCAGGGGGACTGTCAAGGTTTTCAGTCACAATTTGCGATCTCAAGTCTTCGTTAAAGCCTCGGCTCCTGATGTGTGCTGCGGCGGCCGGCGGAACCCTCTGCCCTGGTAAGGTGTCGAAGCGATTCGTCGGAAGTTCCCTCCGTCATCAGCTCCGGCGGAACCAGCGCCGCGTTCCGACGGCGATGAAAAACTCGCGGCTGCTGCTTGCACGGAATATTATCGACCGAAAGTTTTGAGGAATGGTTAAGCCCCTGAAGGCACGGCTCTATTGGGCCGTTTTAAGCTGTGGCCGCTTCTGCTAGTGGTGTGGCAAGCGGCGTCGGCTGTGGTGATTTCCAAACGAATGAAACCGTCTTCGGGAAAAGTGCGGATTGGCGTGATTGCGGCCTTGAGCGCGGCCGCGTTTGCGATGCTGGCGATCGGAACCCTGACCGTATTGCACGCGCAGTTGGCCACATCGGCGTGGCCGATGTTCCATTACAATCTCACGCACACCGGGCTTAGCCCTTACAGCACCAGCGCCAACCCCGGCACGGAGAAGTGGACGTTCTTAACCGGCGGTGCTGTGTACTCCTCGCCGGCGGTCGGCACCGACGGGACAATCTACGTCGGCTCCGATGACGCTTACCTCTACGCGGTAAACCCCAACGGCACGCAGAAGTGGAAGTTCTTAACCGGCAACTCTGTGCAGTGCTCGCCGGCAATCGGCAGCGACGGCACCGTTTACTTCGGCTCCTATGACCACCGCCTCTACGCGGTAAACCCCAATGGCACGCAGAAGTGGGCGTTCCTAACCGGCGGTGCTGTGCTCTGCTCGCCGGCGGTCAGTGCCGACGGCACGATCTACGTCGGCTCCAATGAAGGCTTCCTCCACGCGCTAACCGACAATGGCACGAGCGCCACGCAGAAGTGGGCGTTCGGAATCGGCGGTGAAGTCGGAGACCCGGCGGTCGGCGCCGATGGGACCATTTACCCCGGATTTCCCTTGTCCAAGTGTACTACTAATGTGGTAAGACCTAGCGGAGCCATTGACAGACGTGGGTTTGGAAGCGATCAGGGGTGGTGCGGAGGTGAGCAGCCGGTGGGTGAGGACAA